>JAGTVA010000090.1 GCA_018224445.1 Saprospiraceae bacterium
TCCCTTCACCGGCCAATGAAACCTCATCTATTACGGGATTCTGCTCGTCAGATGTAAATCCATCGGGTCCCGACCAACTGTAAGTCAATCCCCCTTCCGCAGTCAACTCGAGGTCTTCACCCTCACAAAGAGGCCCATTGTCGCCCGCCGTGGCAGTGGGACCATCTGCGATGACTACTTCTATACTTTCTTCGCAACCGTCCTCTGTATCGTCCTGATAAGTGATCAGGTAGGTTCCCGCTATAGAATTTTCAAGGTTAATTTGTCCTGTAGTGGAGTTGATTTCGATATCCCCGCTATCCGAAGTAAAAGTACCGCCTGAGTTTCCGGAAATGACAGGAGTAGGGTTGCTGTCGGTGCTGCAAAACTGTACCGAATTGAAGGGAGCGGATTCCAGAGAACTTACCCCATTGTATACGAAAGTAGCGTCGCAGACTTCCGAGGAGATAATAGACAGGGGCTTGCATTCATAACTTGTGAGCATGCAGTTTCCCTGACTGAGAAGTTCTCCGAGTTCCTGTCCTACAAAGTCGTTGGGATTGAGATTGGCAGGTGGTATGGATCCGCTATTCTTGTACATGACACCCCAGACACAATATTCACCTCCACCCAGACCGGTGAAATCTGCAGAGCTACTCGCAGCTGCTACGACCTGTGTATTGCTGTTTACTGCAATATAGGTGTAGGCATTGGTACCCGGAAGTGCCTCTACCTCAATCAAGTCACCGGGTCCGGAAAAGTTAATGGTGGTGGTAAATGGATCCGTTCCAAAAAACCTGGCGAGGGTTATGAAATAAGTTTTACAGCTTTCGAGGGTTACATTATAGGTGCCAAACCCGGAAATGGAACCGCCGCCCGCATCAAATGAGTTGCTGGCAATCCAGGTATCACAGGTATTGTTGGGATCAAACGAACCCTCGAATACATTAGAGAGCCTGAAATCCACCCCCCCCCCAAATCCTTGTATGGAGAAGGAGTAATTACCGGACTTAGTAACTGAAAACTCAAGTATGTCATAAGCTGCTGTACCTCCCCAGTCCAGGCATCCACCACCTGCGGCTTCGGAGGTGATGTTATAAATCGGTGCTCCCCCCGAAGTAGAAAATACTTTGGATGAAATGTAATGACCGGGGAAAAACTCCAGATCGAGATCAAAGGCAGCATCACCTGCATCACCACTTATGAGATCTAAGGGACAGATGCTGGAGGGCACGGCCTCGCAGTCCGATTCTATTTCAAAATCACCGTCCGAAATAGAGAAGAATACCACACAGGGGTTGTCTGCACAGGACACTTTTAATCGCGCTTGAGTGGATTGCGGTATTCCGGCGGGGAAAAGTACAGATGCAGACCCGTTATTGGGAATGGTTTCGGCCAGAGAAATCGGAAAACTCAACCCACCATCTATAGAAAGGGTGAGATTAACCTCGTCACAAAAAGCATCGGTTCCGTTGACATCCCAGGTAACGGTGGTCGTTTCACCGGCACTAAGATTAGCACCTCCATTGGGAAAACTTAACTCAAAAGGACCTGCATTTTCTACATTAACCGTCATCTCGTCCATTCCTATTCCACCCTGTTGGTCTCTTACCGTCAACCTGAAAGTGAGCTCTCTTTCTACAGTGGAGAGGGGTTCAAAAGAACTGGAAAAATTATTATCGAGTAACAGTTGCAGGGACGGAATAGTCCGCTTGGGGGAGGTGGAGGGCGGATAACTTCTGAAAATCGGTGCCATCGGATCCGAGGCAGCTGAAGAACCTATCTTTCCCCAGGTGGGGCCCATCGGCCCATCGTTGTCAAATTGCTCCCAGGTGTAGGTTAATACATCACCATCCAAATCTTCCCCCTCTCCTACAAGATAAAAAGGTGTACTCATCGGAACGACATGAGAGGAACCACAAGGATCAGCTATTGCGGAGGGTGGAGTATTTTCAGGGGAGGAAGTACTAGCGCACCCGCCGTCATTCAAAATGTAGTTAACCATCTGTTCTAAACTGTTGGCATGGAAATAATTATCTGCTGTACCTGAGGACGGTATATTCTGGTCTGAACTGCAAATCCCCTGATACGACATAATAGTAGTACCGCTTCCAATCTCGTAATTGGTGGTGGGGCTAAAAGCTCCGTCGTCGCAGTTTTCTCCCTCTCCGTTAAAAGTATGAGTTGCATCGAACATATGGCCAATTTCATGAGCAGTCAATCGAATCCATCCGTTGCTGATATTGGATCCCGCACCACTCCATCCCGCTCCTTTGGCTACGCCCGGTCCCCCCTGCCAAGGAAAGTTTTTACAGACTACTCCAAGGCCTGCAACTCCACCTGATCCCTCGAGATCCGAATTGGTTTGATTGTGAAAAACATGGCCTATGTCGTAACTGGATGTATTGAAATGCATGGCTACGGCATCTGCCGCTTCTTTGGGTCGGTTTTCCCCGGTAAAGGGATGCGTGTTGGGATTGGTGTATACAAAGGGATCCAATACATTAAACTCGACCTTCAAATCAAACCCATAAATGGCTTGAACGGAGTTCATGGTGTTAAAAATCACAGTTTCAGACATGGGTACCGACGACCCGTTGTTCAGGTAAAAATCGGCTGTAGTTACAATGGCTATAGTATAGGTTCGGGTGACATCCCCAAATTCGAGTATACTGTTATCGCGGAGAGTGAACCTGCGAACGGGTTCGTTGTATTCCGGGCTTTTTTCAGCTCCTGCGCAGCTGGGCAGGGCCTGAGCTTCTCTTTTTTCCGCCAGCGGGTTTTCATTGAGGTATATATAGTAATACTCGGAATCCAGTTGACCCTCGGGTTCAATATAAATGGTGCCAAAAGGAGTGAGTATAATAGCCTGTATCCCGTATTGAGACACCGACAACCGACCCTTCATCATGGGATTGGTTTGATCTACTATGGTGAATGTTCTGTAGTCCGTTCTGCGGGACCGAACACCCTCGTCCAGTATATTGGATTCCCGAACCACAAATTCTCTCCAATTGCCCATGTGATTGGGTAATTCAATGGTGGTCTCACCCTGGTCGGGGACCGAATAAAGGCGATCTGTTATTTCGTTCAGGTTCAGATCGGATTTGCTATACCTCTGTTGCGCATGGGCGCTAAATGCCAATGATACAACGAGGAAAATAACAAATAAAAAAGCACTCCATTTAATTTTCTCCATGACTCAGCTCGATTAATTTAGATTAATTAAAAAATTGCAAAGAGGAGGTTCTCAGGAGGTGTGTTCGCTTTTTAATTCAGTTTTACTTTTTTCTTATTGTTTAAATTTTATTAGTACGATGGACTGCAGGCGAGAAATGCCAACTTACCCGCTGGGATTGGCTCACCTCCCTATTTGAGGTTTGATCGCAGACCCTTTTACTGATTTTAAAAAAAACCTTAGCTTATTTCAATAACTATGCAGTAAAGATATATTCTACTGCCTTATTTACCAAATTAACAGTTCGATAAGAGGGGGCATTTTATTGACATGGTGGTAAGTTGTTATTTGTTTTGGGTTGTATTACATAGTCATTAAGGAGAAAAATGATCGAAGAAATTATTATAGAAATAAACAATTTTATTAAACTAAATGGATTATTTAAGAGAGAAGGGATGGACGCGGAAGATTGAAAATAAGTTCCTCCGGATCAAATTATTTACAGCGTCAGGAAAAGTTGATTTTATTGCTTTTATTCACTGCGGATTTAAGAAAAAATAGTCTTTCAGAACAGTAAGCCTGAAAGACTATCTTACTTCGTCAAAATGAATAAAGTGAATTTTGCTCTTATATAAAAACTGAATTAATCGAGTTTAACTGGACCAGAGCTTAAGGGAATGTGGTAAATAAAGGAAAAGTTAATCAGGTAGTCTGCAAATGCAGCATCTCCATGACCTCCTGTTTCCAGATCCCTTACATTTTTGATTCTGTTTCTGCATTCAGCACCTGGCGGACTTTCTTTTTTTACCGACCCGACCTTTTTCCAATGCCTTTTGGAGATACTCCACTGCATGAGGCACCTTACATGCCGTATCCCCCATATTAACCTTTACCTTTCCGATGTTTTTGGCGACTTTCAGTGCTTTTGAGGTCAATTTACCTATATAGGTGCCGGTTGCAATGACGAATCCGTTCATGGTATGCCTAACCCTGTTTTGGGCAGAGTCAATGCGGTCTTCCACCCGGTCCAGAAGCTTACTGTAGGCCTCGATATCCAATTTTTCATCAGAATTCACGGAAGCGTAATAACTTAAAGTGGACCAACCGGCTGCGGCAATATTTTCCCGATCGGAATTGATCCATTTATTGCCCAGGTCAAACCCAAACTCAGTCTCTGCAGCAACCCAGGGGACCGCGTATTCACTGAGAAAATACCAATAGGCGCCGTCGACCCAGTTTTCGAGTTGTTGCCTGGTGATTTTTTTCTCGTCCGCCATCAGGCCTGCCAAATACATAGCATCTGAATTGCCCGTATTGTAAAGTTCCAGAGAGAGTTGATGGTTTTTTTGGGTTTTTTGGAGGATTTTTTTCAAATCTCCTACCTTTACTCCAAAAAAAGGTTCCTTTGCCCCGTGGCGCAAATAAGTCTTTTTGGTTTGCGGGTCGCCGTATTTTTCCAGCGCCTTCATTATTTCATCTGTAGTCATTTCTTTTTTTATGCAATTTAATACTTTATTCAAGTTTCGCACCTTTCGTCTGTTTGAATTTTTACTGTACCCAAAACTGCAAACTGCTGGCTGCATACTGCCATCTCATATCTCATCTCTCAAAATCCCTTTACCACGAATAGGTCACATTAAGGGTCAATTCCCCATTTACAAACCCGTGGTGCTCGAGTTCTTTTTCATTCCAGGGAAAACGGTTGGCTATCCAGTTTCCATAAGAAAAGTTTATTTTAAAGGACCTCCAGTCAAACATGCCAAAACCGTAGGTAAAGTCCGGGTCCCAGGGGAGTTTGGTTTTTTTACCTGGATAAAACCAGGCCGAACCCTCTATGTAGATGTTTTTAAGAATTACGTACCTGATACTTCCACCAATAACTGTTTTTAAATAGCCACCAAACTCGTTGTCCTCATTTGGATATTCGGGATGCAGCCTGATCGCAGGAGTGAGGATGATTTTAGAAGTTTCATCTATTCGAAAGGGTTGCGCATAATCTCCGTCCGCATTTTCGAAAGTCAGGTTGTAACTGACAAATAAAAATCCCCTTTTGAAACGGGTCCAAAAATCATCTGTAAAAGTTCTGAAGTTATTGGGTTGATAATTTTCATAACCGAAAGAAAAACTATTATCCCTCCAATTGTAATACCCTATGGTATAGTAGTAATCGGCAATCCATAAAGGCTTTTCCTCTATTTTGTTCAGGGGAATGAAAAAGGTGTTTTTTATATAGAGGTCTCGCCAGGGATTAATGTTGAAGTTGACTTTTCCGGTGTGTCGGTAAAACTCCCGCAATTCACCCAGGTCGTTTTGAAAGGAAATTTTACCTACCGAATACCCTATATCGCCCTTGAATACCTCCTTCCCCAAAAGGTATTTTTCCGATTCAAATATATCTCCAAAATGCGCGGGATAATGATTTTCCTGAGCCATTGTAACATATGGAGCCAAATAGAAAATTACGAGTATGTAAATTTTCATGGTTTAGCTGTTTAGTTTTCCGTTCATCCGGTAGCTCAGTGCCTGTAAAATCAATGCATTGACGTTGGAGGTAACAGCAGTGTTGATCTTTCCTGTTTCCTCATATACGCCGGAATACCACCCTAAATTTGGATGGTATAAAGTTTGGGCCTTTTCCATCAACAAATCTGAATAATTATCATCGAACAAATAATACCAGCCAAAGGCGGCGGCGGTGGAAAAGGTTTTCAAATCGTTGGCAACCTCTCCGCTTTCACTTACACAATGCCATATTTTCCCATTTACATATACAGAATTGTATATAAACCAGGGGTTCTGATCGATGTGACTTTCACCCACTGCCGTGAACTGGCCGGTGTTTTGGTATCTCCTTTTTTGCACTTTGAATATTCTGTAGGCCAGTTCTCTGGAGTTGATATCAAAGCCGTATTCAATTCCATCCAGTATATAGGGATCAGACAATACGTAATTATAGGAAGGGTGATATCTTACCTCCCGGCTGTCGGCGGCAATTTCAATCCCATTGATGGTGATAAATCGTACAAAATCGGTATACTGCATGGCGTTGAGGACATCGTAACCCATCACTTGAAAGCCCTTGCCGCAGTACTCTTCATATCCCAGCTTGCCCTCCTGAACTCTTTTTTCAACACCGTCCTTAAAACTGAGGCCTATTCCGATTAGGGTAGCATTTTCTATGGCTTCCTCTAAATCCCAGGTGCGCTGTAATTGCTTGACATATTCAGTGTATTCAGGGTAGAAATTTAATATCCTGAAGCAAAAACCTAAAAATCTGCCTATGTCCATAGAGGACCACCCCACCCCGGTGAAGGTGGGCCTGTTGTCGTAGGTAGTCATATCCAGCGTCTGTACATTATAGACCTTATTGGGCAACTTGCCGTCGTAAAGTGGCATGTTCAATAGCGAATTAAAGGCTGTTTTGATTCTTTCATCCACCGTCTCCCGCTCAATAATGCCGATTTCAAAAGCCGAAAGAGTCGCGTGCAGCGCACTTGCAAGATCCCAGATCGTGGTGGAGTAATAGTTGTCTACACTATTGACAAAACCGGTGGCAGGGTAATAATTGTTTTCAAAATACCGCCAGGCAATTTGCGCGTACGCTATTTCCTCTTCGGTCAGCTGGTGTCCGGTTTCCCTCAAGGGGTATTCAGCAGTGGTGGGCTGAATCACGGTTTCTCTCTGAAAAATGTTTTGGTAAAAACCCAGGTCGCTCGGTTTACATTTTTCAATTTTTAAAACCATATAACTGCCGATAAGAAGAGCGATGATAAATACCAGGGGCTTTATCAAAAAAGTATACGATTTGTGATTTTTCTTATTCATCGGTAGGTGTTATAAAGGTAGCCCTGATTATGGGGTTTAAATGATAAATATTGTACAACGCCCACATGCTGTTGGCAAAAAAAGCTGAATACGATGGATGAGTGCCTTGTTGAACCAAATAGATATTCCAAACAAATCCCGCAACAGTTAAAAACGTTATTATAATATGCGGATAGGTGTGTTTTAAATTGTTGAGTACATTGGATTTAACGGTTTTTTTCCGCGTAGTATTGAACACCATTTTTTTCCCGGTCAATATTTTAATAAATGACATTAATTTATACCAAAAACCGGAAATGTAATACTGCTCCGACCTTTTGATGGATATGCCCCAGTTCGCTATGGATGCAACCATCGTATTCATGAAAATAAAAATTAAAAACCTCAAAAAGAAATCGAAATTGAAAGCCTGAACCGGCGGGGTAAGTGTGAAGAAAAACACGATGGGGCTCACTAAAAAAATAAAAACCCAAAGGGCGGTAAAATAGGAGTAGATGGTTTCCAGATAGCCCAATCGCTGCCTGATACTCAGCCCTTTTATGAATAAGGGATTGTCTCTGCTGAAGAACAATTGATAGGTTCCCTCTGCATACCTGGAGTATTGTTTGACCACTCCGCTTATGTCCTGTGGAGATAGCATCATGCACTCAATATCCGGATGTTGGTAGGATCGCCAACCCTCTTTTTCAGAGTGAATCAAAACTGAAGTGTACAGATCTTCTGAAATGTGATGAACAAAGGGCCCCACTATTTTACCTTCCTGGTTTAATTGGTCGTAAAGAGACTTGTTTTTTATCAAATCGGTATCATAGGGTAAAACAGATTTCAACTCCACTAACCTGTCCTGTTTATTTTTAATTATACCTTCCAGTGCCGCCCTTCGGTGAATGGACCCTGCACCACAGCAGAAGGCTGCATTGGCGGAGTTTCTGTGCCTGAGAATCCCGTCGTAAAAAATCTGAGGATCCGTACCCAGAATATTTTTCCCCACCTTGTATCTATTTAAAAGAGGGATATAATTGAAAAAATGGAGTTTGGTGATCTCTGCTAATGTCCGCCCCTCACTGATGTCGTAAAACCATTGAGGACTTTGCACCCATGCCATTTTTACGGTGCGAAAATACCCGGTCAGGTGTATGAGAAATTTGGGTAAAACCAGGGTATCTGCGTCGAGGATAACAATGAGGTCGCCATCGGTTTGCCAAAAGGAGTGATTTAGATTTCCGGCCTTAAATCCGGTATTATCCGGTCTGGTCAAATAGTTTATTCTGTGCTTCTCGGCCAGGGCTTTAAAGTTTTCTTTATCCGGGTCCGATCCATTTCTGCGACCGTCATCACAGAGGTATATTTGAATGTCTACCTCCTCAAAAGGGTATTCTAATTTTTTGGCAAAAACTACAGTGGGTTCTACCACTTCTAACTCTTCGTTATAGGTGGTGATGAAAATATCAATTTTGATCGGGCGGTCCTCTGCCGGACTTATCCCCTCCTCGATTTGAGACAATAACTTTACCGGCCTTTTTTGTTTGATTTTCAGCGACCGCCAATAATTGACAATCAACAACAGACTGCTGATGAATATCATAGTTTCTGCCAGTACCAGTGGTATGGAAAACCAAAGGGCGTTCGGGTTGAGGGAAGAGGTCCATCTCCAACTCAAATAGCTCAACCCCACGAAAATAAATACGATGGAGAAAAACTGAAAAAACAGTACCCTCCAAAATGAGTATTGTTGAGGAGAATAGGGAGTCTTACCAGTTGGGTTTCTTACGGACATTGAATTTGTTTAAAAAACTCCCCTTTGGGATTTTTAGGGTTTTAATTAGGGAAATAGCACTATTGTTAAGTTAAGCATACTTTAGCCGACCCAAGTTTTGGTCTTTCCATCTTTTTCTTCGTTAAAAAAACCTCACTTAGCAATAGCTAAGTTGCTTTTTTCCGCCTTGAAAAAGCAAAAATTACCTGCAACTTAACCGACACAGTACCCCTTACTTAACAATAGATTAATATGTAAAGATGAGAAAGATTTAACAGAGATTTAGAAAAATTAACGTTTTGATGAATTTTTCGATAGAATGGATTCTCACGTGGCGAGAGCCGAAGGCCATACGACCACCTTTTTTCCGTCCTGCCACTGAATACTCCCAATGAGGAATCGACCTAAATTTAACTGCGAATTTAATTTGGCTGGCAAGAACGAATCTCTATTCCAATAGAAACTCGTTGGATTTAGTCTTATGCAATAGTGAATTACAGTTTTATACCTCCTTTGTTTAGAAACTTTTCTGCATTTGCAAGAGATCCCAGGAACACAATTTGATTATTTTTTACAATAAGGTAGGATGGGAATGCAGAAACTCTGAAATGTTTATACAACTCTTCTCTGGTGCCATTGTAAAAGAGATTATCGAAACCATAATCCAAATCGTGGATTTTTTGACTTATTTCAGATGGGAGTTCGTTTCTTAATAAAAAATTTACAGAAAAGACTTCCAGGTTCTCTATATCAAGACTTTTTTCATAAACTTGCTGGAATTTGGGAAATTCTTTAAAACAGTATCCACAGCGGGTATGCCAAAAATCAAGCAGATACCATTGCTCAGTTTTTGAAAATTCAAAGAGGGTGCCATCCTCATTCGTCAATGAAATTTCTGTAATTGGAACCGGTTCAATAAGGCCGGAATAAGAACCAAAACTTGCGAGGTGGATTAGTTGATCAATAAGTGCAAATCCAATCCAAAGACAAAATATGCCAAATACTGAATAAGCTGCATATTTTATTGCTTTGGATTGATGGCTGAGGACATGAGCAATTAAGACAGCAAGGGGAACCGCAATAAATCCGGGGAATACTATCCAAAAATGGTCCAGAGGCATTGAGTAAATAATTGCATGGGTTAATGGTATTAAATGTGGGATTAACATAATAACCAGAGGGAGCCAAAAATCCCTGAACTTCCACCTGGCAAAATAATAAAGGGCGATACCAAAAATCACGGCTGCTATAAAGTGCCACCTGAAGTCAAATGCCCTGATGTAGGAGAGCATAAACATTAAAATTACCGATACAATAAACAAAAACAACAACTTCAGTATTTTGTAAATCATAATTACCGGATTTTTAAAAGGTAAAAGTTTATTTTACGCTAACTGTTAATTTATTATTATTATTAATTATTAACAGTTAGCGTAATTAATTAGGAATAATGTAAATTTATAAGTTCATTTAATAATTTGAACTTTGTATTTAAAATGAACAAACTCCGGTACAACCCCAACCCCATCCAAAACCACATCCGTACTTAGAGTCTGCACATGTGACGGAGTTACAATCCCCATATTCAATTTCTATGCCAGCCATGTACACTGAAGTTATCCTACCACAAGTATATCTTGAGCCGCCACTACAATCGCAAGTTTTAATTGAAGTACCACCACCACCACCAAAAATTGCTCCTACGGTAGACTCGGGATCACTCCATAGCTGGTAAATTAAATGGTTACTTAACTCCATAAATATAAGGTACAATTCAATTTCATTAAAATAATTTAGACCATTCTCCCAAAATGAATTAAAATTAGCATAAAAATTTTGGTGATAAGTTGATGCAGTGTCATATAAATCTATGGAATGGACTGAAATTAAATAATCCAAATAACTAATTTGATTTGTATCTAATAAACTTGAAGTTTTTAGATCATTGAATTTGGAAATCCACACATTTCTTTTTTCAGTTACATTTAAGCCGGAGAAATAAATGCGTTGCTCAACAGAATCCACAATATTCGAAATATAATTAAAGAGACTGTCATTTCCA
>JAGTVA010000091.1 GCA_018224445.1 Saprospiraceae bacterium
ACCCCGGACCACAGGAGCCTGCACCGGCACCAACTCCAACCGACTTTTTAGGTTCTTTATCCATACTCGATTTATTTGAAAACGAATAAAATTCCTTTACTATGAGAGTATTGTTTTTTATTGGATTGGTGCTGTTTTCAATACCTACCCTCTATTCACAAGTTGAAATAGAGTACTATCCTGCGCCCGAAAACACAGGACTTTTTCATGTCACCCTGATTGAGGACACGCCTTATTTTACCGCAAATTTTTACAACGCCACATTTCCAAGAAACGAAACCGAAATATGGTCCTTTGACGACCTGAGGTTGAGAAAGGAATTGGTCATTAGTACGGTCAACGATTCACTGAATCATTTATTTCTATTCGATTTTTGGGCCGAGGGAGAGGAGGTTTTCCTATTTGGATATTCCAGCCACATAACTTCCGGGGATAATTATGTTTATTTTTCAAAAGTAGATATGTCCACCGGGGAGTTTTACGACCTGTCGATTGTACCCTTTGAAGCCTACAGACTTTCATATGGACATACCTTTGGCGCTGTTCATGAGCTGGTGAATGGCAGAAGGGAGTGGGTTTTACTTGAAATAGATGAATTCACTTTAAAGCGAAAGTCATTTTTTAGATTTTCCTTCGAAAATGGGGCAATGAGTTGGGGTAAATTTGAAATACCAAATGACTTAGAGATTTCTTTACTCCGAGACGCTTATTATGATTTTAATAATGAATTATTAATAATTACTGCCTCTCACCCAAAAGGATGTTTTGTTGTATTTGATTTGGATTTTAATTATTTGCATTCTCATATGCCCCATTCATTATTCGATGGCATTCTTCGTACATTTACTGAAACCCTAATACTTGGAAATAGTGGACCAAATTATCAGATAATAGAGCGGGTGCGACTCGAAGGCCAATTTAAGATTCTCCAAAGAAATATGGCTTTTTCAGAAAACGAGATAATCCCTCCTGAGGAGTATGAACATTTCAATGTAACTGACGATATCTATTTATTGGCAAAGTATCAAAGAAACGATTATACCATGGTTCACTATTCCAAATCCAGCATCAACAACTTCAATGAGGATTATGGATTTGATATTTTCTACTTCAATCCGGAGGGAGAAATGATTAAAGAATACTCCATTGAGGAGGAGGAGGCTATGGGAATTGATTTTCTTCTTATCAATGAAGATACCGGAATTGGATATGGCTCCGGAAGATGGACTCCTGCTGGAAGCCCTTGGGAGCGATTTATTTTTAAAATAAATCTCAACGACACCCTCTCTAACACCGATGGTGGTGAGGAAGATGTTCATGTCAATATTCTAAAAACCAATCTTGTGACAGATGGAAAACTGAGAATTCATGAAGGGGAAATCGAATTGAGTCAACTTTCAATTTACGACGTCATAGGTCGTGAGGTAATCAGGCAGGTGGATCAATATGAATCCGACATTTCATTTTTACCGACAGGCCATTACTTTTTACATTATCGTGCCGATAATCGGATGAGAACAGAGCGATTTGTCAAGGTGGATTAACCCTTTATTCCCTGATTTAATAACCTGAGTTCGATTATTATAACTCGCATAAAAATATGTAAATCAATGGTTTGTAAATATTGGAAACCTGAAACTAAATTGATTTACCTCAATATTAACCTTTTTAGTCATTTGATAGCTCAGTATTCATAGAATTCCTCCCTATCCGTCGTTGCTTTTCCTTGGTTTAGCCCGCTAAACCTTCAAAAAAGCGCCTAGCTTATGGAGTTTTCTATGAATTATGCGTCGGGATAATAATCGAACTCAGGTTAATAAGCTTGAGAAGCGAATGGAGGAAATGAGCGCACCCGATCGAAAGACGGAGTGCGCTTTTTTTATTCAGGTTTTTTACCCGGCTTATTCACGAAGGCTTCTACTACAAGGCTACATGCCCTCATGAATAATCCGGGTTACCCCTTTTTTGCAGAAATAAAAGTCAGCTCGCGGTCGTTTGGAGAGCAGTACAATGGAAGTACTTCCCGCCTTTTTCCGAGAGGTCATCGGAAATAAGGCGAATTCAGGTTCTCAAAAGGTCGTGTCTTTATATCATGCAGTCAAAAATAATTAAACTACTACTCGCGCTATCCTCTGCACTGCTGCTGTTGGTGGTTTTGGCCTTTTTGTATTTGCACTTTCAACGCGACCACATCAAAACCTCTATTTCCAATGCCATCAACGACCAGATTGAAACTCGCTTTACTTACAGTGATTTTGAATTGTCCCTCATCTCTCAGTTCCCCTTTGTCCGGGCCAGATTGAAAGAGGTCTACCTCGCGGGAAATGACCGCATGCCTTTTATATATTGCAAAAATGTGGATCTGAAAATGGATTTGCGGTCCATTCTCAGAAAAGAATACGAATTGAAAAGCCTCTTGCTCAGCGGCGGAAGTATTTACATCATTGAAAGGGAAGACGACACCTTCAATTACAATATTTTTACCCCAAAGGAATCCGAGGGAGGAAACGACTTGAATATCCTGTTCCGCAATCTGGAACTCCACGACATGGAGGTGATCGTGGATTTACAGAGGAGCAAACAAACTTACAAGACCTACCTTCCCCAACTGATGGTAAATGGAACCATTATCTCCAACGAGCTTTATCTTCAACTAGAGGGATCCCTCCTGGCCGATTACCTCAATATTTCAGGCCATCATTTTTTGGAAAATAAAGAATTATTTCTTCAGTGCGACCTGCTCTACGACCTGGACCAACACCTGCTTCAAATTGCGGATCTCCAATGGGAGTCAGACGGTGCAAAGGGTTCCGCTCAGGGCGAAGTGCAGACCCGGGACGACATATACTCCCTTTCGGGGGAACTCTTCCCCACTTCTCTGTTTGCATTGAAGTCCATGTTACCCAAAAGTATCCGGGAAAATGAAATGGTACAAAACACCGATGGAGTCGCCGGTGCTCTTTTTTCTGTACAAAAACCAAAGACCAATGATGCCGGGCCGCAAGTCACTATCGATTTAAAACTCGATAAGGGGGTAATGATTGCTGACCGCAAGACCTCCATTTCTAATATGAAGGGTGAATTTCACTTTGCCCACCATCCTTTGAGGCCCGGACTTTTTAAAATCACTTACCTGACCGGAGAAGTCGACGGCAGTCCGTTGAGCGTTCGCGGGCAGTTGTTGGATTGGGGAAAAAACTCTTTTGACCTCACCATCAATGGATTGCTGCCCCTGATACAATTGGACAGGGTGACGGATTCGGATGAATCACTGGAGCTCAAAAGCGGTTATCTCCAATTGAATAATCTCAAGGTGGCCGGTTCGATGGATGAAGCCCATCAATTAAAAACCTTCGATCTCGATGGAAAATTTGAATTAAAGGACTGCGATCTGATCTGGCGACAGGAACCCATTTTTCTCAGTTCGGGCGGGGGAAATTTTATACCCGGTGAAAATATCGCGGTCAACAACCTAAAATTTAAAGCCTTCAATTCCGAGGGTACGCTCACTGTTTTCGGTCCGGAGGTGGCCTATTTTTTGGCTAAAAACCCTGGAAAATCTGAGGATAAAACACTGGATTTAAATATCGCTGGTAAACAAGTCGATTTAAGGGCGATAATGGATTTTTTAAACCGGACACCGGATGAACCCCACTCAGCAGAGTCCGAAAAAAGCTCTTTTACTCTCCCCATCACCCATATTCAGGTCAATACAGAGCGGTTGCTCTGGAAGAATGCTTTGGTAGAAGAATTTAACGGCATGGTCTCCATCAACGACCAAGGGGGAATTGTAACCGGAGCCGGCACCCACGCCACGGGAAAAATGGAACTCGACGGGCATTTTTCTCTACAGGGAAATCCGAGCCTCAGTTTTCGCCTCAGTGCGCGGGATATGGCCATTGATCAGGTCCTTTTGCAATGGGATCAATTCGACCAGGATTTTATCCATTCCAAACACATTGAAGGCCGATTACAGGGTCATGTTTGGGGAAATTTACTCTGGGATTCCAATGGCGATCTGGATACCCGCCATGCAGAAATAGTCGCCGCCTTTGAATTTAGGGACGGCATACTGAAGGAATTCCCCCTGCTTCAAGATTTCTCCACTTATGTCAATGAACAGGACCTCAAACGCATAAAATTCAGCAAGGTTTCCAATATTATCTGGATGAGAGATGGGACGGTCTACCTGCCCGGTATGTTTATTCAAAGCAATGCGATGAACCTGTCTGTGGCCGGAGCGCATACACTGGACCAGCACATTATGTATGGCATTCAGCTTAACGCAGGACAAGTCCTCGCAGAGCGGATAAGGGGTCACAATTCCAATATGAAACCCATTCCCGCAAGAAAAAGGGGTTTTTTTAATATGCATTACTTACTAACAGGCCACACCTCAGACTTCAGTTATCAAACCAGTGCCTCGGGAGTAAACTCTCTTTTTAATCAAACAGCCGAAATGAAAAAGAGAGCCATGGAAAAACTCAACACCTCCTTCATCACGCTTCCCTACTTTTCAGGACAGTGGTCTGAGGAGGAAGTTCTCCCACCGGAATACCCCCTCTGGTCTGAGGAGGATGAAACACCCGAATACCTGCCCGGATTTCAATTTTAAATATCACCCGTCTTTTTACAAACTTTTATCCACTTTCTCAGTTTAATTGCTACACTATTTTCGAAATAAAATTAAAAATCATGAAAAGATCAGCCACATCGACCTGGACGGGTCCCGGAGTTAAGGGAAGCGGACATTTAACAACCGGTAGCGGTGAAATTCAGAATCAGCCGTATTCCTTTAAGGGGCGCTTTGAAGAAGGCCAACCGGGTACCAATCCCGATGAACTCGCAGCTGCTGCACATGCCGGTTGTTTCAATATGGCTCTCGCAGTAGAATTGGAAAAAAAAGATTACCGGGCAGAAGAACTCAACACCAAAGCCGTCGTGCATTTAAATAAAGTGGATGGGGGATTTGAAATCGAGGAAATCGACCTCAATCTCAAGGCCCACATCAATGGAATAGGCAGGGAAGAATTTATGGAAATTGCCAATGGCGCTAAAGAAAACTGCCCCATCAGCAAATTGTACAAAGGGGCCAAAATCAATCTCAATGTTGATTTTAACTAATAGGATATACTATCTCGGAGGGGTTTAAATTAAAGAAGAGTTTACTCTTTTCATTGCACCACTTTTTTATCCATAAAATTTAAAAAAGCCGGGTTTTTTAAAATACTAAAAAAGTCTGAACCCGAATTATTCATGAAGGCTTCTGTTATTAGACTTCATGTGGTATGTTAGCTAGTGCTTGTCGAAGCACGTTCATAAATTCGATTCATAGGAGTATCAAAGTGTGCTATGCAGAGCATTCTAAGATAAAACAAAACCAAATTATTTTAAAAAATTCAATTTAGAAATATCGTAATGCAGTTGAGGTTTCTATTTACTAGAGAACCCGAAGAGCGCGGAGAATGACTCACCGCGGAGGCGCTAAGGACGCAGAGAACTCGCAAAGAGAGGGTGCGAAGGGAAAATTGAAAATTTTACCCAGGAAAATAAGGCGGAGCCTTCCTCGATGTGGATTCCACGGGGGTGAACGCCTCTTTATTTACCCGGATTAGCTCTCACTTTGGTGAAGAAATTCCATAATAAATTTATATTTGCGGCCAAATTATTACAGTTTGGCAAATAATCGGAAGAATGAAATCAAAATTACTGTGGCTGTCTGAATTCAGAGGCCTCAACGAAATGATAGACCGAAAGCACAACATCAAGACCAGGACCAGGGAGGATGATAGTTTCAGGGTAATATTTTTTACCGGATGCGGATTGGAGCGCATTATGTTTGAAGAATTGCTCACCGCTTTTATCAAAGGGAGTCCTGATCCTATGGATATTTTTGAAGAAATTAAAAAGCACTACAAACGCGTCCTGAAGAGCATGAAGGCCGAAAGTGAAGATCTCGCCACCGCAGTAAATGACCATCTGGTAGAGATTGAATGGCTGCTCGAAGACGGACCCCAGGATGACGAGGATAAAATCAGAGATCAAATGCAGTCTGTTCAATTGCTGATAGGCAGCCGCATCGCTTTTCACTTATTGAATTTAACCGGTTGGAACTGGGCGGATGCCAGAGATATTTTCTGGGTAGAAGAAGACTATCAACGCACTGGTCCTTCTGAGGAAAAAGTAAAGACAGGGCTGGATCAACTGTTTTCTGAAAATCAAATCAAACTGCCCGTTCTCACCCAGGGTGGACTCGTGGGGACTGACGACAACAACAGTCTGGTCATAAAGATGAATTCGCTTATCGAGGGAGCAGCCCGGGAGCTAAATATTGAAATGGTGCGATTGTAACCTATTGTCACAAAATATACTTGTAACCTGAGTTCGATTATTCTAACTCGCATAAAAAGCTGTAAATCAGTTTTTGATAAAACAGGAAAACTAAAACTGTATTAGTTTACACTTTTATTGGTCATTTCAGTGGTTCCAATGAATGATATTCATAGAATTCCTCCCTTTACGTCGTTCCTTTTTCTTGATTTAGTACACTAAATCTTCAAAAATGCGCCTAGTCCAGAGAGTTTTCTATGAATTATACTTCGCAACAATAATCAAGCTCAGGTCTGTATTAAAAAGCGCGGCTGTTTTATTTCAGATACTGAATTTCCGGCATCGGGGTTGCTGTATTCCCAAATCCTCAGGACTCTTTCAGTTCATCCCAGTATTCCACTGCCCGGCGCGTATGCGGGATGCAAATAGACCCACCCACCAGATTGGCAATTCCCAGTATTTCGAAGAGCTCGGGCTCGGTCAGACCTGCATCTTTACAACCCTCCAGGTGGTATTTTACACAGTCGTCGCACCTCAGCACAAGCGAAGCCACCAGTCCCAGCATTTCTTTGGTTCGCCTGTCCAGTGCTCCATCCTCGTAGGCAGCTGAATCGAGGCTAGAAAACCGCTTGATCAGCTTGTTGGGAGTCGATAAAATTCGCTCATTCATTTTTGCCCTGTAGGCATTGAATTCGTTGACTTGATTATTCATGTTTTTTATTTTTTCAAACCATATTTCCCCAAACTAAAAACCCCTTTCATTGACTTGTCTCCACAGGGAAACCATCATTCTCAACACAAAGAGGGTTCCCGATATTACCGTTGCTGTGAAGAAAAACACCATTTGAATTTTGATAAAATTATTGAGTGACACCTGCTTTTGGTAGGACAGGTTGGGCATGATTTCCGACATGGTGTGCTCATCCATAAAGGTTTGAAAATACCCAAATTGCCCCACTACTACAAACAAGAGCGGAATGGTTACCAGTGCAAGTATAAACTTCAACCAGAAAAACATCCGCAGGGCAGAATATTTGAGAAACACCACGTGTCTGGCGTAGTGAAAAAACAACATTACATAAACCACATTCAAGACCAAAAACGGATAGTCCTCCACCTCACTTACAATGGGATAAATTACGGCAGCCAGCAGTACCAGTGAGATGAGCCACCATATTGCCTCCATGGCCCATAAGTATTTTCTCTCCCGGGGGCTAATAGTCAGGCTGGGCGGGACGTATTTAAACATTTTTTAATAGGATTTACAGGTGTACAATTGAATAAGTTTGGGAGGAAAAGCAATTTAATACTCAATGGTATATCCATAACTGCCGCCCTCACTTTTATC
>JAGTVA010000092.1 GCA_018224445.1 Saprospiraceae bacterium
AAAGCCGACCTAGCAAGACCTTCAAAAGTGGACCGAAAATTATCAACAGCCGTGATTTTTTGTTTCTTTTGTATCCAGACAAAAGAAAGAAGAGAATTAAAATTTTAAATAAAAATAATAATTAAAGTCTAAATTTGTAAATATACAGGGGATTAAATAGTACAAGGAAAACAAATCATTCGTTCTTCGTAATGGAATAGCGAAACTTGAATTTAAAATATACTTATTGAGGAAAGCTCGACCTACCATTCTTCAAAAAATCAGATGCAAAAAAAGACCTGATCCACGGGGAACTCTCAACCTCACTCCCCCTCCGGTCAATGTTTGAGGAGTTTTAGCGTTTGCCGATCGCCATCCGACTCCACTACCAGCAGGTACAATCCCGAATGCAAATCTCCCGCATTTTCATAAAATTGCACCGCATTGCCCTTGGTGTGAAAGTCTCTTTTCAGTATTCGCTGTCCGGTGACATCGTAGAGAGAATACTGCCCGGTACGCGTTCCCCTGAGGGAATTCCAACTGACCTCAAACTCAATTTCCTGAAAAAATGGGTTACCACTTAAAAGTACCACCTCCAGCGAGGATGACAACTGGCGATGTGGGTCATTTACTATGCCCGAGTCGTCCACTATGGTGATGTCGATAAAATTGCTGCTCAATTCATAACAACCGTCCGAAATTACAGCACCTTCTATATGTTGACCACTGCTCAACACCAATTCACCGGTAAAGCTCACCCCATATATCCTTATATTCGGCAAAAAGGCAGCAGAAATCACCAGGAAATTCTGGGGAATAATCCCAAAAACAACTCCATTTCCGTCTGTCAGTATATACCTGTAATCAACCATAGACTCGGATTGATGGTCAAAAATCACCGTAAAGGGAGCTTGTGTCTCCACATCAATAACCAGTTCCGTAAGTCCGTCTATGGTCATTACCTCCCCGCCATCGGGAAGTTCTACCCTGACTTCTATGTGGTCTTCAGTCAGAGCAAAGCAGGAAGTGGAAAAATTTTGGCTGTCTAAGGGCATCCCGATTTCAAGATCCAGAACGCCGGTATATGAGAGTCCATTGATATAATAAAATCCCTCTTCAAAGGCAGTAAAATCGTAATTGAAAGCCTCTGTAAAATCCACTAAAATACCGAATTCGTCCGAGATCAGAAAGGCGTAGTGGTCCCCCACTGCATTCACTGTCGCAAATTCGTGATCCCCGCTTCCCATTACCGGACAAGCAGTCGAATTCACACTGCCATCTGCAAAGGTTAATTCTCCTCCATCGACTTCAAAAATGGTCACTGTAACCACATTGTTCCCAAATTCATAACAGTCGGTAGCTACCTGATCGGGAGGACCGATCACCAGATCTCCGGGTTGCAGCAACAAATTGCCCCCGTAAGAAACACCGGAGAAGTTGTACACTCCGGGAGGAAAATGTTTGAGATTAACGGAGTCGCCATCCAGCACTTCCACTACCCTGAATTCAGGGTCAATAACCACAAAACTGTAATTCAAGCCGGATGTGGAACTGCTCTCAAGATGAATCCACTCATCCCGAACTTCCTCTTCACAATAACTTAAACTCAAGGGACTTCCGTCCAGGCTTATCGCACCTCCCTCCGGTGGGTCCACGGTCAGGCTGATAAACTCCTCCGACAAGGCGTAGCAATCCGAACTCCAAACTGAGTCAAAAACAGAAAGTCCATCGGCAAAATCCATCTCAGAAATAAATCCCACACCCCAAATTCGGTAATTGCCCGGCTCCAGTCCCCTGATATTGATCGAATCGTTGACCGACCTGTCGATAAATCTGTTTTCTTCATCCGTAATTATAGAGAGGTATTGGGGAGATGCAGAGTTTCTGAATATCCGAATTTTCCTGTCCTCATCCGGTCGTTCACACCTCATTTGCTGGCGATGCCCGCCTCTGAAAAAGACTTCTCCGCCGTCAATAGGGCGTGAAAGAAGCTGCAATTCATTGGCAGAAATATCCATACAATCCGCCAAGCCCTGGTTGAAAGTATCCCCCACTACCAAAGCCTGAGGATCGGAAATGGAAACCCCAATAATTCGGTACAGACCTCCGGGAAATCCCTCGAAGTCCACACTGTTACCGGACTGTTTTGCCACAATAAGGTCGTCGCTGTTCAAGACCAGATACACATAAGGTAAGACAGAGGGCGAATGATGCACGAAGTCCACCGTAAAGGGATTGCGGTCTCCCGAACAAAAAGAAGTGGAATCCGAGGGCAAATTCCATCCTATCTCTGAACCAACCGGCTCGCCATCCAGTAATTTAAGAATATTTTCAGAATAATCGTAACACTCCTCGCCGGCCATGGTTACAAACACTTTGTCGCCAACTGCGATCGACAAATTCCCAAAATAAGACAATCCCACAATCTGCCACTCTCCCGTCGCGGGAATTTCTTCAAACTCTCCGGTTTCACTGATGTCTCTCACTAGGCTGTCCCCATCAAAAAGGAGGTATGCGTAGCGAGGTCCTTTATTCCCTTCACTGTAAACCTCCGTTTGGTCTGTGATATCTCCCACACAAAAATACTGCACCTCTCCGGGAAAATCTTCAAAGAAGAGGGTTCCTCCCCTCGGGTTTTCAAGTGTCAGGGTGAGGGGCTGATCTGCCCAATCGTAACAATTACCCGAAAAAGCACCATCTTGATCAAAGGTGTCTCCCGCCGTCAAAATCACATCCACTGCTGCTGAAGCACCGTATATATAGTATTCCCCTTCATCTAATCCGGAAAAATCATTTTCGGATTGTGCCGATATTTTTTCTACTGTGCCGTCTGCATTCACCACAAAAAAATAATACTCCATTATAGAGGTAGAATGGACTTCCAGCTTCACTAACTCTGTGGAAGGAGAATGGGGACACAACTGCAGGGAAGTGTCCGTACCCTCAAATTCGATCTGCCCGCCGTCCGGCACTTCTCTTTGGAGTGTAAGTGGGTCCGCTTCTGAGGCGCAACCACTGACTAGCTCCATCAGGTTGTATAAATCTCCGACCTGGCCGGTAATATCGCCCTCATAGGCAATGGGGATAAGAGTAAAACTCCCGGAAATACCCGCACCCGTAGTCAGTGGTAGGTCGGTGTATATCTCGGCGATCCGCCCCTCGTCATCCAAAAGGACAAACATCAGTTTACCGCTGTGGCCACTGATTTCCAGTGTCAGAGTATCGCTCTGGGCGCCCCCGCTGCAAAGGACTTTTTCTTTACTGCCACCCTCGTAAGTGACTCCGTCAACAAAAACATCTGCCACAGCCAAAGTTATCCAGTTGTTCGAAAGCTCCCAACAGTAGGTGGAAAGTGGTACCTCTCCCAGGATCCCTCCGACGGACTTCATTAACCTACCAAAATAGACGAATGAATACACCCTGTAGGTGCCCGATCTCAGATTGCCAATGGGAACTCTGGCCCGATTGGATACCCAGAGTATCTTGCCCACCTCATCAACCAATAGGTACGCTTTTGGATATCCTCTTATATCAGACCTTACCAGAATATCCTCTGCTGGATTATTCTCACAAAAAAAAGCTTGTGTACTGCCGTCCGGAAGAAAAACCGAATGGTCGTCGGGACATTGGGCATTCAGTGAAAAAGCAACGGTCATTAATAGTAAAACAAGGGGGTATACGATTCGCATAATTTAGTTTTTTTGCTAATATGTGTATAATAAAGTTGCAGTCCAATATTATTATACATCCGGTACGAAATCACATACCTCCAACACATTCTATTATATAAAAATTTCTTTTATATAATTTTTCTTGTTTTAACTGCTTACTTTTTTTGGGAAAAATCTTAACACCGGGGTTTGAAAGAACGATTCTAAAGGGTGCAGGCTCGCTAATCTTCGTAGATAGTGAAGCGCAAACCGTCCTTATCTCTCACTGCCCGCACTCCTTCTCCAGCCCGTATTACCGCCACTTCTGTTCTCCTGTTATAGGCGTGCGCTTCCTCGCTGCATACTACCCCCGGACTGCATTGATTTCTCAATTGGGTCTCGCCCAATCCTATGGTGCGAATACGGGAAGCTTCAATGCCCTGAGTCACCAAATACTCCATGGCGGAATTTGCTCTTCTCTGCGAAAGACTCAGGTTGTATTCGGGCCGGCCCCTGCTGTCGGTATGTGCGCGCAATTCGATGACCATGGCGGTATCGGCCTTCATGATTTTGGCCAATTCGTCCAATTCACCCTGGGCATCGACACTGATGAGATGAGAGTTGTACTCGTAATAAATATTTTCCAGTTCCAAAACCGTACCCTCTTTAACCACCTCCGTCACTTCGGATTCCAGTATCAGTAACAACGTATCCCGTGCGGTGCTCTTCGGAAAAAGATATCGCTGCAGATCTTTTTTCTCCTCTGCCTTAACCTCCAGAACATACTGTCGGTTTAAGGGTAGACATACCGAATATCCACCCTCCACCGGAACGGGATTTATTCGCTCGCCGTCCTCCTGGTTGCGAATTTCCAGCTCTGCATGGGGAAGTATCTCCCCTTCTTCGGAATTTACCTGTATAAAAATCTCCTTACAATCGGCCTCCATGGCCACTTCTTTATTTACGTGGGAAAAGCCGTCTTCAAAATCAATTCTCAGGAATTGGGATTGATAGCCCTCGGCGGTGACAAAAAGCAGGAATTTTTTTCTGTTGGTCCTGGCGGTCATCAGGTTTTTTCCCTCTCTGTTGGTTTTGCCTTTCAGTACTTCGACCTCGTCTCCCAACTGATTTAAAATATCCAGACTCAATTTATTGCTGAGTGGATCCCAGTCCATATCTGCTCCGGCTATCAGATCGGTCAATAGTTCCGCAGGAACCAGCATTATTTGCGCGTCCCTGACAGGAGCCTGATCACTGCTTGAAAAAGTAAAGATATCCAGCGATTTACTTACAGAAGCAGGCGTAAAACAAGAGGTGGGACACTGAAAACGATAGACCCGATCCACTCCTCCCCGACCTTCTCCTGTGCTCGAAAAATATCCGCCGGTTCCCCTCTCGTTTACCCATATTCCAAAGTCGTCACCCGAACTGTTAAATGGCGCGGGCAGCCTTTTTACCGGTAAAAACCCCACTGAATCTTTAGGCGCGAAATACAAATCCAAATTTCCAGATCCTCCGGGACGATCAGAAGCAAAAAACAAACCATGGGGGGTGACATAGGGAAACAAATCGTTGTCTGAACTGGATATATTCCCTTCTAGTTTTACCGGGGCACTCCATGTTCCGGCGCGATAATCGGCGTAATACAAATCCATTTTTCCGGCTGAGGACCCCTTATCCGAAGAAAAATACAAGCGCTGCTTTTCCCCATCCCAACTCGGATGAGCGTAATTGTACTCAAGTCTGACAAAAGGCAATCCCTGAGATTTTGTAGTCTCCCCTTTGTTTTTCTGATAGATTCCCAATTGGTTTTTTCCTCTGAAAGCCCGCTGTTGACTGGCGGTAAAAAACACCCAATTTCGCTCTTTGTCCAGGGATACCGGACCGTATTGTTGCTCTCCCCCCGGAAGCAGGTCTATTTTTTTCGGAGCCTCGCCATCCCCTTCCAGGGGCAACCAAAGAAGTTCAAAAATACTTTTGTCACTCAACAGGTAACGCGATTGTGAAGTTCTCCGCTCGTAGGATACCCAGAGCAAACCGTTGTCGTATTCAATGGCTGAAAATGCAGGTCCGTGTTCGTTTATCTTTTTTACTTCTGTAACTTCTATCAGGTGAATGGCATTTTCCGCATCCAGTATAATGGGCTCCTGGGCAGATAATACGGAGGTAACCATACCGGAATACAGCGCAAATAAAACTCCTAAAAACAAAAATTTATCCCTCACCCGTATCGTCTTTTTTTTATTTAAAAAAACCTTGGAGACCTGAATTCTCCCCGGAGGTCTCTCTCTCCTAAATACACCCTTACCGCAAATTCAATGCTCCCGTTGTGGTGTTGCCTCAAAGAAGTCAGTCCAAAATCATACGAAAGGGTCATAAACCAATTTTCAGACAATTTTAATCCCCCCATCAAACTGATGGATTCTCCCCACCCATTTTCTATTCCATTATAGGACCTGTATCCAATTCCCGCCAAAAAAGTATCCCCAAAATCCATCAGGATATTGAGATCCCACTTCAGGGGAATTCCCTCTGCATAACTGAGCAGCAGTTGTGGATTGAGTAACATTTCGGCCCCAATGGGAATGGCATACCCCCCCATCAAATGCCAAAACCTGACGCGATCTCCCCTCAAAATCTCGTCGTCATCGCTAAACGCAAGGTGTCGATTGGCAATGGAAGGAACCGAAAAGCCGACGTACATCCCCTCTCTTCGCAACAACAGCGAGGCCCCGGCATTGAAGTAGGTGGCTTTTTCCATTGTTCCGCTGAGTGCAGGATCCATTCCCACCGGCCTGGTGGTTATCAATCTGGATTCCGAGAAATCGTTAACCGTGTTTCCAAAAAGTGCATTTACACTCAGGCCGATGAGGTAATCCCCGTAGCGAATGTGATACGCATAGCTCAAATTGGCCGTGTAGTGATCTGTCAATCCGATGTGTTGCCTTTTCAACACTGCTCCCAGTCCCACCCGGTCTGCTACCAGTGGAATGTTGCCCTGAATCGTTTGTATGGAGGGACTGCCCTTGAGTCCCAGCCACTGCTCCCTGCCGATAAAAGTCAACTCCGTGCCCGGGCTGGTGCCGGCAAAAGCGGTGTTGTAACTCAATTTATTATAGAAAAACTGAGTATACAGTGCCTGGTCCTGGGCTTTCAACCCAACACTCGACATTAAAAAACAGATCAGTATATACTCAAACCTCATGACACTATCTTTTTATTATTACAAAACCGCTTCGCTCACTTCCGTCGACCCCGAAGTCCAGGACGTAAAAATACGTCCCCTCCGGTAGGGGGTTTCCGTTGTGCGTCCCCTCCCAATCGTTTTGGTAGGGAGCTGCGTGAAAAAGTCGGCTGCCCCATTGGTCAAAAATCTTTAAACTGTTGTTTGCGTAACGCGACTCAGACAAACACTGGATAATAAACGAATCGTTGATGCCGTCACCGTTGGGAGTGAAAATATTGGGTATGGTGCAATCCATATCGTCTCCCACCTCTATGGTCAATTCTGCTTCGTCGCACTTTTCCGGGCACGGTTCCAAACAAATGCGATAGCGCACCCTCACCGTTCCCGCCCAACGCTCGTCTCCCCTGTAGTGTAATATCTGATTTTCATCCAAAAATACGCTGCCCTCTCCCTCCACATTAAGCAAAGTCAACACCACCGAAGACGGCAGATAATCGTTGGCGAGCAAGTTCGCTTCCAGGTCTTCCCCTATGAGAATCTCTGTACTTAAATCCCGGGCGATGGGAGCATCCAGGTATTCCAAAAGGACTGTATCGCGATCAAAGTTTTTGCAACTTCCACTGCTAAGTGACCAGATCAGTGTGTTTAAACCCGGTTTGAGATTATTCACTACACTTACCGGGGTTTCCGGATTTTCAAATACCAATGAAGGTTTGGGTGAACTCCATTTTCCGGTGGACTGTGACGGTGAATCAGCCAATAAAAAGATATCGTCCGACTCGCAACTCAAAAAGTCATCACCCGCATAGGCGCTCTCATCGGGAATGATATCCCCTCTCAATATGTGTGGCATGGAAAAGCCGGAACTGCAACCGTTCAGGGTCGCCACAACCTGTAAGGTGTTGCTGCCCGGAAGGAAAAAGGAGGGGTCCTGAACAGTCCTGCACAGGGCGCTCCCACTCACAAAGGGGTTTTCCAAATCGTCGTTGAGAAAAAAGTTGAATGCGGTACCACCTATAAGGCTGTCCTGTTCAACACAAATTTCAAATACAAAATCTTCGTCATCAAGACAGATGCTCTCTACATCCAGGTTTAAAACAGGCACCGGAGGTTGAGGTTTGATCACTACCGTTTGAGCGACGGACGGATCTGACAAACACCCATCTGCAAGTGCTACTACCCTGTAATTGCCTTGCATATCCATTGAAGCAGGCCATAAAAATTGTTCAAATCTACCCTGTTCAAAACCGGCCGGCCCTTCCCAAAAATACATTTCATCCATTTTGGGAACAACCGACAGCAATATGCTGTCTCCTTCACAAAAACTCCCTCCTCCCGACAGTATCGGAATCTCAGGTTTTGGTCTCACCTCAATTTCTGAAGTATTGCTCGTAGAGGTAGAACATTGCCCAATGGAAACAAAAAGGGAGTATTCGCCTTCCATTGAGGCCTCGGCGGAGGGAAAAATCAGGAATGGATTTTGACCGAAAACCACACCGGCTGGAGTAATCCAGTGAAACAATACCTCGGGTCCTGGAGAAACATTGGATGAAAGTTGGATGGTATCTCCCTCGCAATAACTCGCAAAGGCTGGACTTATTTCAGGGGTAAAACCAATGTCGGTAACTTCGACCTCAATGGTTTCTGGAGCAGATTCGCATCCATCTGCACTTACCACCAGGTGATACAGGCCGTTTTTACTTTCAGATATATTGGGGATGCAGCCGTTCACCTGGCTGGAACTAAAATTATTGGGCCCCGTCCAATGGTAGGTATAACTGCCGTCATCGGCAGGAAAAACCACCGATTGGAAACAATAGTCCGTATTTCCATCAGCACATTCAAATCCCTGACTCACAATGCCCTGAATATGGGGTCTCACTTTATTGATCACGGTGGTGGAGGCGGTCTGTACACAACCCGCAGGTGTCGTTATGGTGAGCTGATAGTTTCCTGTCGGTAACGGGGAGCGAATGGAGTCTCCTGTAAATTGAGATCCCCCCGGGCCACTCCACTGATAGGTGGCACCCTGAACAGGGGATGAGGCCAGCAGCACGGTGTCTCCCTGGCAAACCGGACTGCTGTTGTATAGTGTGGGAGTCGGTATTTCGTCTATTTGTATAAAGAAGCTTTCCGACAATTCGGAACTGCATTGCCCGAAATCGACCACAACCCTCCATTCCCCCGTCATATCCGGAGAGGGACTGGAAATCAGCAATTGATTAATCGGGGTGAATTGCTGAGATCCGTCGGGAAAAATCCAGGTGTAACGGGTGGCAATGGGAATATTACTTACTCTCAGCTGAATGGAATCCCCCTCGCATACTGAGGAGGTACCCTGCACAATAGGTTTTACCGGGCTTGCATCTACTAAAACCTCAGCTTCTACAGCCCGCGATACACATGTTCCCAAACCCACTACCAATGAATAAGTACCTTGATGAATGGACGAGGCCGATGCGGTTACCAATGGGTTTTGTAAATCGGACACAAAATCTGCAGGGCCACTCCACTGATAGGAGTAGGCAGCACCCAGGGGTGAAGACAAAACCATGGACTCTCCTTCACACACCCTGAAAAATACAGGGTCTATCACTGCCTCCGGTTCTTCGACTACTTCAATATTCAAGGTCCCTGAGGGATTGGAAGAACACTGGGGGTTTTGAGCTATTACGTAGAAGGAGTGATTGCCCTGAGGCATTGAGGTACTAAAGGTAGGTTGTGAGGTTGTCCCCAGCAGTACACCCGACGGTGGACTTCCACTGTACCACCTGTAGGATATTTGCCCGGGATAGGTCGAAGACATCAGAGAAATATTGTCCCCCTCGCAAACTACTTTGCTTTCGGTTTGTAAACTCGGAGTGGCGATGGTATTAATAGTAACATTGACAGAACCGCTGGAGGTACATCCACCAAAACCCGTAATGGTAACACTGTAACTTCCCGAATTCACCGGCCCCGCACCCGATATTACAGGATTGGGGGAATTGGAGGTAAAATTTTGAGGCCCGCTCCACTCGTAGCTGTACAAGACAGGGTCCCCCGGGGCATTGGAGAATAGAAACAGAGTATCCGGATTGCACAAATCCAAAGAAAAGGACGGTTGAATAATGAGGGGTTCAAACCTGACAATACTCGCACAACTGTCCTGGTTTCCAAATGCGTCGAAGATCTTTAACTGAACGGATATTTCTGAACCGATGTTTAGGCAGTTAAATTTCGAGGGACTGATTTCATAGTTCACTATTTCACAATTGTCCGTACTCGCTCCATCCACCAAAGCCCTCTCGAGTTCCAAGGTATCGAAAACCGAGGGGTTGAGCATTACAATGGCATTTTTGCAAATAGCATTTGGAGGGACTGTATCCAATACGTCAACGGTGTGAGCACAAGTATCTCGGTTGCCCCACAGATCAATAAATGCGTAATGGACCGTGTTCACCCCTGCATACAAATCAATTTCGGGATATTCCTCCCCGAGGTAGAACTGAATTCCTCCCTTTTGCGTAGCCCCTTCCGTAAAAATTTCAATTTCAACAGGGTGAAACCTGACGTAGGCTCTCGCGAAAGAAATTCCATCGGAATCGCCATTCTGCACAACCGGACCATTGCAAGGATTGATGGCAAGCCCACTCGCATTGGGGTCAAAGGGAATATTGGGATTTTGCCTCAACCGCAAACTCAGTTCATTGTTTTCGATCAAACTGTTAAACAGGCTGTCCTCGAGGGAAAACCTCGCCAAGCCGGATTGTGAACAACTGCCCATCCTCAGGATTTCTGCATGGTCGTCTTTGGTGTTCCCCAGTACTTCCCCATTAGCACTCAGCAATTCAAAAAAGGCAAAGTTCGTATCCACATCAGCTCTGTACTCCAGAAACAGATCCACACTTCCCCCATGAGATGGATAAACGGGAGAAAAATTCAAAGTCAATTCTGCAGCCTGAAATTCATTCCAATCGGGATGGAGGTTAAAAGTAATCCACTTCACTTCGTCCAATGGATGAGAATACACAGACCACCCCCCATCCAAACATTCACTCTGGTAAGTTAATTCCTGCATTGGAAGACTGTACACACAATCGTCCTGCCCTGTAAATCCATTCAGGTCCTCCCCACAGCCAATCATGGGTGGAGTGCTTTGAACCACCTCAATTTCTGCCTGACAAACAGAATAATTTCCGGCACAATCCACCGCTTTCAACAACAGAGGGTGATTTCCGGCGGGAAGGGCGATCCCCTCAGATGGAAAATCACTGACTTTAACCGGAAGCTCCAACCCGTGTTGATAGTAAAAATCTATGGGCCGCTGGTTGGCAAGTTGAAGGTGAAGGGCACCCACCACCAAACCGGGATCGCACAGGTCATTGATGTAAAAAGATCCGGGCAAACTGTCTGATTGCAGAGGCTCCAGATAAAAAACAATTGAATCGTCGGCCAGCCAGGAAGTCAACAGTTGAATATCGCTGAATTCCAATACCGTGCTTGAGTTTCCACATTGCTGGTCTGTGTTTTCGGTCTGCCCCAATAATGCATCCTCCTCACTGTAAATCAAAAACACCTCGGTGGGCTGCTCTCCGTCCACTCCCATCAACTCAATTTCAAGGGTCAGAGATTGAGGAGGCTGAAAGGAATTAAAAGGATGGAAAAAAGAAAGTCGAACCGGATGGACCACTTCGTTGGGGTCGTTTGCAATATCTGATGTAATATCGGCACTGTCCAAAAGAGTTAACTCCTTATATGTGGCTCCACATGCATCGTATACAGCGGTATTGGGTAAATGAAAAACACCCTCACATTCACCCGTTGCGGCATCAATTGAAATTACTGAAGGACAATTCAATATTTCAGGTGCGGTTTCATCCACTATTTCAACAGCCGATTGAACCACAATTGCATTCCCACAGCCGTCGTAATAGACAAAATGGACCTCAAAGCCGATTATTTTATTTTCAACAATGGAATCGCATGGAAGAAAATCCGTAATTTGGGGAGTAATCCCGGGATAAGTGGCAGGATTATCTAATTCATAGGAGCCGGGAACGGCTGCGAAAAAATTAACTTCCGAACAAACGTCTTCGACTACAGCTCCCCCTCCGGTTTCCAACCACTGGTTAAAAAGGCCGAAAATATCCGGATTGCCACATTCCAGCGATAAGTCTTCCGGCAATGCGATCAATTCAGGTGCAAAAGTATCTATCAAATAAATTTGCTGAATAGCAGTAGCTGCGTTTCCGCAGGGATCCTCCAAGGTCCATGTCCTGTTTACGAAATTCGGGCAATCGGAATCCTCAAACACATCTTCATAAGTAATTGTAATATCGCTTTCTGAAAAACAGCCATCTGAAATGTTATCGGGAGTACCCGTCAAATCAAGATCATCAAAATCCTCGCAGGAAACCTCCATATCGGGAGGAACCGTAAAGGCGGGAGCTTCAAAATCACCCACTACCAGTATTTGTTCAAAATGGCCGGTATTGCCACAGACATCAATTGCTTCATAGGTGCGCAACCAAACTTGCTCAAAATCCCCACAACCGGCATAAGATTCAGCTAAAAGGCTGTCTGTAGTATTCAATTCAAAGGCCGAACAAAAATCTTCCACCTCGATAATCAGTTCTTGTATATCCTCATCACATTGGTGAAAAACGGTATCCTGACTGCCCTCAAATGAAGGGGGATTTTCGTCTGTAATTTCTACCCGGGCAGTAAAAGATACCTCGCTGCCGCAACCGTCTCCCAGATGAAAAGTAAAATCCCAGTACATATTGCAGGTGTTTAAAAGCAATTCGGGATAGGGACCGTCAACGATATGACCACTTCCGGTATCCCCCTCTGAGGATATCCATTCAAATTCCAGTGGAACCACATCGCTGCAATCATCCACTACCTCGGCATACCCGTAGTTGCTGATCCAGTCTTCCAATTGAGCAGAGGTGCTTAGAACACAGCTTAACGACAGTTCTTCGGGCGGTGTGACCACCATTGGAGCAAGGGTATCTGCCGTGGAAAAAACAACGGATTTCGAAGCATTCATTCGGTTCCCGCAGGCGTCCTCAGCAAAAAAAAGCACACTCACCTCCCCCGTATTTCCACAGGAAGTATCCCGACTCAATACATAAGATTGCCACCACTCGTCGAAAGTGTAATCTGATCCCACATGCCAGTCGCTGCAATTGTCGTCGGCCACCAAACCACCCCCCGATTCCAACCACTCCATCAGGGCGAGCTGAACCTCGTCCTCTGGTCCACAGGGCACTTCCATATCTGCGGGTTGCTGAGTAATTGCAGGCGGCTGGTCGTCAACGGCAATAAATTTGGCCTGGGAAATCACCGTATTTCCGCAAAAATCAGAAAAATGAAAATCCACCGCAATGTGGGCCAGTACCTTGTTGATCATCGCCCCATTGGCTGTTAATGAATCTTCACAACCGCTTTCAAAACCCTCTACAAAAATAGCCCACAGTTCAGATTCACTTTTTTCCATACTTCCGTAAAAAAAGGAAATACCGATATCCTCAGAAGCTGTGCAGCCGTCTTCAAGCACTGCTCCACCCGCCTCGTTGAGCCAATTTAAAAACTGCTCTCCTAAATCGCCGGCCGCACAATTGGACACTTCATCTCCCGGATGCTCTTCAATCAAGGGTGCCAGGGTATCTGAAATATAAAGATCTGTAAATATTTCGACTGAATTTCCGCAGGGATCCGACACTACCCAGGACACCCCTACCGTATCGTTGCAGACAAAATTCGAACCCAACTGGTGGCTGAACTCGTAAACAAGAGGTCCGCATTCGTCCTCTACTTCGGAGTATCCGTGATTGTCCAACCAATCCTGAAGCTGATCCATGGCCTGAGACTGGGTGCAATCTATATACAAGGGCTCAGGCTCCTTTACTACTGTTGGAGCAAGCGTATCCTGAACTGTAAAAAAGGCCGTGACGCTACTGGCATTTCCACAACTGTCGGTAGCGGTAAATTCAACTTCCAGCGTTCCGCAAAAATCTTCTAAATCCTGTGGATCGGGTGCATTGTCCGACAAAATCGGAACCCCGCCCGCCTCGTTCTCTACCACCGTATTTTGGTACTGTTGGGCAAGCCAATCGGTAAAAGCCTCCGGCATATCCTTACAGAGGACGGTACTGTCTGCCGGACTCACTATAAATACAGGGGGTACCGTATCGGGTATCTGGGTAATCACCTGAACATATTCCGTTTCGTTTCCATAGGGGTCGATAGCAGTATAGGCTCTGTTCCAGGTCCCACCGGTGCAAATGTTGGGAAGTGGGTCGTCCTCTACGGTAATCACCACATCGTCTCCGTCGGGATCGCAATTGTCCGTCGCATGGAGATCGGCTGGTGGATAATCGCTGCTGTTAATCAAGGCAGTATCGGCGGGCAGATCGGCGGGGTCAAAAACCGGAGGAAGGGTATCCACAAAATGAATGGAAAAAGAAAAGAATTCGGTATTCCCCATATTGTCTCTTACTCTGTAGGTCACAACTACCTCCACTCCTGCGGGCACCGAATCTCCCATCTGGTATCCGCCGCTGATGGATTCCAGATTTTGGGAAACGATGACGCCACCCGGCTTATTCGATTCGCAATTGAGGTCGTTACTCTCGTCCCATTCCAGGATAGCGGTACAGGTGCTGTCCACATAGAGTGTGTCAGGGCCGGTGTAATTGCATTCAATGCCGGTGAGCATGTAGTCAAAATGGTAATCAGGGATAGACTCTGCAGAGCAAATCCAGGCACACCAAAAAATACTTACAGATATGAGGTATCTAATAGCCATATATATGCCATCCAAATTTTAAAATAGACTATTCATGGAACGTCAACAGGACTAAATTGCGATTATAATGGTATAGGGCAAGTTCTCAAAAGTGAAGGTAGGGAATTAATACCAATTCGGCAAATTTTTGCAAAAATAGATCACTCCACTTTTTCACAAAATAGTCCTATTCCTCTTCCTCTTTCTTCAAGATGTCTTTAATCTCTTTTAATTTCTTGTCATCGACATTGTCGTTGAGAAATTTGTTGAGTTTCTCCACGTCAAAATTACCGGATATTTCACCGAATTCATTGATTTGGATATCCAGTCCCTCGAGGTCCTCGTGCAAATCGGGTTTGCCCTTGGTTTTCATTTTTTTTGGCATTGTTTGTTTTTTTAATTCATCTTTTGCAATAATTCAGCAAGCCGTCTTTCACATTTCACTTTCCCGATCAACTCCATGGCAGCAAATATATCGGGCCCCTCCATGGTTCCCGAAACAGCCAATCTCAACAGCGGCAAAACTTGCCCGAATTTAAGATCTTTTTCATTAATAAAAGATTTTATTTCTTTCTCAATTTTGCTTTTGCTAAAATCGTCAAGCTGACCAATGAGTCGATTGATATTTTCAAGTATCTCCGCGGAATTCTCCTTCCACCTTTTTTTCAACTGCTTTTGATCCATGGGGAAATCTTTTGTAAAAAAGAAAATCGCAGCCTCCGGCAATTCTGAAATGACTTGAATGCGCTCCCTCATGAGCTCACAAACTCGCACTACATATTCCTCCTCCGGAGCAAACCCGGCCTTTTTTAAAAAAGGCTGTGCCTGAGCTGCCAATTCAGCGGCACCGGAATTCAGTACATACTGCTGGTTGAACCACCTGGCTTTGTCAAAATCAAAGCGCGCACCGGACTTCCCCACTTTTTCCAGAGAAAACAAGTCCGTCAATTCAGCCATAGAAAATATTTCCTCTTCTCCTCCCGGGTTCCATCCTAGCAGGGCTATGAAATTAATTACCGCAGCGGGATCAAATCCCATTTCGCCGAACCCCAAAAACAGGTCACCGGTTTGCTCATCTTTCCATTCCAGTGGAAAAACCGGAATGCCGAATTTGGCACCGTCCCGCTTACTCAGTTTTCCCTTACCCGTGGGTTTTAAAATCAAAGGCAAATGAGCAAACACAGGTATGCTTTTATCCCAACCCAATGCGCTGTAAAGCAATACATGTAAACCCGTACTGCTCAACCACTCCTCTCCCCTGATCACGTGAGAGATCTGCATCAAATAATCGTCAACCACGTTGGCCATGTGGTAAGTGGGCCAACCGTCGGCCTTGAGCAGCACTTTGTCGTCCAGCTCACTGCAGTCAAAAGTCACCTCTCCCCTGATTTCATCGGAAAAAGTCACCTCCCCTTCGTCGGGTATCTTAAACCGAATTACATACGGTTGATCGGACTTCAACCTGCGGGCAAGCTCGTCTTCCGTCATTTTTAGACTGGTGTTCATCTCTTCCCTGATCCGCCAATCGTACTTCGGAGAATGGATTCCCTGAGCCTCGCGCTCGGTTCTCATGGTTTCGAGTTCTTCCACGGTGTCAAAAGCGTAGTAAGCGTGACCGGACTTTACGAGTTTTTTCGCGTAATTTTGGTAAATACCCAATCTTTCCGATTGGCGGTAGGGACCTAAAATACCACCGGCATTCGGTCCTTCATCCAATTCAATGCCGGACCACTTCAGGGCTTCAAAAATATATTCCTCCGCCCGGTCCACATATCTCGTGCGATCGGTATCTTCTATCCGGAGGACCATATCACCTCCTTTTGACCTGGCGTACAGGTAGTTATATAAGGCTGTTCTCAATCCTCCTATATGTAAAGGCCCCGTGGGGCTGGGTGCAAATCTGACTCTTGTTTTCAACATATTAATTTTTATTTATATATTATTTTTTTCTGTTTGATAAATACCACTAAATCAATTGACTAAAAATTTGCATTTTATTTAAAATAATGTAAACTTTGCGCAGCACTATCGCTGTTATAAACGTTTAGAGAGTGCATAGTTACAAAAAAGCTGTTAATCCCGAAAACTAATGGCCATAATAAGTTGAACATATTAATTTTAATCTCATGTACCTAATTAAAACACCCGGAGTCATTCAGGGACTTTTTCCAAATTTTGTTTGGAGAGTAAACACTGATGACAAAAAAATATTCTTGACCTTTGATGATGGCCCCATACCGGAAGTTACACCCTGGGTACTCAAACAGCTCAAAGAATACAACGCAAAAGCTACCTTTTTCTGTGTGGGAGACAACATAGAAAAACACACCGATGTGCTCGACAGTATTGTGGAAGCGGGTCACGATCTCGGAAATCACACCTTTAATCACCTGTCCGGATGGGCTACAGAGAAGCTCCCCTATTTTCACAATGTGAGAAAATGCGCCAGATTGGTGCACAGTGAGTTGTTCAGACCGCCTTACGGCAAAATGCGCCCCAGTCAGATGCAATTTTTGCAGCGCCACTATAAAATAGTAATGTGGGATGTACTCAGTGCAGACTTCGATAGCGAAATCAGCAAAGAGCAGTGCTACAGGAATGTGGTCGACAACGTCCGCCCCGGTTCCATAGTGGTTTTTCACGACAGTTTAAAAGCCATGAAAAATCTTAAATATGCCCTACCCAAGGTTTTGGAAACAATGACTGCCCGCGGTTACGTATTTGAGGGACTCAATTCCGCATTAGTTACTGAAGAGCAACACCAACTGGTGGGACAATTTGCTTAGGATTTCGCTCCTGGCTGTTTTTGAGTGATGAGTGATGAGTGATGAGTTTTAAATTTTTTAGCTTTTAATTTTTAGTTTTGCAGATTGTCTGTTCAATTGAACCATTAACCCGAATCGGTCAAATATTAATCACATTGAAATCTCTGATTTCGACAAAATCGTCTTCACTAAAATCGGTATTGATAATAATGCCTCCCAGCAGGGCAATTTTTTTGCAGTTGAACTCGGACTTTCGCGATTCTACCAATTTGTTCATGAATTTATTGATATGCCCATAGGTGACTTCCGTGGCCTCCCAAATGGGGTGCTCGCTCTTTAGAATTCTCTGCTTGTGGGGTTGAAGGACTTTGATCAGGCGACTCTCCTGATAGTCGTATTGGGACCAAAAGTCATCGCTTTCTTCCTCCTGTATTTTTCGGTCATCATTTATTAAATCAATCCCCAGGGCAAGGGCCCCGCAACAAGTGGTGTTTTTCGCCTGTCCCTTTCTCCGAATTTTTCCGAGGGTACCGTCTTTGGTGACCCCTATGTGCGGTCCGTAAAAGATAAAAGCGTAGCCGTCGTCCGGCACGTGGTGTGCAAAAGCGGTTATCCCCGTCAGTCCCACGAACGGCACTCCGGCCAACCCACCCATTATAAAGGGCCTCAGTTGAATCCTTCTGAATTCCGTGGACACATTGATGTCGTCCACACAAATGGAGGTGGCCAAAAGGGTATTTTCCAAATCGAAAGAATGGACATCCTCCAACTCTTTTAAATAATGTTCGGTTACCTTTTCAGCATCTTCTGCTTTTGGGTAGTATTTTAAGATTTCGTTTTTCATCTGTTGTTGAGTTTAAAGTCGAAAGTCCTATTAGTCGAAAGTCGAAAGTTCAAAGTCGAAAGTTCAAAGTCGAAAGTCGAAAGTTCCTTGTGGAATACCACTTTGTGGTAACTGCTTCGCAGTTATTCCACAGTGTAAAAGGTTAAAAGTTTTTCTTTGTTTAATTTTTTATTAAAAATTTATAAATATACCTGGCCTCTTAAGTAACCTTCAACAAATCATCAACACCCAGTGGTCGGTTTACTAAGAATCCCTCGCCGTATTCGCAGCCTGTATACCGCCCGTATGTTCTCGCCTTGGCTCTTAATTGGTCGAAGTAGTCTCTGTTGGATATGGGCGTATCGGGTTCGTTCAAATCCGGGTTGTAAAACTGCGTAGAAAACAGCTTCACCACCTCCACTTTTTTTTCCATAAAAGGGCTGATGTCCACTACCAAATCGGGCTCGAGATGATAGTCCTGAATGTAGTGAATCAAAAGACCGGGCCGATAACTCTCCAGCTTTTCTCCCTCCCATTTCAATTCCAGGGCGCGGAGACCGGATAGGAAAAAAGCTTCGCGGGCTATCTCTGCGGATCTGCCGTGGTCGGGATGGCGATCTCTCGGCGCTCCGGCTATTACCAATCGGGGTCTTGCCCTGCGAATAAAAGTCGCCACCCTGCTGTTGTTCTCTCTGTTGGAAAAAAGAAACCCATCCGGCAACTCTGCATTCCAGCGGAACTTTGCTCCCATGGCAAGGGCTGCTGATTTCGCTTCCTCTTCCCTGATTTCAGGAGTTCCCCTCGTACCCAATTCTCCCCGGCACAAATCCAACAAGCCCACACTGCACCCCTCCTGAATGTGTTTAAACAAGGTACCTCCACACCCCAATTCTATATCGTCCGGGTGGGCTCCAATTGCCAATATATCTACCATTTCGTGTTTTTTTACCAATTTATCAATGCCGATCCCCAGGTAAATCCGCTGCCAAATGCCGCGAGACAAATCAAATCCCCTCTCTCTACCAGTCCGTCCCGACAAGCCTCTGAAAGGGCAATGGGAATTGAAGCCGCAGTGGTATTTCCGTATTTTTGGATGTTGCTGTACACCTGGTCGTCTCTCAACCGCAATCTCTTTTGCACGAATTGACTGATTCGGAGATTGGCCTGGTGAGGAATGAGTAATTTCAATTGATCGGGAGTTTTTCCCGCCTTTTCCAGGGCCTCCATAATGACTTCGGGGAATTTTTGCACTGCCGTTTTAAAGACCAGTTGACCATTCATATACGGGTAAACCATGCCTTCCTCAAACATTTTTTCCGTGATAAAAATCGATTTCCAGGGATCTTCCGAAAAGCCGAAATCGCTTTTATTTCCGTGGACTCCACCGTGAGCTCCAGGGCAGATAAAAGACAGTTCTTCGGCATGGGT
>JAGTVA010000093.1 GCA_018224445.1 Saprospiraceae bacterium
AAACCCAGTATGGAGTACAATTTTAAAATAGCTGTCGATAGGTAATAAAACTCCCCCTTACTGTATAGAATGACACTGTCCGCATCCCGAATGTGCTTCGGAGCTTTTTTAATCCAATTCTTGATTTTTTCGTCTTGGAGAGCACCGAATTTAATGACTCCCTCCGGGTCTTTTTTCATAACCCATTGAACCAGCGAACTGCACATCAAACAGTGCCCGTCATAGAGTAAAATAGGTGAATCAGTATCCATGGTTTGAAAACACCGTGAGGAGGCTTAGGTTTATAATTCCCAATTCTTATAGGGAAATTTATTCTTTTTTTTTTGATTTAAATCCAATTGCACTTCCTTAATTTACAGTTAAACTAGAAATCTATTGGACGAATAAAAAGTTGGTCAAATGAAATTTATTCAATTTTGTAGCCAATAATTAAAACCTATTGCGTTTAACTCTCTTTATATTACTTGTAAAATATATAAATGTGAGACTACTATTATTTTTTCTGATTACGCTGAGTTTTTTGCTGTTGAATTCCTCTTGCGGGGGAGGAGGAGACCGAAGTGGGTCGGCCGCCACCAATCAAGGTCCTAGAGTATCGAATGTAAAGGGAGTAGTAGTGGACACTTTTGAGGTCGCCAATGAGGTAATCACCCCGGGCACTTTTGAGGCTTTTGAACAACTGAACATTACTCCTGAAGTAGCAGGATTAATAAAAAAAATCAATTTTACAGAGGGTTCTACCGTGCGAAGAGGGCAATTGCTTATTTCCATGGACGACCGGGAACTCGCGGGAGAGTTAAAAAAATTACAACTGGAGATTTCACTGGCTGAAGACGAGCGAAAGCGCGCCGAACGTCTGATTGAAATTCAAGCCATTAGCGACGAAGAACTTCAAAGATCCATCAATAGGGAGGCCACATTAAGAGCTGAGAAAGAACTGCTGGAAGTCAGAAAATCCAAGCTCAACGTGTACGCCCCTTTCAATGGGCAAATAGGACTTCAGTATATATCTGAAGGCAATTACGTTTCCCCCGGAGCAAGAATCGCCACCTTACATCAACTTCACCCGCTCAAGCTGGATTTTGAAATACCTGAGACCTACATTGATCAAATAGGTGTAGGAAGTGAGGTTTCTTTTACCACCGTAGGTAAAAGTGTGGGCAAGAGGGCTGAAATATACGCTGTAGAACCGGGAGTGAATCCTCAAACCCGAACCATGCGGGTGCGCGCCAAAGTGGACAATCAAAATGGAGACTTGCTTCCGGGAAGGTTTGCTCAGGTTATCCTGCGGGTGGATGTGAATCCAAATGCAGTTATGGTTCCCTCTGAAGCTGTTATTCCGGTGATAGAAGGCCAAATGGTCTTTGTCTCCCGAAACGGCAAAGCTGAAAGTATTCAGATTAAAACAGGAATTCGGACAGACCGGACTGTGGAAATACTGGAGGGGCTTAATCCGGGCGATACAGTCATCACGACCGGTTTGATGTCTTTGGCTGAAGGGGCTTCACTCGAGGTGGAGTTGGTTGATTTTTCACACCACAATAATTTATAATTTATGAGTCTGTCTTCGGTATGTATTGAACGACCGGTTCTCACCACCGTGATGTCCATAGTAATTCTGTTGTTCGGAATTATTGGCTTTACCGAGCTCGGCCTGCGGGAATACCCGAGTGTAGATCCTCCTATAATCACAGTGGTAACCAATTACCCCGGTGCAAATGCCGACGTAATTGAGACCCAGATCACTGAACCCCTTGAAGAAAATATCAATGGAATTGCCGGCATCAGGGAAATGTCGTCGGTGAGTGCGGATGGTCGGAGTACCATAACCGTAGAATTTGAATTGACTTCCGACCTGGAGGCAGCGGCCAACGATGTGCGGGACAGAGTTTCCCGATCCATCAGAAGTCTCCCCCCCGATGTAGAACCCCCCACGGTCCAAAAAGCCGATGCAGACGCCACCACCATACTTGTGCTTACGGTGCAGAGTGACAGAAGGGATTTGATGCAATTGACTGCTTTTGCTGACGATATTTTAAAGGAGAGGTTGCAAACCATACCCGGAATCAGTCTGATCAGAATATGGGGAAGTAAACGGTATTCCATGCGCCTCGAGTTGGATCCCGCTCAGATGACGGCTATGGGAGTCAGTCCACTGGATGTGAGAAATGCGCTGGACAGGGAAAATGTAGAACTTCCGAGTGGGAATGTAGAGGGGTACAGAACCGAATTGACCATCAGGACTTTTGGAAGGATGACCACTCCCGAGGAGTTTCAAAATTTGATTATTCGGGAGGACAATGGGTCCCTGGTAAGGTTGAAGGATATCGGAACTGCGAAGATAGCCCCACAAAATTTGCGGACCCTATTGCGGGGAAACGACAAGATTCCCATGGTCGGTCTGGCCGTTACCCCTCAACCGGGTTCCAACCACATAGAGATAGCAGATGAATTTTATGAAAGGGTAAAACAAATAGAGCGCGAACTGCCTGAAGACATTCAACTGGGGTATGCTATCGATGCCACCACCAGCATCAGAAACGCCATTACTGAAGTCAAAACCACCATTTTCCTTGCTTTTATCCTTGTGGTATTGGTTATTTTCTTCTTTTTAAGGGACTGGAGGACTACCCTCATACCCGTAGTGGCCATTCCCATTTCCCTTATCGGTGCATTTTTTGTCATGTACCTTTTTGGTTTTACCATTAATGTACTGACCTTATTGGGCATTGTATTGGCCACCGGATTGGTCGTCGATGACGCCATTGTGATGTTGGAAAATATTTATCAAAAAATTGAAAAGGGATTCACCCCCCTGGAGGCCGCCAGAGAGGGGGCTAAAGAAATTTACTTTGCCATTATTGCCACGACCGTTGCTCTGGTAGCCGTATTTATGCCGATTATTTTCCTGGAAGGAGCTACCGGTCGATTGTTCAGGGAGTTTGGGATGGTGCTGGCGGGTGCAGTGATTATATCGACCTTCGTTTCCCTGAGTATGACCCCCATGTTGGGTTCAAAATTATTGAAAAAAAGAGATTATCAGGGATTTTTATACCGGATTACTGAGCCCTTTTTTAGGAGTCTGAACTCGGGTTATCAGCGGTCTTTAAAAGCTTTTTTAAAAGTGAATTGGGTGGCTATTATTATTGTGGCTGTTGCGGGTGTGGGTATTTACCACCTGCTGGACATCCTGCCCTCTGAATTGGCTCCCATGGAGGACAAAAGCAGATTTAGAATTATTTCCTCGGCCCCGGAGGGCACCTCTTATGAATTGATGGATGAATACGTAATGGACCTTTTACAATTTATTGATACCATACCTGAAAAATCATCCATTATCTCAGTTACTTCGCCCGGTTTTGGTGCATCTACCTCAGTGAATTCCGCCTTTATCAGAGTGGCTCTGGTAGAACCTCATGAAAGGGAACGCAGTCAACAGGAAGTGGTAGATGAAATATTTCCCAAATTGAGGGCTCACAATTTTGCGCGCTCTTTCGCGGTGCAGGATCAGACCATCCAGGTGGGCAGGGGGTTGACCGGTTTGCCGGTTCAGTATGTAGTTCAAGCCCCTAATCTGGATAGAATGAAGGAAAAATTACCGGATTTTTTACAGCGGTCAGAAAACCATCCGGCTCTCAGTGTGGTAGATGTAGACCTGAAATTTACCAAACCTGAAATTACAGTCAGTATCGATCGGATTCGTGCAAATGCACTGGGAGTAAGTGTAAGGGATATTGCACAAACTCTTCAACACTTTTTTGCAGGACAGCGCTATGGTTTTTTTATAATGAACGGCAAGCAATACGAAGTGATTGGGGAGGCCATAAGGACCAGTAGAGATCAACCCATTGACCTGCAACAGGCCACGGTGAGAAACCGAAACGGGGAGCTGATTTCCCTGAATAATTTAGTAACTCTGGAAGAGCGGTCTTCTCCCCCCAGGTTGTACAGGTACAACAGATACGTCTCTGCCACCGTATCTGCCGGGCTGAACGACGGATATAGTCTGGAAGAGGGTATTGCTGCTATGGATGAGGTGGCCGGCGAGTTGTTGGACGACTCCTTTTACACTACATTGACGGGAACGTCAAGAGACTTTATGGAAAGTGCAGGGGGATTGTACTTCGCATTTATTTTTGCATTGGCACTGGTCTTTCTGGCTCTGGCGGCTCAATTTGAAAGCTTTGTAGACCCTTTTGTCATTATGTTTACCGTTCCGCTGGCATTAGTAGGGGCCCTGTTGTGTCTCTACTTTTTTGGTCACACCATGAATATCTTTAGCCAAATAGGTATAATTGTGCTGGTGGGGATAGTTACCAAAAACGGAATTCTTATTGTGGAATTCGCCAATCAAAAATTGCCGGTCTCAAAGTCGTTGCAGGAAGCGGCCCTGGAGGCAGCCTCCCTTAGGTTTCGCCCGATTTTAATGACCAGTCTCGCGACCTCTTTGGCTACCCTGCCCATCGCTTTGGCGCTCGGTGCTTCAGCCACTTCCAGAATTCCAATGGGTATCGTGGTCGTCGGTGGCTTGATGTTTTCGCTTTTATTAACTTTGTACGTGATTCCGGCCATGTATGTACTGTTGTCGAGAAAAAAGAATTTATTGAATACGGAAGATAAGAAAATTTAGTCGAAAGTCGAAAGTCGAAAGTCGAAAGTCGAAAGTCGAAAGTCGAAAGTCGGAAGTCGAAAGTCGAAAGTCGAAAGTCGGAAGTCGAAAGTCAAAAGTTGAAAGTCTCAGGCATAGT
>JAGTVA010000094.1 GCA_018224445.1 Saprospiraceae bacterium
ACCATACGGATTTAAAGGAAGCGAGTTTTAAAGCCGACTTGGCCCACATTATCCATGAAGGCTCCTATTACAAGGCTAAATACCTTCATAAATGCGATGCATTCAGCGTCGTCGAAATGCGCACTTGCTTGATTTTCTGTCCTCTCCGTAGCTGTACTTCGACTGTCGCTCAGCAACCACGGCTACGCCTGCGGGATAAAATCTTCTCAAGCCCCCATTTCTATCGGTCTATAGTGTCAAGTCAAGTGTACTGTGTCGGTTAAGTCGCCGGTATTTTATTCATTTTCAAGGCGGAAAAACGTAGCATAGCTATAGCTACATGAGGCTTTTACAACGCTGAAAAGGGATAAAAGGCCAAGACTTGGGCCGGGTAAAGTATGCGTGACATGACACTAACCTTTCATGACGCAGCCCTCATAGATAATGCGGGCAGGCAAGACCTTCAAAAGTGGACCGAAAATTATCAACAGCCGTGATTTTTTGTTTCTTTTGTATCGAGACAAAAGAAAAAAAATATTAAATAAAAATAAAATCTAAATATGTAAAGATAAAGGGAATTAAATAGTGCAAAGAATACAACTCATTCGTTCTTCGCAATGAAACTGAGAAACTTAAATTATTATAAAAGTGAAGGTCTTTGCATAGTCCACCCCGTACCATCAAGGTTAGTGCAATTTCCTTATCAGTTAAAAGGACTCATCATCCATTTTAGTCAAAAGACATGCCAAAATAAGTTATCCGCAACAGTCTCTTATAAAAATCAGTTTGAACTAATCCGGGCTAAAGCTCCATGGCCTCAATTTTCAACAATTCAAAAAGGCAGGTAGAGGAAGCCACCACATTGGACCACGCATTATTGCCTTTGGCGTAACGGGAATTAAAAAGCACCTGGTGGAGTTCCTGAAGGGTGGGCCATTTGTATTTCCCCTCTTTTCCCGCCAATTTACAGTGGTGGGTGGCCTCGCGCATAATACAGTACTTTTCAAGGTAATCGAAGGGGCCGTCATTAATTCTCAACCTGTGGCACTCCGACCTGACCACACTTTCCGAAAGGTGGAGGTTGTGTGAAAAAAGATATTCACAGTTTCTCAAATCTTCAATAAACTCAGGCAATACCTTTTTCAGGGGTTCTCCCTTTTCAGTGACCTCTTCCAATGTTAAACCGGTGGCGGAAAGCACCTCCTCATTGGCCTGATAACTCCCGGGTTCTATAATGCGATTACTCGATTTTATCAATTGGCCCGATTTGTCGTAGTGCAACCAGGCGAGGTTGACCAATCTCGGCCAATTAAATGGATCAGAAGCGGGGCGATTCCAATTTTTGGGTTTCCCTGCTGCGGATACTTGAAATATTAAAAACATAAAACACTATGAAATTTTATTCTAAATGCTGATCAATCATTTTTAGGGCTTCCGGTACCATTTCACTCAGGGTGGAAGTCGGGTAATCCACGTACTGTACCTCTCCGGATTTTTTTCGTCTGAGGCAAAGGTACAATTCATATTTGTCTTGAGTTGAGTGTTGGAGAAAAACTCCGAGTAAGTCCAGGTCTTTACGCACAAAATCTCTTTTGACCTTGCGCTCGGTATTGGTCAGAACAACCGAAGCCGGATGGTGCAGTTTTTTAACTTCTTTCAATATTTCACCAGGAGAATTTCCATCGTCCACAATCGCCCAACATCCGGATCCGGCATCAGGGGTAAATTCAGAGGGGTGGAGTGTGGTGCTCTTCCAGCCCTCATCCAAAAAATCCCCAACGGGAACCCACCACGGAAAGAGAACGGCATGGGTATTTGCTTTTAGGTAATCGGTCCTTATTTCGGCTTCAGTTTTAAGTAAGGGAGGAGTTACCCCTTCGAGCAAAGCCCCTGCCTGTGCACAAATTCTTTTCTCTGAGGACACCAGAGGAAGGGTTCTCAAAATTTCGGGCATATTTTTTTTTACAAATTCAGGGGGAGTTAGTAAGCGATCTTCAGGATTGGAACGTTTAAGGACCGAAACGATGCGAAAGGTCTTTTTATTTACCTCCAGCCAATTGAGCGGGAGAACTTGAAAGTTTATGGTATTCTCTTCGTCCTTGTTGGTGTTGATGGTCCATTGAAACCTATCGGTTTTTTGTTCCTGAATAAATAACCTGAGCGAATCAATTACTGGCCAATGGTCAGATTTTAACAAAAATTGGACTTTAGTCATGAATTATTGGTTGTGTCAAAAGGACTGCAAATTTATACAACATTTTTCGTTTTAGGGTCTTAAATAAATCGATATTAGTTAATAAAAACTCACATGCAAATAACTGCTCGAGAAATTGCTCAATTTTTGGGGGGAGAACTGGAAGGTGATCCGGATATCATTCTAACCCGCCCAGCCAAAATTGAAGAAGGAGTACCCGGCGCCATTACTTTTTTATCCAATCCCAAATACGAGGAATACCTCTATAAAACCAAAGCTTCTGCAGTACTGGTAGATACGAAATTCAAACCCTCCTCCAAAATAGCTGCTACCCTGATACGTGTGCCCGATGTTTACGGCGCTATCTCACGTTTATTGAGTGCATTTAATGGCGTGGGAGACATTGAACGGGTGAAGGATCCCACTGCCTGCATATCCCATTCTGCAACCATAGGCGAACAAGTTGCCATAGGAAAACTCACTGTGGTGGAAGACGATGCAGAGATCGGAGATGGTACCATTATTTACTCTCAGGTCTTTATTGGTAAAAATGTAAAAATTGGCCAAAATGCAAAATTTTTCCCGGGCGTGAGAATTATGTACGACTGTGTTATCGGGGACAATTGTATTATACATTCCAACACCATTGTGGGTTCGGATGGTTTTGGATTCAGTCCCGACAGCAATGGTCATTACAGCAAAGTGCCCCAAATCGGTAATGTCCTCATCGGCAATGACGTGGAAATTGGAGCCAATACTGTGATTGACAGGGCAACCCTGGGTTCCACTATAATTGAAGATGGAGTCAAATTGGACAATTTGATTCAGGTGGGGCACAATGTAGTCATCGGTGAGCACACTGTAATGGCGGCTCAGGTAGGCATCGCCGGAAGTGCTAAAATTGGAAAGAATTGTGTGGTAGGTGGTCAGGTGGGAATCAACGGTCATATTAAAATTGCAGACCGCACCAGCATAGGAGGTCAATCGGGTGTGATGGGTTCAATAAAAAAACCCGGAACCAACATCTTCGGTTCTCCGGCTATTGATTACGGAGATTTCCTCAAGTCCTTCATCGGATTTAAAAAGCTTCCCGAGCTTATGAAGCAACTCCAAAAACTGGAAAAAGAGGTCGACCGCCTCAAAGCAGAATAGTATTATTTTTCCGTTTCAATTATTTGACCTATTTTTGAGCCAAATTAATTTTTACCAAAAAGAAAGTGTATAAAAAACCTGGTTCCCACCCACGGAATTTTCATCTATGAATCAAAAAACCATTCAAAAAGCGGTCACCATAAGTGGAATTGGACTCCACACCGGAGAAAAAGTGAATATGACCTTGCATCCCGCGCCTGCAAACCATGGAATACGTTTTCGAAGAAAGGACGCTATCTGTGATTCTATTGAGATATTGGCAGATGTATCCAAAGTAGTTTCCACCAACAGGGGAACTACGCTTAAATCAGGCGATATCGTTGTTCACACCGTTGAACACATTATGTCCGCACTCTACGCCCTCGGCGTGGATAACATTACCATCGAACTGGACGGGCCCGAAATACCCATTATGGACGGCAGTGCAGCTCCCTTTACTAAACTTATTCGCCAGGCGGGTATCGAATCGCTGGAGGCAGAAAGAGAAGTATTCGTAGTGTCGGAACCCATTACTTTTCACGACAAGTCAACCGATACCGAAATCATGTTACTCCCCAACGATCAATTTGAGGTAACCGTGATGATTGACTTTGACTCTGAGATTTTGGGCCAACAATACGCATCTCTCGGGAATTTGGATGAATACGAAAAGGAAATTGCACCCTGCAGGACTTTTGTTTTTCTCAGAGAATTAGAAAATCTGCTGGAATTGGGCCTCATCAAAGGAGGGGACCTGGACAACGCCATTGTCATCGCAGATGTGATGATGAACGAAAAGGAGTTGGATGAACTCGCTGACAAACTGGGGAAGGAATCTATAAATATTGAGGAAGAGGGAATCCTCAACACCATTAAATTACATTATAAAAACGAACCCGCCAGGCACAAGCTATTAGATATCATTGGAGACATGGCGCTCTTTGGCAAATACATCCAGGGCAAAGTGGTGGCTAAAAAACCCGGGCACACCTCCAATGTGAGCTTTACGAAAATTCTCAAACGCAAATACCGGGAATTCCAAAAACTGCGAGCCATACCCAATTACGATCCGACGAAACAACCCGTTTTAGATACAGTACAAATCAATGGTCTGTTGCCCCACCGATACCCTTTTTTACTCATTGACAAAGTCATAGGAATTACCGACCGATCGGTCGTCGCTGTAAAAAATGTAACCATTAACGAACCATACTTTCAGGGACACTTCCCCGGAAATCCCGTTATGCCCGGAGTGCTTCAAATTGAGGCTATGGCTCAAACAGGTGGCATCCTGGTGCTGTCCAATGTGGAGGATCCCACGGACTGGGATACCTATTTTTTAAAAATTGACAAAACCAAATTCAAACATAAAGTTGTCCCCGGAGATACTCTTATATTCAAACTGGAATTGATTTCCCCCATTCGAAGGGGCATTTGCCATATGTTTGGCTCGGCCTATGTAGGGGATAAGTTGGTATCCGAAGGAGAATTGACAGCTCAAATAGTAAAGAGAATTAATAGATGAGTAGAAGTAATTTAAGTGTCATAGACCCCAAAGCCAAAATTGGCAAAAATGTAAAAATTGGCCCCTTCTGTGTGATAGAAGAAGATGTAGAAATAGGGGACAACTGCATACTCGAATCCCATGCCGCCATCTTGAATGGATCCAGATTGGGAGAGGGGTGCAAAGTTTTTCCAGGGGCGATCGTAGGTGCTGCACCTCAGGACCTGAAATACAGAGGAGAGAGTTCTACTATTACCGTAGGAAAAAACACCATTATTCGCGAGTACTGCACCCTCAACCGGGGTACGGCTGCCAATTTTCAAACTACCATAGGAGAGAACTGCCTGTTGATGGCCTACGTGCATGTGGCTCACGATTGCGTGATAGGAAACAATTGCATCCTGGCCAATAATGTAAACCTCGCGGGCCATATCGCCATTGAGGATTTCGCTATATTGGGTGGCATGTCAGCCATTCATCAATTTGTAAAAATCGGGGCTCACGCCATGGTTGGAGGAGGATCCCTGGTGAGAAAAGACATCCCTCCCTACGTCAAAGCAGCCAGAGAACCTCTCTCTTATGCAGGAGTCAACTCCATAGGGCTAAAGAGAAGGGGATTTACCAAAGAACAAATAAATGACATCCAGCAAATTTACAGAATTTTGTTTGTGAAGGGTTACAATACCTCACAGGCATTGAAAATTATTGAAACCACCGTCAATGCTTCCCCTGAAAGAGATTACGTCCTCTCCTTTGTCAATAGTGCAGACAGGGGAATAATGAAGGGTTTTAAACAACTTTAATGCTCGATAGAGTCGAACTTCAAAAGGTTGGATTAAAATACGGCAAAGACCCCGTAATCAAGTCGGTATCGACTGTACTGGAACTCAATACCCTTACCGGAATTGCCGGGCCCAACGGATCGGGTAAAAGTACTCTTATGCAAATTATTTCCGGAAACTTATCTCCTTCCAGGGGAACCGTAAAGTTTTTGAATTCGGGTACACCCCTGCCGGATGAAGATATATACAAGCATATGAGTTACGCCGCACCCTATGTCGATATTCCCGGGGAATTGAAACTATTGGAGTTACTGCAATTCACCGGGCGTCTTAAACCCTGGCGAAATCAATACACCGCTGAGGAAATCCTGCTTCTCAGTGGCCTTGAACAAGCCGCAGAAAAAAAATTAAAAGATTTTTCTTCGGGCATGAAACAGCGTGCCAAATTGACTCTGGCACTCCTGCAACACACCTCACTGGTGCTGCTTGATGAACCCACTTCTAATCTGGACGACACAGCTAAAAAATGGTTTATTGAATTGCTGGATAAACACCGGGCCCAAAGAATTGTGCTCATCGCTTCTAATGAACGGGAGGACCTGGCCCTATGCGATCGCACACTTCAGCTCCCCTCCTGACTATCCGATGGATTTTTCCATTGTTCCTTTCAACTCGGCAAGTTCGGTTTTTAGCTGGTTTAATTTTTTTACCACCGCAGCGCGCTCCTTGTAGTAGACTTTCTTACTGGCAATCTCTTTTTGTGCGCCGTCCAGGGTGTATCCCTTTTCTTTAACCAAATGGTAGATCAGGGCTATCTGCTCGATATTCTTCACGGTAAATCTTCGCTCTCCCTTGGTGTTTTTATTGGGTCTCAAACTCGAAAATTCATTTTCCCAATAGCGGATAAGGGAGTTGGATACATCAAACATTTCTGCTACTTCAGAAGTGGTGTAATAGTGTTTGGTAAGTTTTTCGGTGTCGATCATAGTCGTATGCTTGAATCGGGTAAATATAAATAAAAACAGCAAATTTTGAAAAAAATTCCCCTAATTTAAGGTTTTAAGCCCGTGTACATTTGAATTCTCTAATAATCAAATACATTTTTTTAAGTAGATGAGCTGGAGACGGAAACGCTAAAGAGTTTGTTTCGTGCTAAGAATCGTTTCAAAACATAAAAAATCGGATCGACATCGCCAGCACTATCCCGATAATGGCAGCGATCAGATAGGCAAAAACCAGCACTATGGATTTACCTATCACACCGGCATAAGAACTCCGATAGTAGGTCCTCAAACCCACCACTGGATATAAAAACACCATTACTCCCGCCAAAAAATAGCCCCAGGCAAAATCGACCGAGCTATCGAAGAAAAACCCCCATACCTCATTGGTCATAACCTCGAGCAATTTGACTGCCAATATTGAAATAAAGAGTAAAGAATGGGTGTGTAGCATAAAAACAAGGTGCTCTACGTAATAGTGTCCCCGGTAGATGTACAACAAATACAACACCAGAGCCATGATCGGAATGATAATGAGAACCATCCAACTGAGTCCGCGAATAATGTACTCAACCATTCCGGTAGTGTCGCGCATCAGCTTTAATCCCTGCTTCACCAAAATCCGCAGAAAAAAACCCTCAATTTTATACCGCTCAAATATTTCGTCGTCGGTCAAAAGGACAATATCCTCCAGAGCAAAATTCAACGGTTTTTCAGTATCTGTAATGAACAAATTTAAACTGTCCCTGTGAGTTTCTAGAAAATGTTTGAGAGAATCCACGTCCCCGTACTTTTTCCCCCGACCCAAAAACTCCGAAGTACTTATTATTACAGGCTCTATCCTGCCAGCCAGCTCAGCATCCTCCCGCACCAGAATGTCCTTCACCTCTATCATTGACAACAACAGCTTTCGATCCTCAATTTTCCTTTCGTATTGCTCGTACAAATCCACCACCTCCTCCCCATCGCCAACCAGGTGAACATTATCCCCCAGAGTGAATACCGCAAAAAACAACACCCATGAAAAAAAGAACAGCCGCGCGGGATGAAAATACGCCTTTCTCCTGCCCGCAAAATACTCAGATGTCAACAGCCCCGGTATCCAAAGCTTTCGCACGGTCCTCCAAAGGGAAGAATCCGCATTGAAAAGGGAATAAAAAAAGATACTCACCATGGCGATAAACCTCACTTTGGAAGGCTCGGATTTTTGACCGCACTTACCACAATACAGATCATCCGTTTGCAATCCGGCACCGCAGTTTTTACATTTCATTTTTATAAATTTATTCCCTTCCCGTAAATCCAACGGGTACTGGGAGATCTTGCAGATTTTAGCAGCGCGACCTACTTTCTACCTTTCCCCCGGGAGTAATCGACAGCTAATTTAATTCTTTCCGTGGAATAGCTCTTATTCCGCCCCAGTTTTTTCCAAAAGCAAAAAATACACTCCAAACCAAACCGACAAAAACAAGAAAGCCGGCATCTGGTAGTTGAGCGGCGAGTCGAACAGAAAGACCACCAGCATAAAGGTCCACCAACATGCAGCAGACACCCCGTAATCTCTTTTGCCCGATCTCCAAAACAACAGGTGACCGCTCGCAAAAAAGAAAACGCAAAAAAGAAACAGCGCAACCAGTCCCCCCACCACTCCGAAATAAAAGAATTGCTGATTGGAATGCACCGGAAGTTTTACTCCCTTTTCCAGATATGAGGCCTCCATGGCGGGGACATAATCTCCCACTCCCACACCTAGAATGGGGTGTTCACCCATCAGCTTGAG
>JAGTVA010000095.1 GCA_018224445.1 Saprospiraceae bacterium
GTCTCTGTTCTTTTTTGGTTAACATCAATAGAATATTTCTTCCTTAAAAAACTCAGTCACTCAATCTATCTCCTTCAATTATTGGTAGCGCTCAAACCATCCTGTTATATGCCCGACTTTTCGGATCAAATTGGAGGGCCTGGTGACAATGGTGTGCGGAGAATCTGGTATTCGGACCAGAGCAGCGTCAACCCCCCTCATTTTTAAGGCGTTGTAGAATTGCTCGCTCTCTGCCATAGGCGTTCGGTAGTCCAACTCACCCGTGAGCAGCATGGTGGGCGTATTGACCTGCCCGACCAGTGACAGGGGTGATCTTTTCAAGTACTCCTCCGGATCCTCCCAGGGCATGGAATGGAACCAGTATTTGATTAAAAAAGGGTAAATATCCGTCGACATAGCAAAACTGTGCCAATTTATGACGGGCTTAGCCACCACTGCGGCTGCAAACCGGTTTGTTTTGGCGATAGACCACGCAGTGAGCACTCCTCCCCCACTTCCACCCGTGATGAAGAGTTTATCCTCATCTACAAATCCGCGATTGACCACATAATCCACTGCATCCATCAGGTCGTCGTAATCTTCACTGGGGTAATTAAAGTTAATGTAGGAGGCAAAGTCCGGCCCATAGCTGGTGCTGCCACGGGGGTTGGTATACACTACCACATAGCCTTGTGAAGCCATCAATTGGACTTCAGGACTGAACCTGGGGCCGTAGTTTTGATAGGGACCGCCGTGAATCTCCAAAATCAAAGGATATTGTTGATCGGGATCAAAATTGGGAGGAGTCACTATCCATCCGTGAATTCTGTAGTCATCTACCGAAGATACAACCCAAAACTCTTCCACTTGCCCCACCTTTTTGGATTTAAATAATTCGTCGTTCAATCCTGTCAATCGGTTTGGTTCAGCCCTTCCCGCTCCAGAGACAGCCAATTCAGCGGGCTTGTTTGCACTTACAAGGGGATAAGCCAGGCGTCCATTTTTTGATACCGAATAAGATCCCCCTCCATACGGCCGTCCTATAGTGGGGCCGCCCAAATGTCCTGCCACCTCAGTGGAATTGCCGTTCAAATCCACTTTGCCCACTTTACTCACTCCCTCCTGATCGTAACGGAAGTAAATGGACCTACTGTCGGCAGACCACTGAAGGCTACTGGCATCGAAATTAAAATCGCCCGTTAAATTAACCGCGTTACTTCCCTCTCTGTCTATAAGGTAAATATCGGTCATTTGATATCCCTGAAAAACATCCGGGAAGCCTGTGTAGGCAATGTGTCTCCCATCGGGAGAAATCACCGGGTTGCTGTGTGGGCCTCTTTTGTCGGTGAGGGATCTGACTTCCCCGGATTGGATATCCATTTCATAAATTTGGGCATTATTGGGATCTAAATCCTCCCTGCCTGTAGTGTCAGCACTAAAAAGGATGCTTTTGCCCTCAGGTGCCCAGGTCCCGTTGTGGTGATTGAAAAGCCCCGCTGTTAGTTGTCTGGGAGCACCTCCGACCGAGGATATCAAAAACAGTTGGCGGTATCCCTCTTCGATAAAGCCCGGGTTGCCATCGGCTCTGTACTGGACGTGTTCAATTACAACAGGGGGCGGTGCCCAATGGGCCCCTTTCGGCGCAGAGGGTATGGAAACGATAGAGGGTCTTTGGTGAGGTATACGCATACTGAACAACAGCTTTTTACCATCGGGGGACCACTGTAAACCTGATGGTGAATGCTGCAAATTGGTAATGGAGACCGCCTCCCCGCTATCCATCCACCTGACAAATATCTGGGAGCTTCCCTCTTTACCGGAAACATACGCTATGCGTTTTCCATCGGGAGACCAAACCGGTGAACTGTAGTTTGATTTGCCGCTGGTGAGGGGACGGTGATTGGATCCATCGAAGTCAATTTGCCACAAGTTGGTATACCGGCGATCATCCACTATATCAAACTGATGTCTGGTATACACTATGCGCTCCCCGTCCGGAGATATTTCAGGATCTGCTACCATCTGTAAATCGAAAATATCCAGATAATTAAATGCCTCCTTTTGGGCAGTTGTCAGCGAACTTAATAACAGACCTATGGCTATGAGAATTACTAAACGCATGAAGTGGGGTTTTTATAAAAAATGCAAGATAAAAAAATAGGCCAACCTCATGGAAAATTATTACCTAAAATAAGAATTGAACTAGTATTAATTATGCCAAAATTCAAATTTAAAAACGGGTTACTCCATTTTTTAAAAATCATCATAAAGCACGTATTTCGACCGAATCTCCTGAAATTTTTGCAGATCGGATTGCCATTCGGCTCTTATGGTTTCCTCATCCCATCCGGCTATTATTTGCTTTCTCAAACGATCTGTCCCAGCCAATCGATCAAAGAAATTATTTTTTAAAAAAAAGGATTGACCTTCCGGAAACTGGTTGTAAATCATTAAAAGAATACTCAAATCGAGCTTTCTGGCAGAGGCAAAGTCTTTCCAGTGATAATTAGAAAAGGAATACCCGGTACATTTTTGACCCAAAAAAGGCGGCTGGGTGGCACCGGGCAAGCTGTGTGGGATAAAAACGGTATCTCCCTCTGTTAAATAAGGACTGCCGATCAGTTGAAATTGAAGATGTGTTCCTCGTCCTACGCTGATTTCCGTCCCCTCAAAAAAACAGAGAGAGGGATAGAGTAAAACTGATTTTAAATTCGGTAAATTGGGAGAGGGTCTAACCGGCAGATCATAAGTCATCGAGTGGTCGTAATTAAGGCAGGGAATTACCTCCAACTGGAGGTCTTCGGAAAATTCAATCCACTGCTCACCGCGAATCATTAAGGCGTACTCCCCTATGGTCATACCGTGGATTACCGGTACCGGATGCATACCGACAAAGGATTTAAATCCTTCCTCCAATACGGGCCCGTCGACATAAAATCCATTGGGATTGGGTCTGTCCGTAACGACTACCTTTACCCCATTTTCTGCTGCGGCCTCCATGATATAGTGAAGAGAACTGATATAGGTGTAAAATCGCACCCCCACGTCCTGAATGTCGAACAGGATGAGGTCGAGGGCTTTTAAATCCTCTTTTTGAGGCTTTCGATTTTGACCGTATAGTGAAACCACAGGCAATCCCGTGGCCACATCTCGGCTGTCCTTAATTAATTCTCCTGCATCGGCATCCCCTCTGAATCCGTGTTCCAGGGCAAAAATCTTATGTACAGCAACGCCCAAATCTATCAGAGTATCTAACAGATGCCGCTCTCCCACCATAGAGCTGGGGTTAATGACCAGCCCAACGCGTTTGCCTTCAAGCACTTTCAGGACTTCCTCCATGCGCTCTACTCCCGCCACCACTTCTTTGGCCAGAGTTACTTCTGCAAAATCTGAATCAAATGAGTTGGAATTTTTTCTATCCGAAGCCGAATAACTACCGAGTGCAAATACCAGGGACAGCAAGGTGCCTATAATAAAAAGGTTTCTCATTTAAAATTCATTATACAAGTGGGTAAAAAAAGAATTCGGGTTAATGTGCTCGATCAACCGCCGTCACCCCCCTTTTTAAAGGGATTAAACTTTTTAATCCGGTCCTTGATGTCCTCCACATCCTTTCCGGTAGTATCTTTCTGCATATCCTTAAGCAAGTCTTCGGCTTCCTTTTGAGCTTTTTCTCTCAATTCCCTTTCTTTTTTTCTCAGTTCCTCTTCATTAGCTCCTGCAATGTCTCGTAGAGAATCCAATTCTTTTTTCACTCTTTCTTCCACCTCCTTACGGGTCTCTTCAATTTCTTTCTCAACCCTTTCTTCGACCTTATCTCTTTCTTCCTCTACCCTGTCGCGGACGGAATCCTCTACTTGTTCTCCTGCGGTCTTACCCGTAGAAACACCCAGTAATTCAATGGCCACACCGGGATTTTTAAGCTTGCCGGTCAGCCTAATTCCAACATCCACATGGGATCCACCACCTATATTTACTCCCAATTTTGAGGCTTCTGATTGCAAGAAGTCCAACCCCTTAACTGCGCCGGCACCGACTGTACTACGGCCTATGAGCTCCTTGGGTATAGAGGCCTCTAAAAGGTAATTCATGTCGCCTGCTATCAGGTGGTTGCCGGAGAATTCAAAATCAGTATCTTCTATGGTGTGAGAAACCGGTTTGAGTTCAAATCTTCCGTCCTTTACCTGAAACCAATTTTCAATATCATCTAGTTTAAGTTTCCTCAAAAAATCCAACTGCAATTGATCTGCCGCCTTACTAAGGGCGGGAAAGTCGTTTATTTGAGCATTTAGTGTTTTTATAAATCCCTCAGCATTAAAGGTATTCCACAGGGGCATCATTCCACTTCCCAACCTGGTATTCAAAGCCACAGAAGAATTGAACTGTCCATTCATAAATTCAAATAAGGGTCCAATGGCCGCAAGCGTATTAATATAGCGAAAGGATGTGGGAATGTCCAATGACTCAATATCCAATTTCATATTCAAAAATGGATTTTCGCTCGTGGTTTCGTACAAACCGTTTACTACCATTTTTCCGCGAAACAAGTTTCCTGTGAAGTCTTTTATCTGAAGAGCTCCGTCCACCATTTCAATTAAACCGGATACTTCGCGGAAAGGCATGTTGAAATAATCCATTTTTCCCACTTTGCCGGTGATGGCCATATCGAGATTCTGTGGAATTTTAAACGGTTCCATCTCGTCCAAATCCACCTCCGATTCTGAGGCCCCGGTTTCTTCTGCCGTCATAGCCTCCATCCACTTGTTCACATCCAGAGAGGGGGCTCGAAAACTCAACTCTCCTGTAAGGACTTCATCCAGGTATACATACCGCATATAGTTTCCGATAAAGCCCTCTCCTTCCAATTGATCCCCGTAAATCCTGCCGGCGAATTGTTCGATATGAAGGTCTCGCTCAGTAATATAGGCACGTGTGGTAACATTTTCCAGTTCATAAGGACGGTATATCACCTTATTTGCCTGACCGTTCAAGTGAATATTGTATTTAAAGTCCGGCACGGTGGCTGTACCGGTATCCTCCTGTTCATTTGGGGTTGCAGCTTGAGAACCGGGTTCTTCATAATCCATTAATTTATCTAAATCCAAAACCCCACTTTTCAGGTTGGCATCTACAGTCAGGCGTTCGTCTGCCATTGCAAATGCGTACCAGTTTTCCAGAACTGCATTTCCACTCAGATCACTCTCGTTGATTACAAGAGAGGTATTTTGCAAAGTCATTAAATGCGGTTGCAGGTTGACATCACTTGAAATATCGGAAATGAAATAAGGTCTGAATATCACTTTTTGGGCATCTGCTTTAATATCTATATTCACATTGAAAAACTTTGGACTTTCCACCTCTAAATCTACAATTGGATCTTCCTCTGCTGCTGCAAATAAATTCATCAGTTCATCCACATCCAAATGAGTAGATCTAAGATTGATCTGCCCGGTCAGAGGACTCTGGCTGCCCCACAACTTTAAAATATTATTGGTTTCTCCCTCTGCTTCAAAATCACTACTCCCAATCACCAGCCTGGTCTTCTGAATTTTGGTAGTTCTTTCCCTCAGCTCTACTCCCCCGTATGGTATGCGAATGGCGGGCATATCATCCATCTCAGCATCCACCTGATTCACATTCAATAAACCGCTCAACGTAATTTGATCGTAATTTTCATTGTCAATATCTGACCAATTGAAAGCGGCGTTTAAATTAGCCACAATTTGGCCAGCTAATTTATTTACACCCTCCAGTGGAAATACTCTATTGATATCGCCCAGATCAATCCGACCATCGATATCACCTACCACCCTTGGATCGGATATCATTTTGGACAAATGAAGCTTCCCTGCAATCGGGTTTGCACTCATTTTTAAAGAAAAAGCTGATATGTCCACGACCATCTGATCCAAATCGCTGGTGGGACTATTTCCATTCAAATCAATAAATATATTCTCTATAGGGATATCCATATCGGGATATTGCACAAACCCATCGGTGACCTTCAGGTCAAAACCAAAGGGAGGATACCGCTCTTCGTCCCCATTGTATTCGCCCTTCGCAAAAGCACTGAAATCAAAATCTCCTCTGACCTCCAGATCATCCATGTCAGCCATGGCAGCAATGGGTAGGACTGAAAACAATTCCACAAAATCATTTCCGGGTGCATTGATTGCCAAATCTAAGTAGAGATTTTCGTTTTCGGGAAACAAAATCATTCCCTGCAAATCGAGTTGAAGCAAATTAATTAATAGGGAATTATTTACTATTTTCAGGGAATTTTCTACCATATCCACTTCAAGAGATATATCCCAGTCTACCGGAACTCCGGAAAGGTATTTTACACCTCCATACGACACAAAAGTCTCCTCAATATCGGTTTGACTACCCCATTCGAATTGATCAGCGGTAAAATTGCCGCGACCGCTGTGATTAAAGTTCAGCATTTGTACAAGCGTGTTCGTACTTTTATCGTCCCACAATATTCTGGAATTAGATATCCGGTATGCGTTCAGATCAAACGCAAAATCACTGTCCTCCAGGTCTGAATCCGGTACTTCTTCAATTTCGCTTTCTTTTAAAATCATATAATTTGTTTTCCCATTGGAGAGCGTTACCATATGAAGGTTCATGCCGTCAATGTTCAGGCTTTTGAGTTCGTATGGTTGGTCTTTTTTCCATAGAGAAGATAAGTTAAAAACCAACCCCAACTGCTCAGCTCTCAATAACTCGTGCCCCTCAAATTCATTCTCTCCTGTGACAGATAGATCGTAGAGTCTTAAATTAAGATTGGGAAAATTGCGAATAAAGGAGAGTTTTACGTCCTCAAATTGTACGGTGGCATCTAATTCCTTGTTGAGTTCGGTTCTGACCGCTTCAACTATTGCCCCTTTAAAAAAAATGGGAATTATCAATAACAACAAGAAGAATCCGAGAATAACAAATCCGGTGATTTTTAAAATTTTTTTCATTGTAAAGGGTGTGTTTTATCTGTTTAAAATTATTTGTAAAACATTGACTGCCGACGAGAAATTTGCCAACCCGCCCGCTTTGAGGTTCGCTCATAGACCGTTTTATCTGTTTAAATTATTCCTGAGGTATAGCTGCCGACGAGTAAATTCAGGGTGAAAATAACTACCCGGAAGAATTTTAGCTAACCCGGCCATTAAGGTGTTTCGCTAATCCAGGGACCACTTTTTTAACTAACGTAAAAAATATAAATATAATTTGTAAATACTTCAATAAGTAAAGAGAAGTTTCGATTTTTTAACAATTGTTCCGTCCATTTGATTCCATTGCTCTGTTCTGACTACATGACAATTTTTAAATACAGGTAAAATTTCCGGTGATTTCATTGCGTACCTATTGGACTGTGGATTAGTCTCAAAAAAATCACCACGGAGTTCACAGTGTCCACAGAGTTTTACACAGAGATAATTAAAGTTGCTCGATTTACTCTCCGTGTTGGCAATATGCAGTTGGCAGTTTGCAGTATTTGACAGCCGGGAGAGTCATGGAGCATAGCGAAGTGATTCGAACCGGTTTCGGGATGGCACGAAGCGGAGCGGCTTAACGAGATTGGCAGGAGGTCCTGTGGATATATTTCACCGCTAAGTACGCCAAGGAAAACGCTAACCCGGATTATTCTTGATGGTTTCGTTGTGAAAGGCTAGAGGCCACTTCGACTATCGCTCAGTGCATCGCAATAGAAATGGGGGCTTTGTGAGTATTTTTTTCCGCAAGCGTAGCACCAGTTGCGATGAGGACAGAAAATCGAACAAGTGTGCATTTATGAAGGCATGTAGCCTTGTAATAGAAGCCTTCATGAATAATACGGGCTAAGAATGTATTTGTCACGAA
>JAGTVA010000096.1 GCA_018224445.1 Saprospiraceae bacterium
AAGTTCCCGGGTTTTTCCAAATTTCCCAAAAAGCGTTTAATATTGGTTCGCAATTTGGACAATTGACGTCGGTGAATTTCTTCCGCTCTGTTGAATGCATACAAAAATGCGGGATTGGCCGGCGAGCTTCCCCCGTAAGTGCGCGTGGATTTCAGTGGGTGGATATCATCGCGGTTTCCCAGGACGAATCCGGCAGGTATACCCATCGCTTTTCCCAGAGATCCCGCAAATATCACATTTCCGGGGCTGGCGGAGGACCAGTTGGTATAGAGTCCCTCACCCCGCGCACCCATTACTCCCATGCCGTGACTGTCGTCCACAATTAGGGTGGTGTTTTTTCCATTGACCAGGGATCTCATCCAATCGATGTCGATGGGTTGACAGTACAGGGGATCCACTGAATTGGTAACAATTACTGTTTTTTCCGAAGTAGAGTTTATGCTTTTTTTCATCAATTTTTCCCAGTCGGCCCGACCTCCATCAGAAGGGGGTTGGAAATAAGTACTGAAAGCAGCGTGTGTACCCGGTGCGACGTATACCCGGCTTGTTTTTGGGGCTAAAAAGGAAGCGGTTTGTCCCGCTACCGTACCCGAAGAAACGATCAGAGCAGCTTCGGCACCGCATTTTTCAGCTAAAAGGACTTCCGATTCATCAAAGACATCAATTTGAATATTGCTCAGTCTGCTGCCTCCAAAGTGGATGCCCACTCGATCCATTCCCTCTTTGACCAACTCCCGAAAATCAGCCAGCTGCGACAGACCCAGATAGGAGGTGCCGCTGAAATAAAGGTATTCCCTGCCCTTTGAGGTGATGGTTCTTCCGGGAAGTTGACTGGTGACCATGGGTTTATTTTAATTGACAGCCCAATCCGGGGGGATCCGGAATGTACACTTTTCCGTCTGCGATATGGACTCCTGTGGCCGGGTCGTTGGAGAGCAGCATGGCTCCGTCTAAGTCGAGATAATCAAAATGCGGGCTGATGTGAGCCATGGCTGTAATTCCAATGGAGGATTCCGTCATGCAGCCCCCCATTATTTTCAACCCGTTATCTCTGGCCTTGGCTATCATTTTTATGGCGGGGGTAATTCCTCCGCATTTCATCAGCTTGACATTGACCCCGTCAAACCAGGGGGCACATTTTTCGACATCCTCCGGTACAGAGCAGCTTTCATCCGCTATTATCGGCAGGTCATTCCGGTGTTTGCTTTTATCCTGGTATATTTCCTGACCCATGGGCAGGGGTTGTTCCAATAGATCGATATTCAGATCAGCGAGTTTTTCGTAATCTGTATAGAGGCTGTCCTTCTCCCAGGAGCAATTGGCATCGATTCTGAAAACGGAATCACTCACTTTCCGAAGGTTTTGAATAAGAGCCAAATCTGCCCTTGAAGAGATTTTTATCTTGTAAATGGGCCAGGGTTGGGCATTCATTTTGCGGATCATCACCTCTTCGGTATCTCTGCCGATGGTATAACTCGTCAGCGGGATGGATGATGGATTCAAGTCCAGCAGTTTATAGACGGGCTGACCTTTCTTTTTTCCATACCAATCCCATGCCGCGCAGTCAATGGCGGACAGCAAAAAAGAATCGTTTTTCAGCAGGGATGCCAGTGAATCCCATAATTCTAAGGGATGTTGCCACTCGCAATTTTTCACCGATGGGAGCACCCGGTCAAAAGCCGACTTCAATTTTTTCAGGCTTATTCCCAGGTAGGGGATAACCGTTGCTTCCCCCAGTCCGGAAACGCCATTTCTGGTTAATTCAATGATGGCGGTGTCTCTGTATTCATAGCTTCCGTGAGAAAGGGTGAAGGTGTCTTTCAGCTGGAGTCTAAAGCTGCGAAAGGTAAGGTCGGTCATGGTGATTAAATTTTATCTCGCTGCATCTGTTTTTTCCAAAAGCAGCTCTACCGCTTTAATCAATTGGGGGTCTTCTCCCTTTCCCTTGGCATCGGCAGGTTCCTCTACAAAGTGATCGGGCACGGCGGGCCCGTTTTCCATATTTTCATCCGTTTCGTGCACATACCATGCGCGGAAGGGCATTCGCACCAGAGTGCCGTCTATTAAACGATGTCCTCCGGTACTGATTACCGCGCCAAAAGTAGGTTGGCCGACCAGGTCTCCGTGTCCAAGGTGTTTGTAGGCGTGTGCAAAAATTTCCGCGTTTGAATAACTGCTCTCATTGATAAGGGTGATGGTAGGTTTCATCACTACAGGAAAGGGCAGGCGCTCTGAGTAGGGGTAGTGACCTTTGAAATCCTTTTTATTCCCCTCCATATTGTCTGTAGCTCCGCGGGGTATGGTGTAGGCGTGCTGGCGGGTATTGAGTATGGCCATCAAAAGGTCGGTAGTAAATCCTCCTCCGTTGTACCGCACATCTATCACAATACCCTCTTTCCCGTGGCCACTGGCCATGAGCTCCCGTTCAAAGCGCTCAAAACTCGGCAGGTTCATGCCCTGAATGTGTATGTAACCGAGTCGGCCACCGGAGGCCTCTTCAGTGATTTGACGCCTTTCCTCAACCCAGCCCTCATAGAGTTCTCGGTTGATACTGGCTGTAGGCCGGATGATGACCTCCTCGAGATTGCCACCGCTTCGTTGCACCGAAAGTGCTACCCGTTCATTGGCCATTTCATCCAGGTGTTTGTAAAAATTTTCTCCCGCATGCACCAACTTTCCATTGATCGTCTTGATCACATCTCCTTCATTGAGTCTCGAGTTTTCCCGATCTGCCGGAGTAGCCTTTACCACCCTGGTGACTTCCAGGCCGTTTCTCACCGGTTTTAATTCTACTCCCAGCCTTCCCGTAAGGTCTCTTTGAGTCTCTTCCGGATTTCCGCCGTACATTCCCAGGTGACTGGCATCGAGCTGGCCCAGCATGTGGTTAAACATGTCTCTGAAGTCCTGCCGGGTGCTCGCAACCATAGCTTTGGGCTTATACCTTTCTTTCAGTTGGTTCCAATCCTGACCGTGGAATTGGGGGTCGTAAAAACCCATTCCCAGGACTCTCCAACCCTCTTCGAACATTTGCTCCATTTCTTTCTGGTGGCGGATGGTCATTTTGGCTGAGTAGGGAATATTGTCGGGCCGTCCCCCGGATGCTTTTATTTTATTCAGTCTGCCCCTTTCGAGATAATAAATTTCTTTTCCGTCTGAAGAAAACTGAAGGTTACCTCCCCTGAAATTGTCGATGAGTACCTCTCGATCTGAACCGTCCCACTGGATGGATTGAAGTGCATTTCCCTTGGCGGAAGAGCCTGTAAAATATAAGGTTTCTCCATCTTTTGAAATCATGAGATTCCACTCGTTCCCCGCATCGTTGGTGACTTGAACCAGTCGGTCGTGAATTCTATCGAAATCGATGACCATCTTTTCATCTTCTTTTTCCTCTTCCTCCTCTTCGCCATTTTCTTCCTCTCCATTTTCGTCTTCATCTTCTTTTGAAGGGGATTTAGGTACTGCGGGCTCGCTGCCGAAAATATCCAATTCCTCCCATTCTGTTCTGGTGCGCTCCCAATCCTCTTTTTTCAACCACACAAACCAGAGGTCAAAATCCCGGTTGTTCCGGTCGGAAACAAATCCCAATTTACTCCCGTCCTCACTCCAGAAGGGCGAAAGGTCTCTCCTCGGATGCATACTGATATTTACCGATTCCCCGGAATGGTCTGCGGCGTGGATGTACACCTCTGTATTGAAATTGAGATCGGCCAGCGCATATGCGAGCCATTGGTCATCAGGGCTCCAGGTAAGGCCACTCGGAGAGGACCAACCGTCCAACAAGGTAATGTAGTTGGTGATATTTCCCGTTGAGTCAATATCGGCCGTATAAAGCGTTCCCCTTCCCGACTGTATGGCAATTCGCTCTTTGGAATTGGACAGCCAAAAACCCATTACATCCTCGTCCATGTCTGTGAGTTTAACGGTTTCTCTACTCAGTGTTCTGAAAATATCCCCCTGTTCAGAATGATTTGAGCGGGAAGCGTAAATTTCGAATTGGCCGCTGCGATCAGAGATAAACAGCAGGGTAGAATCACTCAGCCAGGAGGGATTCTGATCTCTTGCTGCGTGGTCGGTAATGCTCACGGTATTGTTGTGATCTTTGTTGTTGAGGGTGAGGAAAATTTCGCCCCTGATGGTGAGTGCAGCGTATTTTCCGTTGGGAGATATTGCGTACTCATTCGCATCGGAATTGAAAGTCTTTTTCTCTTCGGGATAAAACCTGAAATCCCGGGTTACTCCAACTGCAATAGGGCGTACATCCCCACTTTCCACATCCAGGGCGTGTATACCTATGGACCTTTCAAAGACTACTTTTTTGCCGTCCTTGCTCACATCAAAGTGTCTGATACCGCTGTCTTCAAAGGAGGTAATTTGCCTGGCATCTCCTCTTTTCTGGCCGTTGTTTCCTATCACTTGGCTGTAGAGGTTGTAGGTCCCGGATTCAGAGGAGAGGTAAAACAGTGTATTCCCCGCCCATTTGGGATTGACGTGCATGGCCTCCCCCTCGGTGATTTGATGGTACTGTTCTCTGTCGGTATGGTATAAAAAAATGTTTCGCACGGCAGGACCGGT
>JAGTVA010000097.1 GCA_018224445.1 Saprospiraceae bacterium
GATTATTCATGACGGTTTCGTTGTGCAAGGTTAGTGTCAAGTCACGCATACTTTACCCGGCCCATGTCTTGGCCTTTCATCCCTTTTCAGCGTTGTAAAAGCCTCACGTAGCTATACTTCGGCTAAAACGCTCAGCAACCATGGCTATGCTACGTTTTTCCGCCTTGAAAATGAATAAAATACCGGCAACTTAACCGACACAGTACACTTGACTTGACACTAGAGGCCACTTCGACTATCGCTAAGTGCATCGCAATGCATCGCATTTATAAAGGCATGTAGCATTGTAATAGAAGCCTTCATGAATAATCCGGAATTAATGCCCTCTGTCGGCAAGTTAACCCTTATCCCTTTTGAAATAAAAAAAATCTCTGAAAAGTTGTAAAACCTGTTCAGTTAGATAAGTAAAGAGATTGTTTGATTTTACCTTATCTTTACACTGAGAAAATCGATTTAGAATGAGCAAAAGAAGTTATCATCCCGAGGATTATTGGTCCGAGGTAGGCCAGAGAATTGCGAACAGGGAAGACGGAAAAAATGTAATCGCCGGAGACGATGAACCATACTACAGATACAAGAGAAAGCGGTTTCTCAAACTGCTGAACAAGATTGATTTTAACAATAAATCGGTGATTGAACTGGGGAGCGGCCCTGGGGGAAATCTCCTGGAAATTTGCAATCAATCTCCTGTCAGACTGGTGGGAGTAGACATATCCGAGCAAATGTTGGCACTTGCCAGGAACAAGGTTCCCGAGTATGTTGAATTGGTAAAAACCGACGGAACCCATCTTACCTTTGCAGACAGGGAGTTTGAAATCGCGTTCACTGCAACCGTTCTTCAACACAATACCGATGAGAAAATGTTGAAAGAAATAATGGGAGAGCTGGCGAGGATTTGCAGCGATAAAGTCTACCTTTTTGAGAGGATTGAAAAAAGCCTCAAAGGAGATGAACTCTGTTATGGCCGGCCGGTAAAATACTACAGTGAGATCATGGAAAGTCACGGATTTAGGCTGAATTCCAAAGAATTTATCAATATCAAGGTCAGTTACTACGTCTCAGGGGCAATTAGAAAGATATTGAACCCCGCTATGCGCAAAGAGGGTGAGCCTTTGAATCGAGTTTCAATATTATTGCAAAATCTCACCCTGCCCATTACGAGTTTACTCGACCGGGTTTTCAGATCTTCAACCAATATTGCCAAACTTGAGTTTGAGCGAATCAACAATTAATCCAAGAGATGCGTAGCTTTTTCCTTTGTACTCTTTATACCTTCCTCATCTTTAGTTTGCAGTCGCAAAACACCCTTTTCATCAACGAATATATGTCGTCCAACGGGATTACCATCGCCGACGAGGACGGTGACTTTGAGGACTGGATTGAACTGTACAATGCCGGGGATGAGTATATTGACCTGGAGGGGTTTTATTTGTCGGATCAAACTTCCAACCCACTTCGCTGGCAATTTCCTGCGGTCAGTATTCCGGCAGATGGATTTCTTTTGATTTTTGCATCTGGGAAAAACCGGTTAGGGGATGAGTTGCACACCGATTTCAAAATAAGCAAAGACGGCGAACCGCTGTTGCTCTCCAATTCCGACGGAGAACTGATGGACTTCATTCCCGCTGTTTCGCTAGCCAGGGATGTCTCCTACGGGAGTTGGCCCGATGGGAGTGATGATCGTTACCTATTCGACCTGCCCAGTCCGGGTGGACCGAACATCCAACCCTTCGGGAGTAACGTATTTTTCAGCGAGGCTTCCGGTTTTTACGAAAGTTCATTTGAGCTTGAAATATGGAGTGACCAAGCCGGTGTCAGCATTCATTACACACTGAACGGAGATTTGCCGGATACCACTTCCCCTGTCTATACAGAGCCTCTTAACATTCGGCATTCGGATGATTTGGAAAACAACCCCATTATATTTAATCCCACCAACTCCCGTACCACTAGCCACTGGTACAAATGGAAATATCCCGGGGAAGACCTTTTTAAGGGACACGCCATTAGGGCGAGGGCATTTTTAGAAGGTCAACCGTATTCGGAAGTTTCTACAGCAACTTTTTTTATCGACCAAAATTACCCCGATCGCTTTGATCTTCCCGTAATTTCAATTGTCACTCCGGAGGATGGGTTGTTTGATCACGAAACCGGTATTTTCGTTCCCGGAAAGGGTTTTGAGGACAAACCCATTTTCGCCGGATTTTGGTCTGGAGGCAATTTTCACCACAGGGGAAGAGAGTGGGAGCGAACTGCGGAGTTTTATTTTTTTGAACCAAAGGGGAACCCCGGCTTTCAACAACAAATGGGCATTAGAATACACGGGGGAGGCAGCCGGTCGTTTCCGCAGAAATCGCTCAGATTGTACGCGAGAAATTCCTACGGGGCATCCCATATCGAGTACCCTGTTTTTGAAGGAGATACGCTGAATAAATTCAAGAGATTGCTATTGAGGAATTCCGGCCAGGATTTTATCTTTTCGATGATGAGAGACGGATTGACACATGTTTTGGTCAGGGATTTTGATCTGAACTACCAGCGGTATCGCCCCGCGGTATTGTTTATCAACGGGGCCTACTGGGGGATAATAAATATAAGAGACCGATTGGATAAACACCACTTCGAGTTGAGGGAAGGGGTAGCGGAAGAGGATCTCGACTTACTGGAGTTCGGGGGACACGAGGTGATTGAGGGTGAATCCGAAGGCTACCTCAATATGATGGAGTATTTGCGATCCAACCCAATGGAGGAGAATGCCCACTACCAGGTGATCGCAGAATTAATGGATATAGACAATTTTATAGATTATTATATTTCCAAAAAGTTCTTCGGCGTCTACGATTGGCCGGGAAATAATATTAAATTTTGGCGAGACCGCTCGGTAAACGGCAAGTGGAAGTGGATTTACTACGACAACGACGATGCGTTTCAAGATGTCTATTTCAACAGCTACGATCACCTCACGGATTCCACAGATTCGGGTTGGCCCAATCCCCTGTGGTCTACTGAACTCTTCAGGAATCTGATGCTGAACAAATCCTTTCAATCTCAATTCTTAAATCGAGTAAAGCATTTATTAGAAACCGCGTTTCATCCCAATAATTCTATGCCACTGGCACTTCAAACCATAGAGGGCATCTCTTCTGAAATTCCACACCATATCGAGAGGTGGCAATACCCAAACCATTACGATCAATGGATAGATAATGTAAACAGCATAGTGGATTTTCTGGAGGACCGGCCGTGTATTTTTTGGGAGATGACCCTGAACTTTTTTGATAAAGCCCCGGAGAATCACCCTTTGGAATACTGCCTTCCCACAGGAACCATAGACTTGACTTCAGGTATAGATATTTTTCCCAATCCCGTAAAAGACAATCTCACTATCCATTTTGAGGGAAACCAGCAGATCCATAACCTTCAAATTTTCGACGCGACGGGAAGAGTGGTTTCTACCCCCGGGTTTGGAAACATCTACCTTTCCAGGCGAATTCAAATTCCGGTCTCCCATTTATCTCCCGGGGTTTATCTGATGAGAATCGAAACTTCAGGCGGGACTACTTTTGTGGAGAAAATTGTGGTAATGCGATAGGGTTGAAGTTATGAGTTATGAGTTATGAGTTATGAGTTATGAGTTTGCACCGTTTACAAAATGAAATTATTAATGAGATTCATGTATTTTGGGGATAGACATGATTCAAATGCTCAACAAAAAATATAACTCCATCTGGACATCTAAACTTCAGCGTCCATAAACCCTTCCAATCTGCCTAAATTTTAAATTAATTTGTTTTTTTTTTAAAAACCTGATTCATTTTACTATATTTGAAAAATTACTTACTAAATATGCTGTAATTCAGCACATTGCGGTAGCTATAAATGTTTTGAAAAACCAGGGGGTGATCTCTGTCATTTTGAAATGAAATTACAATCAGTCCGGATGCAGTTTCTGGTCATTCATCAAGGGGTAAAAGGCCTTTACATTTGCAGTGTAATCAAAACAAAAATACAAATTATGAAAAAATTATTTTTTTTAATTGCCGCTTTTGCCTTGATCATCACTTCTGTGGATATTCAGGCTCAGAGTCGCTATACTTTAGGGAGTGATCCTGAATTCAAAGTATCGGGTACTTCTACTCTCCACGATTGGGAGATGGTTTCCACTGAAGCCAGCGGTAGAGCGGCCATAGAAACAGATGGAAGGTCCATCACCGGCATTCGAAGCCTGGAGTTGAGTTTAAAGGCCGAATCCCTTAAAAGCGGAACTTCCAGAATGGATCGAAATGCCTACAGTGCGCTAAACACAAGTTCTCATCCCAATATTAAATTTACGCTGAATGAAGTGGTGAATATCACTGCCAATCAGGTAACGGCGAGAGGTACTTTAACCATTTCAGGGAAATCCAACACGGTAACACTCAAAACCGATTACAATGTAAGAGGAAATCGTATCACTTTCAGTGGAAAACACGAAATTACGTTTTCGGAATACGATTTAGATGCTCCTACGGCTATGCTCGGCACCGTGCGAACCGGAGAGGATTTGACTCTGGAATTTAATGCGACATTTTTAACAACCAACTAAATAAATGATTATGAAAAAGTTAATGATTTTTACCTTGTTTTTTATGGGGTTTTCAATGTATTCAACAGCTCAAAATCCCTTGCAGTATTCAAATACGTATGACAAGCACTCCATCAATTCATTTGAATCCCCAAAACAAGACACAGTGGATTACGATGGATTCAGAGTCCGCGTAGGTGGTGCATTCGCCATGCAATTTCAAGGATTAGACCACAGCAATACAAATGAAGGAGCGCCCTTGGTGGCATTGGGTTCCAATTTCAATCTGCCCACAGCTAATTTAAACCTGGATGTTCAATTGGCAGATGGAGTAAAATTGCATATGAAAACCTATTTATCCTCCAGACACCATCCGGAAGCCTGGGTAAAAGGAGGTCATATGCAAATTGACAAATTGGATTTCATACAAGAGGGGTTTCTATCTTCCCTCATGGACAATGTGACGCTCAAAATTGGATTGGATGAAATCAATTACGGCGATGCCCACTTCAGAAGATCGGACAATGCTGACGTTATACGAAATCCCTTTGTAGGGAATTACATCATTGATGCCTTTACCACAGAAGCATTTGGTGAGGTCTATTACCGGAGTAATGGATTCATAGCCATGGTTGGCTTATCTAATGGGAAATTAAACCAATCTGTTGTCAACTCCTCTGACGATGTGAGCAACACGCCTTCCATTTATGCTAAATTAGGTTACGACCAACAAATAAACGACGACCTGAGATTTAGGTTGACCGGTAGCTTTTACACCAATTCCGGAGATCAGAGTATTTTCCTGTACAATGGAGACAGAGCGGGTAGTAGATACTATCAGGTAATGGATGCACAGGGTACCGATGGAGATGACTGGAGTGGAAGATTGAAATTTACAGTTCCCGAAGTAACCAGTATAATGATCAATCCTTTTGTAAGATATGGTGGTCTTGAGTTTTTCGGACTCTTTGAATTAATAGATGCCAAAACCTTTGGAGGGACTGATATGACTTACACTCATATGGGGGCAGAATTGCTCTACAGATTTGGAACCGATGATCGATTTTATTTGGGAGGCAGGTACAATACTGTTGTCGGTGATGACGCTGCTGAAAACAGAGATATCACACGACTTAATCTTGGTGGCGGTTGGTTCATGACTGACAATATTCTTGCAAAACTTGAATACGTCGATCAAAAGTATGAAGGAGAAGGATGGACTGGAAGATTTGCAGGAGGTGAGTTCAATGGTATTGTCCTCGAGGCAGTTATTTCTTTCTAACCGCTTTCCTGATGGATTATAGAATCGATCAGAAAAAGTCAAACTAAATAAACACCTTCCCGGTCCTGC
>JAGTVA010000098.1 GCA_018224445.1 Saprospiraceae bacterium
GCACTTTTCGATCCCACGGGAGGCAATCCCGCCTTTTTGATTTCAGAGGCAGTCCGGGGTTTTGGCGGGGTATTGAAAACCAATGACGGGCAAACCTTCATGGAAAAATACGACAACCGAGAGAGTCTTGCTCCCAGAGACATCGTAGCCCGTGCCATCGACCGGGAAATGAAGCTGAGAGGAGAGGAGCACGTATTGCTGGATTGCACCCACTTGGACCGCGATTCATTTGTTCAGCATTTTCCCAATATATACAAAGTCTGTCAGGGTCTGGGGATAGACCCCATTAAGGATATGATCCCGGTACAGCCCGCCTGTCACTACCTGTGCGGAGGAGTGGTTGCAGACCTCCACGGAAGAACCAGTATAACCCGGCTGTACGCCGTGGGCGAATGCTCTTTTTCGGGTCTGCACGGAGCCAACAGACTGGCGTCCAATTCCCTGTTGGAAGCCGTGGTTTTTGCCCACCGGGCCGCGGAAGATATACTGCAAAAAATAGACGAATACCAATGGCAATCGGGCCTGCCCGAATGGGATGTACGCGGAACCAATGAGCCGGAAGAAATGGTGCTCATCACCCAGAGTACCAAGGAACTCAAGGAAATAATGAGCAGTTACGTGGGAATTGTGCGTTCTCCCGAAAGACTGAAGCGCGCTCTGGACAGACTGTACCTGTTGTATGTGGAAACTGAAAATATCTACCGGGAAACAGTCATTTCACCCCAGTTGTGCGAGTTGCGCAACCTCATCACCATAGGGTATCTGATTTCGAGGTCCGCCCAACTCCGAAAAGAGAGTCGGGGTCTTCACTTCAATATCGACTATGCAGACAAACTCGAAAAAACGCAGAATACCTATTTGTAAAATTTCATAAATGACACCACTCTAAAAACCCTTTTGCTCAGAGAAATGGCCATCTGATTCCCTGTATTTGGAGGGCTATTTTTTTTCTGGTATTTCAAACTTCCAGCGTTCCCCATCCTTCCAGTCTTCAATTGAATTACCGTATCCCGGGTAACCTCCTGCCTGCTTGAGCATTTTGGCCAAATGAAGCATATTGTAGGTCATGAAAGTGGTATTTTTATTGGTAAAATCAGTTTCATAGCCCCCGGAACCCTCGTCCAGATAACTGGGTCCGGGCCCTATGGCACCCAACCAACCGCAATCCGCCTGAGGGGGAATGGTATACCCGATGTGCTGTAGGGCATAGAGAATACCCATTGCGCAGTGTTTTACTCCGTCTTCGTTTCCGGTAATGATGCATCCGCCCACCCGGCCGTAATAGATGTATTGACCCTTGTCGTTGGTTTCCCCACTCATGCTGTACAGCCTTTCAATGAGCTTTTGGGCTACCGATGACTTTTCTCCCAGCCAAATGGGACTACCGATTATTAAAATATCCGCCTCCAGCACCCGACGGAATAGATCCGGCCAGGAATCCCGATCCCAACCGTGCTCCTTCATATTGGGATACACCCCTGAGGCCAGGTTGTCGTGGTCTACCAGGCGGATATGATCCACTTCAACCCCTTCTTTTTCCATTATTTTTGCCGAGAGGTCAATAAGGCCCCGGGTATGACTGGTTTGAGGTGATTTTTTTAGCGTGCAATTCACGTAAAGTGCTTTTAAGGAGTTAAAATCTGCCATCTGATTAATATTTTAGTTGTTTTTGTTAAAAACGATAGGAGCGTAAATTCCTTTCAGTTGATCCTTCGCTGTGTCCCTTGCTGGATGTCGAAAAAAATACTTTGGACCCCAGCCAGGTTGGTGAAATGCACTCATCGATTTACTATTTTTATCCATTTAAAAAAAGGAATGGAAAAATTGTTTTGATTAATTCCCGGGAAAGCAGTAATTTTGCGTTTCGTTCGAAGAGAATGAGGGCCCATAGCTCAGTTGGTTAGAGCATCTGACTCATAATCAGGAGGTCCAAGGTTCAAGTCCTTGTGGGCCCACATTGAAAATCAAGGGGTTAGGCATATACAATGCTTAGCCCCTTTTTTTTGTGGGAGTAAGATTTGCACATAATGGTTTCCTAAAATTAGGTCGGCAAGTTGTTTAGAAACCTACTCCATTTGTTTTTCCAATTTATAAAGGCTATTACTGAAATAATGTGTGTATTAACCTCTTATTTATCAATTAGTAACAAAAAATGGGGATTGTTGCAAAGATCTTAGGTTTGATGCCCACGCTTGCCCCCAACCCCTAAAGGGGTGTCAGCGCACAGTTTTAAGTTTATTATTTTTCTAAAAAATAGGGTCATTGGTTTTGTTATGGCCTTTTTAAGTTTCGGTTGAAATCTTCCCAACCTTTATTATAGTATTTAGGATTTACTTAGAATTTGCCTGCTCCCAAGTACAAGTCAACCGAAAATGGGATTCGATGTTCGCCCAAGTTACAAACTTTTGAATTTAATTTTCCATATTCGGTCCAATATCCTATATATTGGTTATTTTTATACCGGTCCGAAAGACTATTCAGCTTATAATATCGTATATTTCCGTTTTTGTCCAAATACCACCAGAGAGTCATAATCCCTTGAAAAGTTCCTACATGTTTTTGTCTAGGATGTGCACTGAATTTATACGTTCCAATAGCTATTCCTTGAGCTTTAAATTCTGCCTCTAAATAGATACTGTCAACTCCATAGTACATATTCTTGAATTCACGGAACTGTTCAATTGTTATCGTCCTTTCAAAATCACGAGTGTTATTTGCAACAGTCGATTTGCCACTTATGTAATACAAATTTGGTGTTGTACCACTTCTTTTAATTGCTTTGAAGTTGATATGAATTCTTCTGTAGTCAAACCCTATGTATCCAATGAATTCTGACCTTGGCTTAAGTATTTAGGACAAATCATAATGAGTGTATTCGTATAGTTTGTTCAGAGGTTTTAACTCATCAAACATTGGAAATTCTGGTTTCTCGAGTGAGTTGAGCCATTCGGTTGATTGTTGAGCAAATAGGTTAGTAGAAAGTAGGGAAAATATTAATATTAGAGTTCTCATTTTCGTTAAGTATAACGGTTTCGGGCTTTGCGAAGTGGCGGATTTTCAACCCAAATGTTTATTAGAAGCAAAGTGCTTGGTTTAACCCTTCACTTACATAGAAGTACTTAACCTGCCATTTTGCAAAACCCGTGTTGTAGGTGGTAGTTATTCTTAGTCTAGAGGTTTTTGTCCAACGCCAACTACTAATTCACATGGTCCTGTAAATCCATTTGTATTTTCAAACATTGATAATTCATCTTGAATCTCTTGCCATGCCGCTGCTTTTTCATCATCAGATAATCCTTTCAACATTTGATGTAAAGCAGCAAAGGATTCATATTCAAAGCGAACACAATCTTTAGCGCTCGGCATTTCTACAGGTGCATTAACAACCTTTGACTCTACATTCACAAAACCAGCTTTTTTGAATACCTCATCCAATACACCTTCGCCACCTAGGCTGAAAGGTCCCGGCTGTCCTGCTAATGGAGGTGGAAGTTGCGCTCTCCTTCTTATAATGGAAACAGGGGTTGAGAAGAATTTATTTTTGTCGATCGTAGAGTAAACTATCGCAGCTACATATCCACCCGGCTTCAAAACTCTCAGCATTTCTTTAAGTGCTTTTTGCTGGTCTGGAAAAAAGATTAAGCCCACCCTTGAAATAACGGTGTCGAATGAGTTGTCAGGAACAGTAAGATTTTCGCCATCCATTTCTTTAATCTCGATATTACTTATTCCTTTCTCAGCAGCAAGTTCTAATGCAAAATCGAGAATCTTTGGAGCAATATCAGTTGCTAAAACATAACCGTTTGGCCCAACCTTTTCAGCTGCAGTTATTGATTGTTCTCCAGCGCCAGCTGCCACGTCCAATATTCGAAAACCTTCTTGTACCTTCGCCATTTCAAGCATCAAGTCTGTGGCAGGACCCAACCAAGTTTTCAAGGTAGGATGCCAGCGATGCCAAGCCTCTGCGGCTGTTTGCCATTGTTCTCTTGTGGTAGACTTGTAATGAATGGGATCAAATATTTTTTCCATTTTGTTTGGTTTTATTTGTTAACTGTTTTTTGAATTCTGTATAAATGATGGAAACTATGTCGGAGAGCATGGTCTTCGATGAAGAACTGGCATGTGAGAGGAGCATCAAAATATAAGGATACTGGGGCTGAATTATCGAGCTCCTCATCTTTAAATCCTCTAACAGCGTTAGCAGCATTTTCGCTATTGGTTTTCAGTAATTTAATTGTCTTCTGTTTGTCTGTCTGATTGTTTTCAATAGCATGTTCGGCATTCATCTTATCAATTGCCTCCTTGGTAACTTCGGTAATTGGATTTCCATTGCTAAGAATTTTTGCTAGTTCTACTTCTATCGGATAGACGCTCGCTACGTGATGAATAACGACTCCAATGGTTCGACCATCTCCTAAAACAGGTGTATTCCATTCCAAATCAGATAATCCTTCAGCGAAAGTGGCTAGTGAGTTCGCTCCTAGTAATAAGCGATCTGCTAGTGCGCTAGCACGCGTATTTAAATTTGACATACTGTATTTTTTACGGTTTATTTTTCAATGAGTAATTAAAAACATCTGGTCGAGCATAATGACCAACAACATCAAACATGCGCTTTGCCTCAATAATGGTATTTAGATCGATATCGGCATAGAGAATTCCTTCCTCCGCCTCCAATGGTCCGGCAATAATTCTCCCTTTCGGATCTATGATGCAGCTGTTTCCTGTATTGATCCATTCTCTATCTGCCGGATAAAGATTTTTAAAATTGTATTCGTCAGGAATATCATCTTTGCGGATTGCCATACATGTGCTAACTACAAATATTCCTCCTTCACGAGCAATATGCTGCATGGATTGCAACCAGTTTGGACTCTTGTCCCATGTTGGAGCTGCCAATATTTGAGCTCCTGTTTCGTAAACCGCATTTCGAGCTAGAGGCATGTAATTTTCCCAGCAAATCAAACCGGCAATTTTACCTGCCTCGGTATCGTAAGATTTGAATGTAGATCCATCGCCCTGGGCCCAAATAAGTCGTTCGCCTCCTGTTGGGATAAGTTTTCGGTGTTTACCCGTAATTTCACCTTGATTGTTAATGAATAATAAGCTGTTGTATAGACTCGATCCGCTTGTTTCTGTATTTCGTTCATGCATTCCCATAACTACGCTAATATTTGCCTCTTTTGCCGCCTCACAGAGCTTGTTTGTCGAATTGTCAGGAATGCAAACAGCATTTTCTACGAGTTTTACATATAGTTCGTTTAATTCAGCGCCTTTGCTATTTGGAATAAGCCACACCCAGTCTGGGTAACCAGAAACAAATGCTTCAGGAAAAACAATCAACCTGGCACCTTTCTCTCTTGCTTCAATGATTGCCTTACATGCTTTTTCAACTGTTTTTTCTTTGTTTAAGAATACAGGTGACAGCTGAGCAGAGGCTATTATATTAAGGTATTTCATAAGTCTTTAATTTGATTGCCTGTAGCGTCCCTTATAAGAACAGGGCCAGCGGGCGAGCTTGATTGTTCTTAGGGCAATTCGCTAAGCAATCGAGCAAAAAGTTTCGATTCGAGGGTGGTTTAAGCAGTGTTTTTTTATGTTTTTGTGCTTAGTTTTTATTACCAAAAACATCCATCATTTTTAATCAGTTTATCAACCCCCTCGTTTTTATGGTTTATCAAATCATGAAAACAATACCTTAATTTGCTTCATCCAATTTTTTGGTATCTACATATTGCTGAAAGCAGTTAGTCTTTCATCTTATTTTTCTTGTTGACCACCAGTATTATAAATCAACCTGCCGTGACATGGTAACGGGTTCTATTATATGTGAATTTTTTATTTCCTGATTTTCAGGATCGTTGATGATGTTTCCAAGCAATTCCAGATCGGTTACTTCTGCAACTA
>JAGTVA010000099.1 GCA_018224445.1 Saprospiraceae bacterium
ACCTAAAACTGCCGACGAGAAATTTGCCAACCCACCCGCTATAAGGCCTTCCCGCCCTCTTCGAGGTTCGGTCATTTGGAGATCTCCCGGATCTCCATCCTGCGGAACCATTCCCTCACTCACTTGGAGGTCCCCCGGACCTCCACCTACTTTCAGTAGATCGTTCGCTCATAGACCGTTTCATTTGCTTTAATTTTTAGTCTGTGCCTGGATGCTTTATGGAAAAATATTCTCCTTTCTTTTACCAACTTTATCGCAGCATACCAGCAATTGATTCATAAAATTTATTTATTATTCATCCACTTGTTCAGCCCTTGGAGCCTCTTTCTTCATGTCAGTACCCAATCTCTGCAAATAGGCGATCAGCGCTACAATCTCAGAAGTGGGTACTACCTCTTCCCCTGTTTGGTCTTTGATGTTTTGCGCTATTTCGTTGGCTTGATCGTGCAGGTCATCTACGGCCTTTTTGTCGTAGCCCTGCGGATAGGGTACACCCAGCGACTGCATGGCCCGAATCATTTGCGGAGTGCGATCTACCTTTATCTCTCTCCAGGTCATCCATGGATAGGCGGGCATAATGGTCCCCGGTGCCATAGAGGTGGGATCAATCATGTGGTAGTAGTGCCAGGAGTCCGGATATTTTCCACCCACCCGAGCCAGATCTGGACCCGTGCGCTTCGAACCCCATTGGAAGGGATGGTCGTATACAAATTCACCTGCCCTGGAATACTCGCCGTAGCGAGCTACTTCATCTCTGAATGGACGGATCATCTGAGAGTGACAGTTGTAACATCCGTCCTGTACATAAATATCCCGGCCGTGGAGTTCCAAAGGGGTATAGGGTTGTACCGATTCTATAGTAGGTACATTCGATTTTACAAGAAAAGCGGGAATTATCTGCACCAGGCCTCCAATGGATACCAGAATCAGACTGAGTACCAACAGCTGTATAGGCCTTCTCTCAATCCACCTGTGCCAGTGGGCTCCCTGATATTTTTGATCCACCGCCTTCAAACCGAGTCTTGGAGCAGCCTCAGCGGGCTCGTTATCTAACAATTTTCCCGTTTGTACCGTTTTGATCACGTTGTAAACCATCAAAGCTGCCCCGACGATATAAAGGAATCCTCCGAAGGCCCTCAAACCGTACATGGGCAAAATGTGCGTCACCGTTTCCAGAAAGTTGTACTGCAATATACCGTCGGCAGTAAAGGTTTTCCACATAATACTCTGGGTCCATCCCGCCCAATACAGCGGAATGACATAGACTATAATTCCCAGTGTTCCTATCCAGAAGTGGGCATTCATCAGCTTGGTGGAATACATTTTTGTCTGAAAAATCCTGGGGATTAACCAGTACAGTACTCCGAAAGTAAGAAAGCCATTCCACCCCAGGGTTCCCACGTGTACATGTGCGACGGTCCAGTCCGTATAGTGACTGATGGCATTGACGTTTTTGAGAGACATCATCGGCCCTTCAAAAGTGGACATACCGTAGGCGGTAACTGCCACCACCATGAATTTCAATACAGGATCTTCCCGCACCTTATCCCAGGCTCCTCGCAGGGTAAACAATCCATTGATCATACCACCCCAACTCGGAAATATCAACATGAGTGAAAATACCACACCGAGAGATTGCGCCCAATCGGGGAGAGAAGTGTATAACAAGTGGTGAGGGCCGGCCCAGATATAAATAAAAATGAGTGCCCAAAAGTGAATAATGGAAAGTCTGTAGGAGTAAATCGGACGGTTGGCTGCTTTTGGCAGGAAATAGTACATCAATCCGAGGTAAGGTGTGGTGAGGAAAAAGGCCACCGCATTGTGTCCATACCACCACTGTACGAGTGCATCTTGCATACCTGCATAAGCAGAGTAGCTCTTCATAAAATGCAGGGGCAGGGCGCCGGAGTTAATAATGTGCAACATGGCCACCGTTACCCAGGTGGCAATGTAAAACCAAATGGCCACATAGAGATGATTTTCTCTCCTCTTGAGTATGGTCATCATCATATTGATTCCAAAGGCCACCCAAACCACAGCTATGGCAATATCAATGGGCCATTCCAGCTCTGCGTACTCCTTTCCCTGCGTAAAACCTAACAACAACGTAACCGCTGCAGCTACAATGATGGTTTGCCACCCCCAAAAGTGAAAATAACTCAGCTTGTCGCTCCACAACCTGGCCTTGCACAGGCGCTGCAGCGAATAATACACACCCATAAAAATACCGTTGCCCACAAAAGCGAAAATTGCCGCATTGGTATGAAGGGGCCGTACCCTTCCATAAGTGAGCTCTGCCATAAAGTTTAGTGTGGGAAAAACGAGTTGTAAGGCCGCTAACAGACCCACTAAAAAACCCACCATTCCCCAGAGAATAGTGGCGTAGGTAAACATCTTTACAATCTTGTTGTCATAACTGAATCTTTCCAACTGCATAGTCCGAATTCTTTAATTTTTTAAAGTAAGAGTTTATCCAAGTAACTTATTTTGCTGCTGACCGATTGGAGTCATCCCCACGGATTTCAGGGATGAATTTTTGGTTAAATCAGTCTTGGTCTGTATTGGTTTTATCCTCTTCCAATGGCTTGTCGTCGAAGAGAATTCGAACTGCAGGCCCTTCCGCATCGTCGTATTGCCCGCTTTTTAAAGCCCACAAAAAACCGATCAGAAATACTCCCGCCACCCCTATACTCGCCAGCATTAAAATCACAATGACACCCATACGCCTTCTCAATTTTTTTACGGCGCTAAGATAGAAGTAGGTTTTAGGCTAATAAATACTTGAGGTCAACGGGCAAAATGACATAAATCACCTATGCCGTTGACCGAAATCATAGGAGTTAAATCGCTATTTAAAAATTAAATTTGGCAGGATATATTGATTGTAAATACATTGAAAAGAGTATCTTCACTCCGGAAACCACAACCGATAACTTATGGATAATTTTGGATATGAGCGAGTAATTGAAAAGCAGAAGGAGAAATTTTATTCAGGTGAGATCCGGGACCTGGCTTTTCGGAAAGCTCAGTTGAAAAAACTAAAAGCTGCCCTACAATCACACGAAGGGGAATTATACCAAGCACTTCAAAAAGATTTTGGAAAAAGCGAATTTGAAACTTTTGCTACCGAACTCGCAGTGCTCTCATTGGATATTTCCGATGCACTAAAAAACCTGAAAAAATGGTCCCGCAAAAAAAGAGTGGGAACCAACCTCATAAATTTTCCGTCAAGGGGCTACCTCGTCCCCGAGCCCTTAGGGACAGCACTTATAATCGGCGCGTGGAACTATCCCATACAACTGACCCTAGCCCCACTTATTCCGTGTATGGCTGCCGGAAATACCGCGGTTATCAAGCCCAGCGAAATCACCACCCATACCTCGGCGGTGATAGCCAAAATGATAGGAGACCATTTCCCGGAGGATTACCTGAAAGTAATAGAGGGCGGAGTGGAGGAAACCACTGCACTTCTCAAAATGGACTTCAATAAAATATTTTTTACCGGGAGTACCCGCGTGGGAAAAATAATCTATGAGGCCGCTGCCAAAAAACTGATTCCCGTCACCCTGGAACTGGGAGGGAAGAGCCCGGCCATAGTCGCACCGGACAGCAATCTGGATTCCTGTGCCAAACGAATTGTGTGGGGAAAATTTCTGAATTCCGGTCAGACCTGCATCGCCCCGGATTATATACTGGTGCATCAATCGGTAAGGGATGAGTTGATCGAAAAAATCAGAGAGTATATCTCCGCTTTTGATTACCGACCCGAAAACGACAACTACGTGAAGATCGTGAACGACCAAAACTTCGGGAGATTGATTCAATTGATTGAAAAGGACAAGGTAGTGATCGGTGGGAATTGGAATAGAGAAAAAAGATTTATTGAACCTACGGTGATGGTGGATGTGAAGCTCTCAGATCCCGTCATGCAAGAGGAAATTTTTGGACCGATATTACCCGTCATCACCTTCGAAAAGACGGACGATATCATCGATACAGTCCGACAGTTTCCCAACCCCCTCGCGCTTTATCTTTTTACCGGAAACAAAAAGGTCAGAGACAGGATTTTAAGCGAACTCTCCTTCGGGGGAGGAGCCATTAACGACACCATCATGCACATCACCCACAGCAAACTTCCCTTCGGAGGGACCGGTCAAAGCGGAATGGGGAAATACCACGGCGAAGCGGGGTTCAGGACTTTCTCTCACCTCAAAAGCATCCTGGACCGTGGATTTTGGCCTGAACCACCTGTAAAATATCCCCCGTATTCATCTTTCAAACTCAAGTTATTGAAGTGGGTGTCGGGTTGGAGGTGATTTTTCTTTGGGGAGTTGATGAGACCAGATTTGAGTGAACTTCTAAGAGGGTGGGCTGGCCTAATAGCGGGTGGGTGAGCCAGTCAGATTTATATGATTAAATGATGGGCAGTGATGACAAGAATTGAAAATTCACCCTGTGGAATACCTGCGGAGCAGCTAACGCGTACCGTTATTCCACAGGGTGAACCAGTGTGGAATAACCCGATATGGTATGGAATGACAAAATCATTAGAGTCACACGGTTGTGTGACTCTAAATCTAAAAGGGTTTTATGTACCTCATCCGTCAACCGATGCCCTCTACAATATAAATAGACCCCTGAAAATCAGCGAAATCCAAAAATGAGTCCCCTCCAAAACCCTTTCGTCATGAGAATGAGCGAACGATCCCGAAGGGTGAATGTCTGGGGGACATTCAAGTGAGTGAGGGAATGGTTCCGCAGGATGGAGATCCGGGGGATCTCCAAATGACCGAACCTCGAAGAGGGCGGGAAGGCCTTATAGCGGGTGGGCTTGCACATTCAAGATCGAGGCATCGGGTGAAATATTCCGCAGGCGTAGCCAAGGTTACTGAGCAAAGCCGAAGTATAGCTACGTGGAGGAAAGATTTTATCCGATAACGAAGATATTAGATTTTGCAGCCATTCGGAATAGAAATGGGTTTTTGGAAGGGACTCATAAATCAAATAAAAGAAGGTTAGGTTTAAATTAGGATCCAGATGTCCCAATATTAAATCGTCCTTACAGGACTCAAATTTTGGTGGATACTACACCTCAGACAAAGCCTGAGGGTATTATTATGCAGCCCTTTCAGGGCAATCATCCTCATCACTAAACGTACAAAATTACCGGATCAGTAATTTGAGAATTATCATATGAGCGACCTGGCAAAATAAGGGACTCATAAATCAAATAAACCAGTGGTTCAGACAGTGGGCAGGCTTTGCGGGTGAGCTACTTCTGCGCCTTCGCGCCTTTGCGCGAAATCAATATGGCAGGCTATGAATTTTCCCAATCTTTCAATTTTGGTACACACTAACTAAGATGTCACCCCTCTGCGGCTTCTAAGGGTGTTGGTATCTCTTTGCTTCAAAGGTGTCGCCTCTACGAGGCTTTCCCCGTTCAATTTTTTAGACCCTCCTTAACTGACTACACCAAACCCTGGAATTGACCTTTTGAGAATTTTCGAATAAGCGAACGGCGAAGCGGTAAGGTGAGCCAAGCCCGAAGAGCTTGTCCCGCCTCGCGGGAGGTGACATGGAAATATACTTTGGGAAAAGGGGTGTAGAATTACCCACACCCGTCAACCGAAGCCTTCTAAAAAGAAAAATCAGCGAAATTCTAAAAGCAAAAAATTTTTACCACATCCATTGCGCCTTTTGATTTTCAAGGCTGTCCGCAAAGGTTTCAATTAACAAGGGGTTAAAATTCAATCCGGTGAGGTCCTCTATATCTTTTACCGCAGTGAGATAGGGTTCATGATTCTCACTGCCTTCCACCTCTTGATGTACTAAAAAAGCCTTCATTTCAAAAACTCCGTTCTTTTCGGCCTTGATGATTTTGTAAAAATGGGTGGGAACTTTTACTTTGTTTCCCTGTAACCAATTTCCAGTATCGTTAAAAACGGGGCCCAGCAACACCCATACGTTATCGTATGCCTCGGAGTAATCTCTGGCAATCAGCCTCTCCAATCTCTCCCACCATTGTCGGTTTAATGCCGGCTTTTGGGGTACAATGTTGGTCATCAGAAACGATTCTATCTGGGCGTCCAGTCCATATCTGGTCACTACGGCAAAATTGGGGGCCAGGTGACCTCTGTCGAAGCCCGAGTGGGTGTATTCGTCGTGTGATATTTGGTTTTCTGTCCGGATATCTATTAAAAATCGACTGGGACGGTCAAAAGTGAGGTATTCCTCGACATTAAAAACGCGGTAGGCCACCCAGGCGGGGATGCCTCTGACTTCGTCATAACCCGATACATATCCCTCATTATACAAAATATGTATGGGATTGGGGTAAGCAATGGATTCCGGCTCACCCGCGTAGGTGTAATAATCGTCGTGATCATCAACAGTGAGGTAGGACGTCGGCCTTTCCTCATTGATGAGGATCTCATCCGAGTCACAAGCGGTAAACATCAATCCCACTCCAACCGATAGGATAAAAAGAAAATGGTTTTTAATTTGCATACGTTGCCCCTATATCGCAATGCAAGGGAGGGGGATTCAACTGATCGCCACAGGGGTCAATAAATCATCCACTTCCGTGTTGCCGGTGTAAAGATACCTTAACCTACCTTATAATTCTTGCAAAAACCCGGCCAAAATGGATAAAAGGATTCCAAATCTGTGTTATTGTCACGCCTTAAATACCTTTTTGCCCGGCTAATCAATGCCCCTCCTCCAGGTCTACATTGATCATCCAGTTGATTTCAAACTTGTCGGTGAGCATTCCAAAGTAAGCTCCCCAAAAGGTTTTTTCCATCGCCATAATGACCTTTCCACCCTCAGAGAGTTTTTTAAATAGCCTGTCCGCCTCTTGTGTGCTATCGGTATTGATGGATATGGAAAAATTGTTTCCCACTACAGATTTGGGTCCAAATGCCTCGAGGGTATCGCTTCCCATGAGTACGGTCTCTTTACTGATGGGCAGGCTGATGTGCATTATTTTGTCCTTGTCTGCGTCGGCCAGGGGAGGCATTCCCTCCTGTGGTGGCATCTCCCCAAATTTACCCTTGTAGGTGAATTCACCACCCAAAACTGATTGATAGAAATTGAATGCTTTTTCGCAATTGCCGTTAAAATTGAGGTATACGTTTACTGTGGTCATCGTTTTTATTTTTGTTCAGAAATTCGTTTTAATTCACTCAAAGCAAGAGGGTAAGTGGTGTTCATGAATTCGATGTACTCCTCCAGGATGTCTGTGGTTATCACTACTTTAGTGCCCCCTTCTACTGGCTGGAGGGTATAGGTTTCCATACCTCCCGCCCAGGATTTGGTCTCATCTTTAATGGGCATTTCCTTATAATTTTTAATCTCTCCCAAATGTTTAAGGGACAGGTGTTTGTTTTCTACGATACTGACAAACCTACTGCACAATCCATCGCCTTCGGGAGTGAGAAAGTGTATTTTATTTCCCTCTTTAAATCCATCGGTTCGGTAATAACTCCCTTCGTGAAAAAAATGGGTCCATATTTTGTAATCTTCAGGATCCCACAGACATTTCCATACTCTTTCCGGGGAAGCCTGGATGTGGGTAGTAAACTTCAGTTTTTTCATGAGGTTTTTTTTTACGCCAAAATTACTTTAAATTATTTTAAGATGCCAGCCGCTAAATTCACAAATTTAATCGTTTTCTCAGAATTCAAACTCGCCTGTTTGGTTTTACTGGTTAAATGCCAAAATTACAAATTCAATTTTTTGGAGAAAAGATACACCCCGGCAAAGGTGATCAAAATAATGCTGATGGAACTCAGGGGCATAATGATGGCGGCAATCATAGGGGAGAGTTCAGCGCGCACTGCAAACCAGATGCCCACTATATTGTAAATGGCAGAATAGGCAAATACCCCGGCGATTAATTTCTGACCGAGTGCAGCCAGTTGGATAAAGTCGGGCATGCGCTTCAGTTGCTCTCCCTGGATGATGCCGTCGCTGGCGGGGGTGAAGTTGTTCAACCGATCGGTTACCGCTATGCCAAAGTCGCTTTGACGCAGCGCTCCTGCATCGTTCAGGCCATCCCCTATCATAATGGTGCGGCTTCCCTCCTCCTTTAATTTTTTCAGGTACTCCAGTTTGTCTGAGGGGAGTTGATGAAACTTCAACTCCACCTGGGAACCCAGAACTGCCCGGAGGTTTTCCTCCTCCGCATTGTTGTCTCCGCTGAGTACGATGTTTTTAAACCGGGTACTGATTTTCTTGAGGACAGAGAGAACTTGCGGTCGGTAGTGGTGAATCATTTCAAAATGACCGAGGTAATCGCCGTCTTTTTCCAAGTAGACCCTCGATCCCTTTTTCTCTGTTTTTTCTTTTTCTGCCAGGATAAACTCCCGGCTGCCCAATCGGTAGCGATGACCGTTGACCTCAGCCGATATGCCCTCGCCGGTTATCTCCTCAAATTTTTTCACCTCCATTCGGTCGGTGGTGTCGAGCTGAGTCACCACCATCCTGCTCAGGGGGTGGAGCGACAGATTGGCTGCGGAGGCGAGGGCTATGGTGTCGAGCTCATTCAGGCTTTTTCCCTCGTAGGTAGCGGTGAATTTTTGTTGACTGGTGAGCGTGCCCGTCTTGTCCCAAACCATCACTTCCGGCTTGGCGAGGATACTGAGTACTCCCGAATCTCTCAGGTAAAAATGGTTGCGGGATAATACGTTGAGCAAGTGTCCGTGGGTGTAAGCCACCGTTACCAGCAGCGCGCAGGGACAGGCAATAATCAATACCGCGGTGGCGGCGTCAAGGCTCTTTACAGGGTCGATAAAAAGCCAGACTACGCCTGCTGTAATAGCGATGCCTATAATGACCCAGGTGAAATCGCGGCCCCAGCGATCAAAGCGCTCCATTCTGTGTTGGCTTTTTTTCTTAAAAGCGTCTTTATTCCACAAACTGGTGAGGTAGGACTGAGCTACTTCACTGGTGAGTTGTACCGTGAGCAAGATTCGGGTCTGACGTCCTCCTGAATACACTTTTTCTCCTTTTTTCACTTTTGTCACAGCCGACTCGCCCGTGACAAAACTGTAATCGATATGTCCCTCTCCGTCCAGTACCACACCGTCTCCGGGTATGATTTCCCCCGGTCGGATGCGGATGATATCGCCCGCGACGAGATCCGGCAGGGCTTTGGGGACAAATTCATCCTTGACCAAGGTGTCGATGGCAATCGGAAAATACGATCTAAAATCCCGGTCAAAGGAGAGGGAAGTATGGGTTCGAGATTGAAGAAAGCGCCCCACCAGCATAAAAAACACAATGCCGGACATACTGTCAAAATAGCCCGTCCCAAAACCGAAAAGCACATCGACTACGGATCGGACAAAAGTGGCGAGTATGGCCAGTGAAACAGGTGCATCCATATTGACGTACCCCTTTTTTAAACCGGAGAGGGCAGGCTTGAAAAAAGCATTTCCCGAGTAGAAAAAAACCGGTAGGGAAAGAGCCAGAGACAGGTATTTAAACCACTCCCCCAACTGTGCTTCCAATCCGGCTGAACCCGCCAGGTAGTCCGGCAGGCTCAACAGCATAATATTCCCGAAGCAAAATCCCGCCACACCCAGCCTGTACAGCAGGTCTCGGTGGGCTTGTTGGGGTTGATCTCCGGTCAGTTTTTCCAGTGAGAGATTGGGTTCATATCCGATGGTTGCCAGGAGCTGCACCAGTTTTCTGAGGCTTATTTTATCGCTGTCAAAAAGGATGTGCGCATTGCGTTTTTCGAAGTTGACACCTACCTTGATCACCCCGGAGTCAAAACGATGGAGGTTTTCCAAAACCCTGAGGCACGAAGCACAGTGAATGGTAGGTAGTTCCAACCATATCTGGTAGATTGACCCGTCTCGGTATTTGATGAGTTTGGAGGCGATGTCCGTATTTTCGAGATAGGCAAATTTACCCGGCTCAAAGTCGATTCGCTTTCGCTCCAACAGGGGATTTTTTTCCTCCTCGTAGTAAAATTCGAGGCCGGCGGATTGAATCAGTCTATAGGCCATGTAGCAGCCGTTACAGCAAAATTTTTTATCTCCGTCGGCAAAGCGTTCGTCTGGAACGGCATCGCCACAGTGGTAGCAGTCCACCTTTTTGCGAATGGTGGAGGAATGGACACGATCGGTATGTACCATTTGCTCTTCAGCCATGGTCTAATTCCTGTTTTCTCTCTTTGAGATACAAAAATGGGGAATGGGCTGGAACCGTTAAATGATGTGAGTCACCTGGGGAAGTGATATGAAGAGACTACAAAAAATAAGAACACGATAAAAAACCATTAATATAATCATGCATTCAAGGATAGTTCTCAGAATAGAGCCGACAATTATTAGAAAAATGAAATGAGTTTTAGGGCCTTCTTTTTCACGCAGAGGTCGGGAAGGATTAACTTGTTCATAATCAATATACAGGTTAAATATAGGATATTCAGGGTAGATTTAATGTTTCGTTCTTCTATGAAGAAGACGCTGAGGTTATTGTACGCCAACCAGGTACACCTGATCTTCCCCTAATTCCTTAGCGATACCTTTGCGATTTCTTAGCGTGGTCTTTGCGTGAACCTATCCAGCCAGTATAATTCCAACTGAATTATACACATACCAATATTTTGAAATTTTCCAAAACAAATCTACCACTACCACTCACTTGACCCGACTTGTAATGGCTTGACGAGACCACTAGCCTGGATTTAAAAGAGTTCTTACCTTTTGTGTGTTGTAAGAAATTGGTCATATACCAACCTACAAAGAACAATACTGTTTTATTGGACAAAATGAATAAGTATAAAATTTTTGAAATGAACTTAACCTTTGTAAATAATAAAAAAAGTGGCTATGTTCTAATATAGATATTTTCCATTTATTATTTGAATATAATTTTCGATTGGATGAGCTGCGGTGAATAGGATGAGACCCAATTCTTGTATCCTCTGCCGACTGTTTTTGACTATTTCTAGTGGGATTGTGTAATTTTTTGTGTATCCTCATAGATGAGGAAAAAAACCTCCCCTTCAAATCCATAATTAACTTTAATCTGATTGGTGGTTTTTTTATTTAAGGAATAAATATTTTATTGGTTGAGGAAGGAATAATTCGTTCGCTAAACTAAACGGTAGAACTGTAAACGTTATGAGTTTTTACCGTGGGTGTTATTTTCTGCTTTTTTTTTAGTTCATCCAAAAAATCCAACAGATTGATCATGCTGCTGAGGACATGGGTATTTTCCGGGATATCGTAGGTCTGGATGGCCGTCTGATAACCGGATATTAAAATCGTAGATTTGTGGAAGTACATTTCCATTTCCCCGAGATAGGATTTGAGATCAATCTTGGTTTGAGCTTCGTTGATCATGGTAAAAATATACTCCGGTTTGTGTATGTTATAGGCGTCCTGCAGGTCTAGGATGGTGATTTGGGTACCGAGATTGATCACCCGGTATCCCCGGGAGAGCAGGATGTAGTGAATAAAGAGAAAACTTAATTCCTGGGTTTCTCCTTCGGGCATATAGATCAGAAATTTGATTGAATTCTCGTACTGTTCAGGGGGAATCCCATCAATAGCTGAAACCAGCTTTTGACGTATGAGCAGTGTAATGAAGTTTTCCATGGCGGGCTTAATAGTTCCCGCCAACCACAGCACTCCTATTTTATCGAGCAGGGGAAAAAACAACTCAATGGTTGTTTTTTCCATTCCCTTTTCTTCGATTTGTTTATCGATGATCTGGTGAAATTTCACCTCGTCCAAATCTATCATGGCCAGTGTAATGGCATCGATGAGGTTGTCCTGATTGTCTTTCTTCACCGCGGTGAGTTGGACCACTTTCCGATTGATTTCCTCCTCCTCCATCTCTGCAATCTTGGAAATTTTGTATCCGTTTTTATTGAGCAGGACCACGTTCATTAAAAAACGGAGGTCGGCATCGTCGTAATATCTTATATTGGTGGGGGTACGCGAGGGTTTGATAAGCTGGTAGCGCTTTTCCCACATGCGTATGGTGTGAGTTTTTATACCCGTTAATTTCTCGAGATCACTAATAGAATAAACCGCCATTTTCCGTCACTTCACATTTCATTAATTGTAAGGGTCAAAACAAATAATTGTTCATAATGTTTGAATATAGATGCGGAGGAGAGTTTCATCTGTTTAAATTTTTTAGAAACGGTTAACTGCCGACGAGAAATTTAAATATTTACCCAGCGGAATAGCTGCGGAGCAGCTACCACATAGTGGTATTCCACAGGGTCCCCCTTTGTGGCCGGCATAAAATATGTTGGTCGTGGACCGTTTGATCTGTTTAAATTTGAACTTTTTTGGCTCACCACAGAGGAACAGAGGGCACAGAGCACATTAATTGTTCCTGTGGGGACGAGAAATATTCCAAGTGTCCTTTAGCCTTGAGATGAAATTTAAAGTAAAACCTTTGTGGTTGGCAGAAAATAAAGCGGTCGTGGACCGTTTGATATATAAAAAAAATAATCAGATGCGGATAGGTATTGTTTGTTATCCCACTTATGGGGGAAGCGGAGTAGTGGCCACAGAACTCGGTATTTCTCTATCGGACAGGGGACATGAAATTCATTTTATTACCTACAGAAGACCGGCGAGATTGACGGGCTTCCACAAAAATATATTTTACCACGAGGTCAATCCCATAGATTACCCGCTGTTTGATTATTCTCCCTACGATTCAGCTCTGGCCAGCAAACTGGTAGACGTGGTCCTGCACGAAAAACTGGATCTTGTACACGTGCATTACGCTATCCCACACGCTACCGTGGGTTATCTCGCTAAAATGATCCTTCGATCCAAAGGGGTGCACTTACCCATTGTCACCACATTGCACGGCACGGACATCACCATTGTGGGGAATGATCCCTCTTACGCGCCCGTGGTTGAATTTGGCATCAACGAATCTGACGGCGTCACTGCTGTTTCACAACAACTGAAAGACAGTACGCTGGACCAATTTTCAATTTCCAGGGAGATTGAGGTCATTCCCAATTTTATCGATTTTAACCGGTTCAACCGGAAGAACAAAGCGCATTTCAGAAAAGCCATCACTCCCAATGGAGAGTTGATCGTGATGCACACCTCCAATTTCAGAAAGGTCAAACGAGTGGACAATGTCATCAGAATATTCGACGGAATTCACAAAAACTTTCCCTCCAAATTGTTGTTGGTGGGAGATGGCCCGGAGCGCAACAACTTGGAAAACCTCTGCCGGGAATTGAAAATATGCCACGACGTAATTTTTCTCGGCAAGCAAGACGCCATAGAAGAACTGCTCGCCATATCCGATCTCTTTATCATTCCATCGGAGAGCGAGAGTTTTGGATTGTCGGCTCTCGAGGCCCTGGCCTGTAAAGTGCCCGTTGTCAGCTCCAATGTAGGAGGCCTTCCGGAGGTGATTGTCGACGGCTATTGCGGATATATGAGAGATCCCGACGATGTAGAAGGCATGACGGAAGCTGCACTTTCTATTTTATCCGATCCCAAAAAACTCGCACTCTTCAGGGAGAATGCATTTAAACAAGCCCAAAAGTTTGAGATCAGTAAAATTATTCCCGTGTACGAGAACCACTATAAAAGGGTAATAGAACATTCCAGGGCGGATTTTGAAAAAGCCCGATAATCCGGGTTAAATTAAGGCCATACATGCCAGGGAATTCGAAGTACAATCAGACCGAATCCCACCGTGTAAAAAAGGAGTAGCTTTCTGTGTTTGGCAGCGGGTTCCGCAACCCGTTTAGACAGGGAGTAACCAATGGTAATAAAAATTATTCCTATGATATTGATCAAAGGGTGTTCGAGCAGGTACAACCGCTGAAGGGCGTCTCCCATGGCTTCATCTCCAAAGTTTGAAAATCCCATAGGAGAGATAAAGTACAATACCACCCCTACCAACAGCTGAAGGTGAACTATAATTAAGCCGGCCAAAGCCAATCTGCGGGAAAGGTTGGTAAAGGGTTTGTTTTTCATCAACGCAATAAAGAAATACACCATTGCTACCGCCATTACGGCCAAAAAGAGATAAGCCAAAGTCGAGTGTAAATGTTGAAATCCCGTGTACATATTTTTGTAAATATTGATGAGTGAGGAAAATACCTCTAAAAGTCAAAAGTAAGGAAAAAATAATTATCGGATCTCACCATACTCTAAAAAGAACAGCAATTCTTTTGTGGATCTGGAACAACCCGGTTGGACAATGAAATTAATTCCGCTCCCCTTTGGCCAGGGTGAGTGATTCCATTTCGCCCCCGCGGTTCATTTGCATGACCATGGTATCGCGGTCAAGACGGAGGAGTTTTACCCCTATTTCCGACTGTCCGTCTGCATGGGTGTAGAGCATTTCCCCCATAAATCTATAGGTACCCTCCTCAGACCGGTCACCTAGTTGAGCGCTGTAATCGCCGTCTTTTTCAAAGGTAAAATCCACGCGACTCGCATCGTATTCCC
>JAGTVA010000100.1 GCA_018224445.1 Saprospiraceae bacterium
ATGACTGAGATGCGCCCGTGAGGCCAACTCCGGGACCACCCCACCGTAATTCTTGTGTACTTCCTGACTTGAAATTACATTGGATCTAACGACGCCGTCCACGATTACGGAACAAGCCGTGTCGTCACAGGAACTCTCCAGTGCGAGTATTGCTATTGGGCCTGATTTTTGAGATTTCATTATTTATTTATTTTTGTATCCCTTATGCTTAAAAAGGGTGAAACTTAAAGATACACCCTTTTTTCTGATCGCATTACTCTTGGTAATGGACCGTTTTATGGCCGCAAAGATTGGCTAACTTTTTTTGAAATTAAAAAATTTATAAATTTTTAAAGGTCGAGATCTTATTTTTTTCAAAAATATGTCCTAATATTGTGATGTCGGAATTTTTTAGATGCGCGAATTGATTTTCTTTTTTTTGAATTAGTTGTCAGTAGTTTTAGCTTTAGAAAAAATTTATATAGATGAAATTGATTTTGAATATTGTTTTAGCTCTTATAGTGGTAGCCTTGGTTTTTCTTTTGATCAATTCTATTAAAGAGCCTATAGCGTTTCAGGATGAAAAAGAAAGAAGGTCAACAGTGGTAGTTGATAAATTGAAGGATATCCGCTCTGCACAGCAAATGTACCGGGATATCAAAGGGCAATTTGCAAATAATTTTGATTCCCTTATTCACGTTTTGAGAACGGATAGTTTTAATAGAATAACCCTTATTGGGGATCCGGATGATCCTACCGGAGTGGGGGTGATAAGAGACACCACCAGACTCAGTGCGATAGACTCAGTAAGAGCCATCGGAATAGACCTCGATAATTTACCCTATGTTCCTTTTACCGATAATGAAAAATTTTACATTAGCGCAGATACCATTACCTACCAACAGACCAATACCGCTGTGGTGGAGGTAGGAGTAAAATGGGCCAAATTTATGGGCCCTTACGCCGATCCATCTTTTCAAAAATACGATTACCGATACGATCCTGAAGGGGTGCTGAAATTCGGTGACATGAACAGCCCCAATTTGTCGGGAAACTGGGAATAAATAACCCTTATGCAACAACAAAATACTGAGATGCCGCCGGGTATTCGTCAGACCGTGGATGTTCTGGTTGTAATTAAAAAAAACGAAGCCTCGGTAATGGCTTGCGATAGTGAAAGCGGTGAGGTGCAATACCAAAAAGATTTTTCATTTCCACTGAATAGTATTGAAGTCCTCAATCTCTTTGATCAGTTGAATATTAAGGACTTTCAGGTGATATCATCATCAGACGATTTCACTGTGGTTCCAACCGAATTGTCAGACTCCGGAGATCACCGACGTTGGTTGGGCGAATTGCCGGTTAATGAAGAGAGGGAAATTGTCTTGAGAGATGTGGTAACTGCTAAGAACCTCCATGTTTTTTTTTCGGTTCAGGCCGATCATTTTGAGTTTTTTTCACAGGTGGTGCCGAAAAGCCAAATTCAACACCTCTCTAAGGTAGTAATAAATAATTCTGACCGGGCTCCCTTTGCTGCGATTTGGTCCAAAATGGTCTGCTTTTTTATCGATAAGAGAGTATTTATTGTAGCCTACCACCACAACGATATCAAATTGGCTAATTTCTTTGGTTTTGAGTTGCCTGCTGATGCCCTTTATTACATTTTGTGGGTTAAAAAACAGATCTTTCACGACTCAGAAGTGCCTGTGTTTATCAATGGCTTTATCCACGGAAAATCTAAGCTTTTTGAAGTGCTCAAGTCTTATATCAAGGATATCCATCTCGGTACCAGATTGAATAAAAGCAAAGGAGTTGATGCCCGATCCGACGAAAATTCACACCAGACAGAACTGCTAATTGGTGGGTATTGACCTGCACAGCCGATATTTTAGGGTTTAAAATTTTTTACCAAATTTTCAGAAATGAGGATAATAAGTGGATTTTTAAAGGGGAGAAAATTTATTCCACCTGCGAGTAAATGGCCTACCAGACCCACTACAGATTTTTCCAGGGAGGGCCTGTTTAATATTTTGCAAAACCGCCTGGATTTTGAAGAGATTGAAGCACTGGACCTTTTTGGTGGAGCCGGAAGCCACAGTTTTGAAATGATAAGCAGGGGATGTAATAAAGTGACTTACGTCGATAAACACCGACCTTGTCTTCAGTTTGTTGCGCAAACAGCTGAAGATTGGGGAATAACCGAAAAAATAAATATTGTTTTTGCAGATGTAGCCGGTTTTATAAAATCCTCTACCCATAAATACCACTATATTTTTGCCGGCCCACCTTATCCTCTGCCCTGGCTTGACAAGATTCCCGATATGATATTTGAGATCAATTTACTCAAAACTGAGGGGCTATTTGTTATGGAACACAACCCCAACCACGACTTTTCCGGGCATCCCCGATTCGCCGAAATGCGCACTTATGGTAAAACATACTTTAGTTTTTTTGAATAAATTGTTGGATTAGATAGAATTAGGTGCGCTTTATTTAATAATGGATATGATTTTATTCAAAGCCGACCTTAAATTAAGATAAAAAATTTTCGAAACATCCGTCCGCTGAGCCACCCTTTAAGTGCCAGGGACTGCGTGGGTACAAAGCTAAATCATGACCATATTCTTTTGAAACATCCCGGGGCAGCACGGGTATAAAATTTTACAAAACCTAATCACTTTACAGTCAAATGCAGTGGTCATTGTTTCAACGCCAGGATGAATTTCAAGGCCTAAGCCTGCTCGAATCACAAATAAATTTTAAGAAATATTCGTTTGCTCTAAAACACTCTCCCAAAATTTAAGTAATTTTGGGCTATCAAAAAATCAACCATTTATGAAAAATTTATTAATGTTTATAACCTTTTGTTTATTCAGTTGTGCAGTGCCGGATGAAAATCAACAAATGGCAGAGGAAAATCCCCTGCTCACTGATTTTAATACTCCGCACGGGGTGCCTCCATTTGATGAAATTGAAGAGGAGCATTTTCTCCCGGCTATAGAATACGCCATAGAGGCGCAGCAGGATCTCATCAGGGAAATTGTGGAAAATGAAGAACCGCCGACCTTTGAAAATACGGTAGTGAAGATGGACGAAAGCGGAAGTTTACTCACGCAAGTGTTATTGATTTTCTATAATTTGAGCAGCGCTCATACCAATTCTGAGATACAGTCTATAGCTCAGGAAGCAGCCCCATTGGTCAGTGCTAATTCAGACGATATTATCCTAAATGAAGCGCTTTTTGAAAGGGTCAACACCCTCTACGAAAAGAAAGATGAACTCGGGTTGAGAAGCGATCAGCTAAAATTACTGGAAGACAATTACCGCAGTTTCGTCAGAGGTGGTGCCCGACTCGTTGGAGAGGATAAAGAGAGGCTCAGAGAAATCAATAGCCGTTTGTCGGTACTGGCTTTGCAATTTGGCGACAATGTCCTCGGCGATGTAAATAATTGGCAATTGGTAATTGATGACGAGGAGGATCTTGCGGGTCTTCCTGAAAATGTGATATCGAGTGCTGCCAAGGCCGCCAAAGATGCCGATATGGAAGGCAGTTGGGTATTTACCCTTCACCCTCCCAGTGCCATGCCTTTTTTAACTTATGCCGACAACAGAGATTTGCGAAAAGAGATGTTACTGGGCTATATTAACAGGGGCAATAACAACAACGAATTCGACAACAAGAGGATTGTAACTGAAATTACTAACCTGAGGTTGGAGCGTGCGCAATTGTTGGGGTATGAAACTCATTCTGATTTTGTACTTGAGGAGGGAATGGCCAAAGATCCCAAGACAGTAATTGACCTGTTGGATCAATTGTGGGATCCGGCCTTGAGAGTTGCCAATCACGAAAAGCAAATGCTTCAGGATATGATTAATTTGGAAGGACACGATTTTGAATTGGAAGCATGGGATTGGAGATATTTTTCTGAAAAAGTGAGGCTTGCTCGATACGACATCGACGACGAATTGCTTAGACCTTATTTTGAAAGTGAAAATGTAGTGAATGGAATGTTTGAATTGCTCGAAAGACTTTGGGGTATACAATTTGAGAAGATTGAAGACATTCCGGTTTATCACGAAGAAGTAGAGGCCTATAAAGTTATCGAGGAAGACGGTTCTATGTTGGGTATATTCTATATGGACCTTTATCCCAGATCGAGTAAGCGTTCCGGGGCCTGGATGAGCAGTTTTAGATCCCAAACAGTAGATGAGGACGGAAACAGGGTTCCACCGGTGGTTACTATTGTTTGCAACTTCACTCCTCCTTCAGGTGACGACCCCGCCCTGTTTAGTATAGATGAAGTATCAACCCTATACCACGAAATGGGACACGCACTGCACGGTTTGATGTCAAATGTAAATTACAGAAGTCAAGCCGGTACTTCCGTCTCCAGGGATTTTGTAGAATTGCCTTCGCAGTTAATGGAAAACTGGGTAACCGAGCCGGAAGTGTTGGAATTGTTCGCCTATCACTACGAAACCGGCGAATTGATACCCGAAGACCTCGTTCAACGTATGGAGGAGAGTTCCTTGTTTGGAACTGGATTCAGGACAGTTGAATACCTCGCCTCATCTTGGTTAGATATGGCGTATTATCACAGGACAGAACCCTTGACCACACCCGTTAACGAATTCCAGAATAAAGTTGCTGAGGATATTGATAAATTATCTGCTATCCCTTTTAGACACGGAAGTACGCATTTTCAGCATATATTCAGTGGCGGGTATTCTTCAAATTACTACAGCTACATATGGTCTGAGGTGCTGGACGCCGATGCGTATGCTGTTTTTAAGGAAAACGGATTGTTCGACCGGGAAACTGCCAAATCATTGAGAGAAAATATATTGTCTGCAGGGGGTACCGCAGACCCAATGGAACTCTATATTAGATTTCGTGGATCAGAGCCGGACATTCAACCCCTGCTGGAAAGAAAGGGACTGACGGGAACTTTGTAAATAGATAAGATAGTTGTAAATTAAAGAGATAGATAGAAAAACCCGGAAAGCAATTTCGGGTTTTTCTATTTTAGACAGAGTTGCATAACTACAATTTCGGAAAAATTAGATGTATTACTTATACCTAAGTGCAGTGATAAAGCCCGGGCAGCGAAAGGAACCAGTGTTAGCTCGATAGAAATAGAAAAGAATTATGAAAAAATTGAGTCTGGAGGAATTAAACAGAATGGATGTTGGCTCTTATAGACAAGTGCCCAAAATTCCCCTTATTGTAATTTTGGATAATATAAGGTCGGGCCTAAATGTCGGGAGTATTTTCAGAACTTCGGATGCCTTTCGAATTGAGAAAATTTATTGCGTAGGAATTTCTGCAGTTCCCCCTCATCGGGAGATATTAAAGACCGCATTGGGCGCTACAGATGCCGTCGACTGGGAATACAGGAAGGAGGGCGTTGAGCTTGCACGTGCCCTGAAGAAAGAGGGAGTTAAACTGATTGTTTTAGAGCAGGCAGACTCTTCAGTAGATATTGCGCATTTTACTCCTGAGACAGATCAAAAATATGCGGTGGTATTTGGAAATGAGGTGGGGGGTGTAAGCGATGATATATTTCATATGGCTGACCGGGTATTGGAAATTCCGCAATTTGGCACCAAACACTCCCTTAATGTGGCAGTCTGTGCGGGAATTGTATTGTGGAAATTAAGCGCTTTTTGGCCGAAGGAAAAAAATAATTGATTGATTACCGGGTAGTGAACCGTTTTAAAGTTGATAGAAAATCTTGAGTGGGAGCTTCGACAACGGATAAAGTGCGAGGATTTCCAAAATAAATATTAAACAGCCTAATCGATCCAGAGGTAGGTAATCCCGATTGATGCAAATAAGCCCGTCACTCTGCCTGAAATGGGAGTGTCCTCTGTAACATTCATTCCTCCCCATTGGCTGTAAATGACCGTGTTGGGTGAATATCTCAATCGAACTTCAGGAGTGAGTGTAAATTGATCGGAAAGACCGATGTCCAGCCCTGCTCCCACATCTATTAACAGAGAGAATTCACTGTGATCAATTTGACGGAACTCGGGTTGTGCGAGTTGAGTGGTACTTTCAGATCGAATCAATTGCGGAGTTACACTCAAAAAAAAGCCGTCTTTAAAAAAGCCGCTTCTTTTGGAAAAAGTCGGACATTTGCAGTCGTCGTAAAAACTCAATGGATAAACTCTGCCGGAAATTACCAGGTGCCACCATTCTGTCTCAGCCGATTGAAAGAGAGTGGGCTGGTCTTCTGCTTTAAGTCTTGTGTATGCCAATCCGGGTTTAAATTCCACCCTGACATTCCGCAACCTGAACCAATAGTCGATTCCCGCAGTAATACCGGAAAGGGACACATATTGATCGGTATTCTGGTCGTTTTTTTCCTTGAATTGAAGTTGATTCCAGGCCGCATAAACACCGGCCTGAGCTGCAGCGCGATGCGATATTAGAAATAGAAAGGGCAATGCACTAAACAGCAGTAGATCTCGAAATAAGGAAGTAAATAGATTATTAAAATTCATCATTTCTCTAAACTGGTTGTGGTGTTAATTTTTGATGCCTGCAAATTAAATCTTGTGGCAACAGATTGAGGTTCCTTTTAAAAAACCTTCACAGCAACCAAATGTGTTGTGGGGTATGAAGGTTCAGGCAGGAAGGTATTTTAACTAAATTAATGAATTACCACTTGTTTGGAAATTAAACTTCCCTTTGCAGATTGGATATGAAGCAAATAGATTCCGGATGGAAGGTCAAAGGTATTTATTTCAGTAGTACTTCCATCTCTTAAGTTTACTTGTTTTGACCGCATTACCTGGCCATTAGCAGAAATAAGGCGAAGCTGGGCCTCAATACTTTCATTTCCTCCTGTCAATTGCAGTTGAAGGTTTTCTTGAGAAGATAATAGGGTAGGGAAAGAAAAGTGATAATCCGGAAAATCCGGAAGGACAACGGAGGATACCTCAGAGGCCATAAATGAGATTCTTTCGGAAAAGTCATTGCATGGTTGAAGTTCTGAAAGGGCTTTGACGCGAACCAAATGATTTCTCCCCAAGATTAAATCGGGTAACTGGACGAAGGTATCGGTCACGATTTTATCAAAAATCAAATTGGAAAAAATAGGCAATGGACTGACTTGTACGAGATATTTGGTCGCGTTGGGTACAGCTTTCCATTCTATGTATGCCTGATTGAAGGGGACTTCTTGTTGATTTTGAGGGTGGAGGAATTCAATATTGGAACTCACCTTTCCCAATGGCGTATCAAAATCAATGATATCGTACCTGTCCAACAATAAATTCATTCTCATTGCTTGAATTTGTTCTTCAGAAAAAACAGCCCTGCAAGCCCCTGAAGAGTAAGACATGATATAAGAACCATCGACCCGGGAGGTCGATCCCAATGGATCTGTAAGCATTAATCCAAGTGGATTGTTCGCTGAGCAGGACCACCTGTAACTCAAATAATCAATAGGAGTATCACAAAAGCCATCTCCGGCATCCCTGCAGTTTGAACCATCTGTAGTTTCGACGGGTACCCAGGCGTTTCTAAACCAAAGGGATTCAGGAGTGGGTTCCTGTGGATTGTAAGTCGTTCCCTCCCATCCGTAAAAAGTGTGGGGCAATGTCAGTTGATGTCCTATCTCGTGGGCCCAGGTTTGATTGACTGGATCGAGGCAATTGACAGCCAAAACTACACCATCCACTCCGCGAGAGTAATAGCCGCAGGCTCCGGCTGCCCGTTGTACAATATAGGAGTTGAGCATACCGGGATAATTGTTGAAGGCAATCATATCCCTGCCGGGTTCAAAATTTTCGTGATCGTACCACTCTGTATTGTTGATATAATTAATATCCCCGTGGATGTAAAATTGAATAGAAGCTTGTTCGAAGTACTCATTGAGGATACAAAAGGCCTGAACTACGAAATCCTCGTTTGCATAATCCGTTCCCTCATCGGTACCCACGATATGAATTTTTATTGGAATGAGTAAGGTGTCGGCGGTTAGAAATCTGTAGTTGCCCAGATTGGATTGATAATAGGTTAACTTTTCATCCTTATGTGGAGGAGTCGCACAGGGAAGTAAATCACTATAGGTGGTTTGTGAAAATACACCTGAGGTAAATACTAAAAGTCCTATGAGGACAGCAAACAGTTTGTTCAGTAGGTTCAGCATAAATTGGAAGTTGAAATTTATTGGACAATCAAGGGCTGCACAGTCCTGTATTTTGATGATGTCACTGTGATGTAATACATACCGGATTGAGTGATTTGTTTGTTGAGGTTGATTTTGCTGTAGCCCTGAGAAGGTGTAATATTTTCGGTATGCAATAATTGACCATTTACGTTATAAACGGATAGCTCCAGATTTTGCACCCTCATTTCATTTTGAATGATCAATGAAGGCGTTGAGCCGATTCTGGTTGGATTGGGAGCTATTGAGATATTAAATTCAGACTCGGGGAATTCCTTTAAACCAGTGGATAGATCACTGGTTGTAAATTTAAAATTTGAACTTCTGGAGGTACAGTAATTGGTCCCGTTTAGGGGTTTTACTCTCCAGTAGTAGTCCTTGTGAGGTTGCAGGTCTGTAAGCGTAAATTCATTGCCTGTAACAAGGGTAGCTTCAATAATATTCGGGCCAAAAAAAGGCAATCCGGAAACTTCCAGATAGTAAAAGGTGGCATTCTCTGCTCCATCCCAGACGAGGGTTACCTCATCGTAATAAGTGCTTGTATCATTTGTCATTGGACTCAGGGGAACGGGGGTTCCAGTTATGGCAGCTGTATCGGGCTGTTCAAAGCCATTTCTCAAATGATTCCTTTTAAATGACGAAAAATCCACCTTCATGGCGTCCGATTGCATGGGGGTGAAAAGGTAATCAGAGCAACCGAAGAAATAGCTCATGTAATTATTTTGCATAGGTTTTACCAGGTCGTTATTTCTGTCGAGCACCTCCAATGTAAATGGAGCGCAATTCATCCATCGAGAACCAAAATTGTAGTCCGGTGGGGTATCACAAATTCTGTCGGCAGCAACGCTGCAATTACTGCCATCCATTAACTCTACCTGTGTTTGAGGAAATTGATTGGGAGCCCAAAACTGGGTAACGGGATTGCCGTGCTTTTCTTCTTCATAGGGATCTGACTCCCAGCCAAAAAAGGTGTGCATTAGACTGAAAAAGTGACCGATCTCATGAGAGAGGGTAAAAACAGAAGAAATCTGGTCGTTCCGCATTGCAACCCAGTCCTCCTGTGGGTCGTAGTACCCAAGGGTAGTCCCGCCTCCCTGTGATCCGGAGGTGATATTGTTGGCAAAATAAATGTTGAGTGCGCGGTTGTCTCTGTTCAATCTTAAAATGGGAGTAGCTGCACTTGCATCGTTGTAGGCAGCAGAATTGTCAATGTAATTCAGAGAATTGTCTTTTAGGAAAAACTGAAAGCCATATGGGGCAAAGTTTTCATTCAGAATACACATTTGATTGAAAATATCGGTATCAGTTACTCTTCCTGTCCCATTGGTTTGAGCGATGAGGTGAAATTTTACCGGGACGTAGTTAATTTCATTTGATCTTTGGAACTGGAATTGTTGGGATGTTGCCACATTCTTCTCCAATCTCTCAATATGCGCCTCATCTGGGTGAAAACCACAGACGTGTGGCATTTCAGATTGAGCAGAAATGCCAACAGACAGCATGAAAAAGAGGAAATATAAGGAGATTGTGCGGTATTGCTTCATTGTTTTTTTTATATGGTAAAGGTATTATTAAATACAGTTTTTTTGGTAAAAAAGTTTCTATTAATATACATTTAAGAACCGAAATAAGTTGGATTAAAGTCATTTTTCATTACATTTGCGACACATAAAACAACAATGAAAATGAGTAAAATAACAGTAGTAGGAGCCGGGAATGTAGGCGCCACCGTAGCAAATGTACTTTCCATGGGGGATGTGGTTAAGGAGGTAGTATTGTTGGATATCAAAGGCGACCTCGCCAGGGGAAAGGCCCTGGATACGTGGCAGCAAGCACCAATAAATTACTACTCCACTTTTTGTAGAGGAACTGAAGATTATGCAGAAACTGCCGATTCCGATATTGTCGTAATTACAGCTGGAATTCCCAGGAAGCCGGGAATGTCCAGAGACGATCTAATTTCCACCAATGCAAGTATTGTTAATCAGGTAACGAAGAGCATTTTAGAACACTCCCCTAATCCAATTATAATAGTAGTTTCCAACCCATTGGATGTAATGACTTTCGCAGCGCACCAGGCGGCGGGTTTGGATTCCAGCAGGGTATTTGGAATGGCAGGGATTCTCGATACTGCGAGATATCGCGCTTTTCTGGCTGAAGCCCTCACGGTTTCACCCAAGGAAATTCAGGCTGTATTGATGGGTGGACATGGCGATACTATGGTCCCGTTGCCGAGGTATACTACTGTCGCAGGTATTCCAGTGACAGAATTAATTGATGGAAAAGTATTGGATGCAATTATTGACAGAACCAAAAAGGGAGGTGGCGAATTGGTTAAACTGATGGGTACCTCTGCATGGTATGCTCCCGGAGCTGCTGCCGCACAAATGGTAGAGGCAATTGTAAAGGACGAAAATAGAATCTTCCCTTGTTGTGCAAAATTGAACGGCCAATATGGTTTAGGAGATATCTTTATCGGAGTTCCTGTAAAATTGGGTAAAGAGGGGATACAACAAATTATTGAGCTCGACCTGAATGAGGAGGAAATGAAACTATTAAATGACTCCGCAGGTCACGTCAGAGAGGTCATGGAGGTATACCAAAACATGGATTTATAAAATTTTCAATAGTAGTCAATCCACATAAATAAATGTGGGTTTAAATAATTATACAAATTTTAACACCATAAGGCAACCTTTTGGGTTGATCGGGTTTCTTATGATTGAATAGTTTATATTCAATTTCTAAAACACCATATTTAGAGTTGAACATTTGATTGAGATTAAAAAGAGGCTGTCTAATAAGTAGGCAGTCTCTTTTTTCTTTCTTTAAAGTAAAGCTGTAAGGCTTCTATCTTTTATTGGGCTAATTCGGTTTGGGTATTGAAAAAGAAAAAAGTCCATATGTCCGTTTGTTCTTCAATAATTTTTGAAATGGGTTTGCCTGCACCGTGGCCTGCATCCGTATCAATTCTAATAAGAACGGGATTGGGTCCGGAATGTACCCTCTGCAACTCAGCAGCGTATTTAAAGGAATGTGCAGGCACCACCCGATCGTCGTGATCGGCCGTCATTATTAAGGTGGCGGGATACTCCGTTCCCGCTTCTAGATTGTGAAGGGGCGAATAGGCGTATAAAAATTTAAATTGTTCCGGATCGTCTGATGAACCGTATTCAGGTATCCAACCTTTGCCTACAGTAAAAAGATGATACCTGAGCATATCCAGTACTCCCACCCTTGGAATTACCACTGAAAACAAGTCCGGCCTTTGCACCTTGCATGCCGCAACCAGTAAGCCCCCGTTGGAACCACCGATAATGCCCAACTTATCCTCTCGGGTATATCTCTTCTCAATTAGATATTCAGCAGCGGCTATAAAGTCATCAAAAACATTTTGTTTGTTTTCCAACATACCTGCTTTGTGCCATTCTTCACCGAATTCACCACCACCCCTTATATTGGCCATGGCGTATACACCTCCATTTTCGAGCAATACGATATTGGAGGCAGAAAAAGAAGGAGTCAGGCTGATATTGAACCCCCCGTAGCTGTACAACATGGTGGGATTAGACCCGTCGAGTTCCAGACCTTTTTTGTGTACAATAAACATAGGAACGCGAGTACCGTCCTTACTTTCATAAAAAACCTGCTTTTCCTCAAAATCCTCGGGATCAAACCGAAGTTCACTCTCAAAAAATTCACTCGATTCAGCGGTGGATATATCCAGACTAAAAACGGTAGAGGGATATAAAAAGGAAGAAAAAGTATAGAATAATTGATCCTGGTCCACTGTGCCCGAAAATCCGGAAGCAGTTCCCGTGCCGGGCAATTCAATAGCGGTGGTTTCGCTGCCGTCGTAATTCATCATCATCACCTTACTCATGGCATTTTCCAGGTAATTGGCAAATAATTTTCCTCCGCCGGTGGCAACGGATCGCAGTAAATGATCACTTTCCGGAATAACCTCAATCCAGTCGGAAGGATCGTTCTTGTATGGGTCTACAGAAATCAACCGGTAATTGGAAGCGTGAATATCGGTATGTACTAAAAACCTTCCAGTGTCGTGTGCTACCACTGAGCTCTTGTTGCTGTATCCCGGAAACAAAAGCTGAAACTCCATATCGTCGGTATGGTTGGGTTTAAAATAGGTGGCGTAACCGTCTGTGCCCGGCGCGGCGTGCATGATTACGTACTCCTGGTCGTCTGTCAAATAAGTAAAATGATACATGTAGGGCCTGTCACGATCTTCGTAAACGAGTAGGTCTTCCGATTGAGGGGTGCCCAATTTGTGGTAATAAACCGCATGGAATTGATTGTTGGCAGATAATTCCATACCCGATTCGGGTTCGGGATAACGACTGTAATAAAATCCATTCTCATCCCACGAAGCCCCGGAAAACTTGACCCAATTGAGTTCATCCTCCAGTTTTTCTCCTGTAGCTACTTCGTAAACCCCTATGGTTACCCAATCCGAACCCGCCTCCTGCTGGCTGTAGGCAACGAATTTATTATCGGGGGATTTGCCCAATAGGTTTATGGAGATCAGTCCCTCTTCAGATAATTCATTGGGGTCGATAAAAACCACCGGATCACCATATAGTCCTTTCTTTTTATAGATAACGGCTTGGTTTTGAAGGCCGTCGTTTTTTGAAAATAAATAATAGTCACCAATTTTACGTGGAGCAGAATATCTCGGATAATTCATTAACTCGTTGAGTCTATTAGAAATGGCCTCTCTGCCGGGAAGCTGTTTAAGGTATCCAAAGGTCACTTCATTTTGAGATATCACCCACTCTTTTACCAGGGCTGCAGTATCTTCCTCCAGCCACCTGAAGGGATCGGCTATGGAAATGCCGTGATAATCATCAATAATTTCATCCATATGTGTATCCGGATAGGATAATTCAATGGGTGTGAAATCCGACCCTTTTTTTTCTTCACCACAGGAAAAAAAAATAAAAATAGCGAGTACAAATAGGCTTCGGAAAATTTTCATGGTTGATCTTTTTTGTAAAAATATGATATAGTATAGAATCTGCGGTCTTTTTTTTAAATAAAACTTTAAAATATAGAAGCACCGGCCTTTTTTAAGCTTCTTAAAAAAATAAAATGAGTACCTTTGTATTCCGTAACGACAAACTCATTATCATGGCTAAATTTATTTTTGTTACGGGCGGCGTAACTTCTTCGCTTGGAAAGGGAATTATATCAGCTTCCCTCGGTAAACTGCTGCAAGCCAGAGGCTTGAAAATCACTGTACAAAAGTTCGACCCCTACATCAATGTGGATCCGGGAACCCTCAATCCTTACGAACACGGAGAGTGTTATGTGACGGATGACGGAGCCGAAACGGATCTGGACCTGGGTCACTACGAGAGATTTCTTAACATTCCTACAAGCCAGGCCAACAACGTAACGACGGGTAAAATTTATCAAACTGTTATCCGGAAGGAAAGGGCCGGTGATTATCTCGGCAAAACAGTGCAGGTGATCCCACATATAACCGATGAAATAAAGCGGAGAATTTCTCTTCTGGCCGCGGACGAAAAATACGACATAATAATTACTGAATTGGGAGGTACGGTAGGAGACATCGAATCATTGCCTTTTATTGAGGCGGTAAGGCAATTCAGAAACGAAGTGGGAGCAGAAAATTGCGTTGTAATCCACCTGACCCTTATTCCCTACCTTCGCGCAGCTAAAGAATTAAAGACCAAACCCACACAACATTCGGTTAAAGAGTTGTTGACCTATGGCATTCAACCTGATATATTGGTTTGCCGTACTGAATACGAATTGTCGGATGAAATTCGAGCCAAACTGGCACTGTTTTGTAACGTGCACCCCAGGGCGGTAATTGAGGCCATCGATGCCCCGACCATTTACGATGTTCCCCTGCTCATGTACAAAGAGGGTCTCGATCGCATTGTGCTGTCTAAATTTAATATGCCCGGGGACACCAAATTGGAACTGACGGCCTGGAAAGATTTTTTGAGTAAATTAAAAAACCCACTGCACTCTGTAAAAATCGGATTAATCGGGAAATACAATGAGCTTCAGGATGCCTATAAATCAATCTATGAAGCATTTGTTCACGCTGGTGCCGCCAATGAAACCAAAGTTGAGGTCGTCCCGATTCATTCTGAAATTATTGAAAAGAAAGATTACGATTTTTCTAAATTAAATGGATTTCACGGATTTTTAGTAGCTCCCGGTTTTGGAGAGCGCGGCATTGAGGGAAAAGTGAAGGCTATACAGTATATAAGGGAAAAAGAGATTCCCTTCTTCGGAATTTGCCTGGGGATGCAGTGTGCGGTAGTGGAATTTGCTAGAAATGTGTTGAAATTAGAAGGGGCTTCATCCACTGAGGTGTACCCCGATTCTCCGCATCCAGTAATCAACCTTATGAAAGAACAGCGGAATATAAAGGCCAAAGGGGGAACCATGCGTTTGGGAGCATACCCCTGTAAACTTAGAAAGGACTCCATTGCTTACCGCAGTTACGGAGAAGAAATTATAAGTGAGCGACACCGCCACAGGTTTGAGTACAATAATGAATACAAAACTCAATTTGAAAAAGCGGGATTAATTTCCTCTGGAGTAAATGAAGAACTCAACCTGGTTGAAATAGTAGAGTTGCAAAACCACCCGTTTTTTATAGGAGTTCAGTTTCACCCAGAACTCAACAGCAGGGTAGAAAGTCCCCATCCACTTTTTATCAACTTTGTAAAATCTGCTCTGGAATTCAAATTGAAGTAAAAATATTCTTATATTTTCGTTTTTTTCTGACCGGACATATTTTAGCTTAATATTATTACTGCCATGTATGACAATGACTCCAGACGAGCTGCCTTAAAATGGTACAGGCGTCTCAGGTTAAACTGGATATTTACTACTTCTACCTTTGCCGGCAATTTTCTGATTGCGCTGTTGCTCACTTTTTTATTTGCAGAACAGGGGCACGGAGAGGCGGTTGATTTTGTATTTTTCATTGCGGTATTATCGATAGGCTTGTGGATTACTGAAGCGATACCGCCCTTTGCGGTGGGAATTTTCATCATCGCCATGTTGTCTTTTGGTTTCGGGACGGATTACATTTTGGAGGAGAGTGCTCCGGTGGAGAAATACCTCGGTACCTGGACAAGCAATGTGATATGGTTGCTGCTCGGAGGGTTCTTTTTGGCTAAAGCCATGAGTATTGTCCATCTGGACAGGGCCCTGTTTAAGTTTACTCTAAACAGATTTGGAGACAGGCCTGAAAGACTACTTTTGGGTTTAATGGTGACCACGGCCTTGGGGAGCATGGTGATGTCCAATACTGCAACCACTGCTATGATGGTGTCTTCTGTGGTTCCTCTGGTGTTGGTATTGGGTAAGGATGCCAGTTACTCCAAAGCCCTTTTAATAGGCATTCCAGCCGCTGCCTCAGTGGGAGGAATTGGGACCATAATTGGAAGTACTCCCAATGCAATAGCTGTAGGAGCACTGCAGGAAAAGGGAATCTATATAACTTTTGTGGAGTGGATGGTAGTGGGTTTTCCGGTGGGGTTGATTTTGGTTTATTTTTTCTGGAGATTTTTAGTAAAATACCACCGCATAAAAGGAATTTCTATAGACCTGAGTTCACTCAAACAGGAGGAGAAAAAAATAGACCCCTTCAAGCGCAGAGCGGTAATTTTTACTCTCGCAGCTACCATTTTATTGTGGGTTACTGAGCCCCTTCACGGAATCCCGGTGGCGGCTTCTTCAGCTTTGCCGATGGTACTGCTGACACTGACTCAGGTAATTACTGCTGAGCACGTGAGGGCCCTCCCCTGGGATACACTCATGTTGGTGGCAGGTGGGCTTGGAATGGGGATAGCAATAGTGGATGTGGGACTTGCCGACATCGTCATGCAGGCAATATACCTGCTTCCCTTTCCTGTTTTTGTATTGCCTGCCCTTTTTGCACTTATTGGGGTACTGTTGAGTAATGTGATGAGTAATACCGCAGCAGCCTCAATATTAGTGCCCCTTGCCATTGCTCTGCCCATGCCCTATGGACTCGCCGCTCCGGTCATTGTAGCCATAGCTTGTTCCTGCTCTCTGTTGCTTCCGGTATCTACTCCCAGCAATGCAATTTCATTTGGCACAGGATTGATCGAGCAAAAGGACTTCCGGCCTGGAGGATTTTATTTTATTGTCGCGGGCCCTCTGGCAGCAATAATCTCCGTATTGCTTTGGGTTTTGTTTTACATGTAATTAGCAGTCCTATCCCACATAGTCCTG
>JAGTVA010000101.1 GCA_018224445.1 Saprospiraceae bacterium
AGAAAGGTGAAATCTGAAACTTTTTTTGGTAAAAAAATAAACCTTCTCCTTCCTTCGGGAACAGATATTTTTTTAACCGGGGGGAAATCTCATCCCTCTGAAATCAGACTGGCCCGGTTTTTAATTCGACAGTTAGGACCCGGAGATGTATTTGTAGATGTAGGAGCCCATTACGGGTATTTTTCTCTGCTGGCTTCGGTTTTGGTTGGCGAAACCGGAAAGGTGTTTTCCTTTGAAGCATCGGAATCAACTTTTGCGATGCTAGAGCTGAATTCTAAAAATGTAAGTAACCTTTATATACACCAAAAAGCGGTGACTAATTTTAATGGAGAAATTTCTTTTTATGAATTTCCCAATCTGTATTCAGAATACAATGCAATGGATATTTCTCAGTACGAGGACGAAAAGTGGAGGGGAGGAGTCAAACCCAAAAAAATAAATGTTCCCACAGTGAGTCTCACCTCATTTCTCGAGGATCAAAAAGTCATTCCACACCTAATTAAAATTGATGTAGAAGGTGCTGAGAACGCCGTAATAGAAGGCCTTTTGCCGTTTTTGAATCGGGAATCACCGGTTGTGGTAATGGAGTACCTTTCGGATGACCGTGGAAATACAGGCCACCGTGAAGCGGAAAAGATGCTTCAGAATCGCGGATATTTACCTCACATTATCGATGAAAAGGGAAACCCTAAGCCCACCATTGATGTCAACAAATATTTGAACACGCACCAAATGGAATCTGAAAATGTTGTTTTTATTCGATCCCTGCCAGAGGCCCCTTCCCGGTAAAAAATCGATCGACCTCTTTTTCGACTGCAGGATCGGTAAGGAGTTCCGGTGCGTGGTGTGGTTTAATTCGCGCGTCTATAATGAGTGGGCCTTTGGCGGTCCAGTGTTTGTTTTCAAAATGCTCCTCCAATGCGTGAATGTCGTGAGAGGGATTGGATCGGGTAAAAGTAACCCATACAAAATTATCAGTATTGGAAGCGGTAAATTTACTGTCGTCACACAATACAACTAGAGGGACTTCATCGGAATTGAGCTTTTGCAGGTACTCCTTTAAATCTTTTAATTCAGTTTTGGCCCTCTCTGCTTCGCTGAATTTAGGTCCGGATATACACAGTATTCCCTTGTCAAAAAACACCGGATCTCGAAAATTGGGACCCAGGTCAAAATCCCGGGGAAGGTCTGAGCTGAGTTTCCTTACAGCTGGGCCGCAGCACGCGAAGACCACTTTGGACCCCTGATTCCATCCCGAGCCACTGTAATCGAGGGTGTCGATGGTGGTTTTGGTTTGAAAGTGAAGGTCGCGATTCAGCTGTATTCTGGAGAGCATATGCTGAAAGAAATATCGGATATTATGTGTGGATAAATCCGGGTGGTCTGAGCCATCTGCTATCCACAGGTATTTAGCGAGGGAGGTTTGACCACTGCCCAGTATGTGGTTGGCTATGGTCAGTATTTCTTCGGGCCGCTTATCTCTGAAAGGCATATACCTTTCGCTACCTATGGCCAGCAACAAAGGATGGACGCCCGCTGCATCTACTGCATTGAGTTCCCTCAATCCCGGAAATTCCTGTGGAGTGAGCTCTTCCACCAATTGGTGAATCAACCAACCAAAAGAGGAATCTTCCGCCGGGGGCCTTCCGACAACGGTAAAATGCCACAATGGATTTTTCCGGTGGTAAACACGGTCAACTTTCATCACCGGAAAGGGGTGCTCCAAACTGTAATAACCCAAATGATCCCCGAAAGGGCCTTCCGGTTTCTTTTCTTTTTTTTCTATAATTCCTGTAATTACGAAGTCTGCATCAGTGGACAGTATATAACCGTTTTTTTTGCGATATCGGAATCTCCTTCCTCCCAACATTCCGGCAAAAGTTAGCTCTGAAAGTCCCTCGGGTAGCGGCATGATGGCCGCAAAGGCATGAGAGGGTGGCCCCCCTACAAACACACTGACTCTAAAGGGCTTGTCCAGTTGGTTGTACCTGCTGTGGTGAACTCCAATGCCGCGGTGAAGTTGATAGTGGAGGCCGACTTCTTTATTGATTTCGTATTCGTTGCCGGAGAGTTGTATTCGATACATTCCAAGATTGGAATTCATGATGCCGGGTTTGTCCGGATCAATGGAGAGTACCTGGGGTAGGGTAATAAATGCCCCGCCGTCTTTTGGCCAGGAAACTATTTGAGGCAATTGATCTATGGTTGTTGATTGATTTAAAGAATCCCCACCCAAAAGAATTTTTCGGGGAAGGCCGCCCCAGGCGGTAAGTGGTGCAGAGAGGTATTTTGAAGGCGATTTTAATACCCTCGTCGGATCTGCTTTTAATGCAATAACCTTTTTCACCCCCGGCAATTCCTTTCTGAAAAGGTATTCTGTGCGGTCAATCGTTCCGTAGATATTTGAAATGGCTTCAAACGGAGACCCTTTGACCCTCTCAAACAAGAGGGCAGGGCCACCGGCTCGATATACCCGCCTGTGAATGGCAGCCATTTCCAGATGCGGGTCTACTTCCTCCTCTATGCGTATTAGCTGATGGGTTCTTTCCAAATCCTCCGCACAATGTCTTAAACTTTTGTATCCCATATACTTTCTTTGATAAACCTTTCAAAATCAATACCCTCGATCCGGTGACCAGAGGTAGAGAGAAAGACTTTATAAAAAATCACCATGTAATGTTTGATAACAAAATTTAAAAGTAGTAGTTTTGGGTCAATTTTAAATGCATACTTAATATATATGTAAAAAAAATATTTTTTCTTATAACTTGAGATATAATAATTGAACTCAGGTTTATATGCAGACCTGAAGGTTGAAGTATTTTAATAACACATTAATATAATAAGGTGAAAAATTACTTGGATTTAGTCGGACAAATACTTGAAAATGGGAACCGGAGGGACGATCGAACAGGGACGGGAACCCTGAGTCTCTTTGGACACCAAATGAGATTTAACCTTCAAAATGGATTTCCGCTTTTGACCACCAAAAAGGTCCATTTCAAATCAATTGTTTACGAATTACTCTGGTTTCTGAAAGGAGATACCAATATAAAGTACCTTAAGGAACACGGAGTGAAGATATGGAACGAATGGGCCGATGAAAATGGAGATTTGGGGCCGGTTTACGGAAAACAATGGAGGTCCTGGAGAAAGCCCGATGGGGGAGTGGTGGATCAAATCGATAGAGTAATAGACGGGATTAAAAACAATCCAAAATCCAGGAGATTGATCGTCAATGCGTGGAATGCCGGTGAACTGGATGATATGGCGCTTACCCCCTGTCACTGCCTTTTTCAATTTTATGTCCATGATGGAAAGTTGAGCTGCCAGATGTACCAGCGATCGGCCGATGTATTCCTCGGTGTGCCCTTTAATATCGCCTCTTACAGCCTGCTGACCCATATGATTGCTCAGGTATGCGAGCTCGAAGTCGGTGAATTTGTACATACCTTTGGCGATGTGCACCTCTATCTCAACCACATAGATCAAGCCAAAACTCAACTCCAAAGGACCCCAAAAAAGCTGCCCAGAATTCAACTCAATTCAGCGGTTAAAAATATTGACGATTTTGTTTTTGAGGATATTGAGCTACTGGATTACCACCCCGACGGTGCAATCAGGGCACCCATAGCAGTTTAAGTTATTTAGAAACTATCTAAATAATTCAGAATATTTAAGAAGTATTGTTAAACATATTCTATTGCCCTATTTTTGCGCGAAATTATTTACTCTGTCATTGATTTGATGAAACTTATTTTATAATACATATTTGGACTCGATGAAAATTAGATGGCTCAACTTTACAGTTCTGTTCTTGTGTTTTCTTCTATCAAATCCAATAGTTGGTTCAGCGGAAGAACCCAATTTGGATGAGGGGAGGGACCTGTTCAGGGCCAACTGTGCTGCATGTCACAACAGAAACATGGTGGATGACTTGACCGGACCTGCGCTGGGAGGCGTGCAGGAAAGATGGAGTGCATACCCGATGGATGATCTTCGCTATTTCATCAGGAATTCACAGCGAATGATTCAGGAGGGACACCCAAAAGCGGTTGAAATCTGGAACGAGTGGGAGCCTGCGATAATGAATAATTTCCCCAATCTGACTGACGAGCAGATAGATAATATTTTGGCTTATGTAGACGGGGTTTACACCGGAGAGTACGGAGCCCCCCCAGCAGTGGCCGAAACTGCAACGGGAGTAAAAGAAGAGGAATCCGACAATACTTTTATGTTGATATCCCTGATCGTAATTTTGGGATTACTGGCACTGGTGTTGGCCCGTATTGCCAATGTACTGCGATCTATTCACATTGCCAGAGAGACCAATAAAGCACCCAAGCCAGGGTCCTTTGCAAGAATTCTTACCAGTAAAACTGTGGTGGGTTTGGTCTTGCTCATCGTTATTATTTTGGGTGGTTATACCACCGTCAACAACGCCATCAGTTTGGGGCGGCAACAAGCCTACGCACCGGAACAGCCCATTAAATTCTCACACGCTGTACACGCCGGTGTACACGAAATTGATTGTCAGTACTGTCACGATGCTGCCAGAAGAAGCAAGCAGGCCCTCATTCCCGCGGCCTCAACTTGTATGAATTGTCACACCGCCATCAAGAAAGGTTCTCAGTACGGTACGGCTGAGATATCCAAGATTTTTGCTTCCCTGGGGTACGATCCAAACAACGATGTTTATCTGGAGGATTATGAAAAAATGCCCATGGAGGAAATTGAATTGATTTTCAGGCAGTGGATTGAGGAGGAATTTGTCAAGGACAACAATTTGGATTTTATAGATGCTGAGGGTAGGATTGAGGTGGATAAGCAGTGGGAAGAAATTGTCGCCAGCTTAACTCATGAGCATCGGGATCATGTGGTCGGGCCTATAGAGTGGGTGAGAATACACAACCTGCCCGACCACGTATATTTCAATCACGCCCAGCACGTAACAGCCGGAGGTGTAGACTGCCAGACCTGTCACGGTAAAGTAGAAGAAATGGAGGTCTTAGCGCAGTACTCTACACTCTCCATGGGATGGTGTATCAATTGCCACAGACAAACAGAGGTGAAGGGATTTGGAGACGACAACGAGTATTACATGAAGGCCTATAAAAAATATCACGATGCATTGGAGGCAGGAGATAAGAGTAAGGTAACAGTGGAGGATATCGGAGGGCTTTATTGTCAAACCTGCCATTATTAATTTAGTAAAAAGCTTTTTAAAGTCAGCATAATATGAAGGAAAATAAGACAGATATTTGGGTCGGTACCGAAGATGTCAATAATCCCGAAAAACTTAAAGCGGAGTCAGGACAAGAGTTTTTTGACGCTCCTGTGTTAAATGATTTGGCACGAGACGAAGATAGGGACGGGAATGCTCCCGCGCCTTCCAGAAGAGATTTTTTAAAGTACCTGGGATTCGGATTGGGTGCAGCTACCATAGCTGCAGGTTGCGAAGCGCCGGTGAGAAGGGCCTTGCCCAGTCTCATTCAACCCGATGCCATTGTTCCCGGAGTAGCTACCTATTATTCGAGTAATTTTGTCAAAGGGGGGGACTTTTGTCCGGTAATAATCAAAACCAGAGAGGGCAGGCCGATTAAAGTCGAGGGTAACCCCATGTCTTCCTTTGCTTCAGGCGGCACCTCTGCCCGCGCCCAGGCTTCAGTATTAGAACTATACGACACCAGTCGACTGAGACATCCTGGCAAAGTCAACCCGGATGACGAAACTATTGAGAAAATGAGTTGGGAAGAGGTGGACGACGAGGTGAAATCAAAATTAAATGAAAACTCACAAGTTCGGATCTTAAGTAATTCCATCTACAGTCCCTCCACCTTGAAAGTAGTGGAGGATTTTAAAAATAAATACCCCAATACCGAGCATATTCAGTACGATGCGGTTTCTTCCTCTGCTTTGATTGAGGCTCACGGAGAGGCATTTGGAGAAAAAAAATTACCTACCTACCGCTTTGATCGCGCATCGGTAGTAGTGAGTCTCGGAGCTGATTTTTTGGGCACCTGGATTTCTCCTGTTCAATTCGCCAGACAGTGGTCTGAAAAAAGGAAAATAAAGGATGTAGACAATGCGAAGATGAGCCGTGTAATTGTGGCCGAATCGCATTTTTCTCTCACAGGAGCCAGTGCGGACAACCGCGTTTTAATTAGGCCTTCTGAAATGGGTTTGGCAATCGCCACCCTTCACAATGAATTGGCCAAATTAGTGAATGCGGGTAGCCAGCTTTCTGTGTCCGGATCATTCGAGAGCCCTAAAGCGGCCAACGGACTCAAAAGGGCGGCAGCGAATCTCGCTGAAGCGTCTGCAGCCGGTGAATCTACCCTGGTGGTGAGTGGATCCAATAATCTGGCAGAGCAAATGACAGTAATTCGCATCAATCAAATGCTCGGCAACTACGGCTCTACTGTGGATATTGGAAATCCCTGCCATTTAAGAAAAGGAATCGACAGCGAAATTTTGAAGTTGGTAAACGACATCAAAGCGGGAAGGGTAGATGCCTTAATCGTTTTGGACGAGGCCAATCCCGTATACGATTTACCCGAGGGTAAAGAGCTGAAGGATGCCATGGCCAAAGTGGATCTGAGGATTTCTACAGCCACCTTACCCAACGAGACCTTACGCGCATGTAATTACGCCTGTCCGACGCATCACTACCTCGAATCCTGGGGAGATGTAAATCCTACTGAGGGTTACTACGGGCTTATTCAGCCGACTATTCATCCCCTTTTTGATACCAGAGAAAAAGAAGAATCTCTGCTGAGATGGGCCGATGCATTGCCGGAAAATGACCGAAAGGGAAGAGCCTATTATCACTATATAAGAAATAATTGGGAGGAGAATATCTTTCCGCAGCAGTCTCGATTTGCCGGATTTCAACGATTTTGGGACTTTTCCTTACACAATGGTTTTACCGAAATCAACAATAATCAAGCGGAAAATGCCGGACAGGGCAATGAGGTGAACCTAAGTGCCTATGCGAGTGGAATTTCCAGGCCTTCTTCTGCAGAAACAGAGTTGAGCTTCTACGAAACCGTACATGTGGGGAGCGGCCAATACGCCAACAATCCCTGGCTACAGGAGATGCCGGACCCACTGCTGAGAACAGTTTGGGACGGTTGTTTGTCGGTGAGTGTGAAATGGGATGGCGGCAATCGAATCGACGGATATCAAAACCTAAAGGATGGAGATAAAGTAGAGTTGGTAATTGGAGATGAAAAATATGTAGTACCCGTGGTTACTCAGTTTGGAATCATGGAGGGACAACTGGCCTTTCCGCTCGGGTACGGTAGAGAGGTGGCCGGTCCTGCCGGCAGGGGAGTGGGAACCAATGTATTTTCGAGTTTGTGGAGGAACGACGATGGTAATTTACAGTATTACGCCACTCGGGTAAA
>JAGTVA010000102.1 GCA_018224445.1 Saprospiraceae bacterium
ATGAGGATTACACAGCACAAAGTCCAATTTTTGTTTGAACTCCTCGATTGTGGATAAGTATAAGGTTCTCCTATTGCCATTGTACCTCTCTTCATCAAAATCCTCCTCTATGTAAAGCGTGTCATTGTAGTAGGCAAATAATTTGGTCCCGCATTGGTACTTTTTGTAATCGAGTAAATATGCCGCTAACCCATTGTCAATTCTAACCTCATTTACCCCCTGGAATTATATGGAGCCTAAATCTCCCATACCTTAGAAATAAAGGTGTAAAAAGCCGGGGTAGATATATGTCGGATTCAGGCATGTTTAGCATATTCTGCTAACAGAGAAAACCGGATAAGAGTTGTTTTATAAGATTGCTTTTTAATCAAAAGATTTCTTTTCGTATCCTTTCTTCTCTAAAAGAGACTTACTCAGAAGCACGACAAGTACAGGAATTTGGATAAGAAAATTACACTAACTGGGATATCTGGATATATGCTAAGCAAAATGATTATGCAATTGCAACTTTCGACGCAGACTTTTATGAGATGTCTACCTTTTATTGTCATCCTCCGAAAATCATTTGGTTAAGAACCGGCAATCGACGAACTTCGGATCTCGCAAGATAATTATTACAAAAAAGCAATGTAATTGAAAATTTTCTAAACAATAAATTATTTGAAAATATCGCATGTATAGAATTAGAGTGATAACATCCAAAAAACATTTATTACCTGCTTTTTTGGTCTTTGTATCAAAAAATATTCACGCGATAGACATTCTCAATTTTCACAAGCGTATTGCTTAATTCCAGCCAGCTCAGTTTCTTTGCTATCTCTTCCTTCTTCGATGTCAAAATCATCTTGAAGTCCAAGCCAGAACTCAGCAGCATTTTCGAAATATTTACTCAGTCGCAAAGCGGTGTCGGCTGTTATTCGGCGACGACCTTTTCTAATTTCTGAAATTCATGTTTGGGGTATTTGCAAACCTTTTGAAAGTCGATAGGCCGAAATTTCGAGTGGCTTCTTAAATTCGTGAAGTAAAATCTCGCCTGGATGTATGTTTTCTAACTTTTTCATCTGTTTAAAATTTTTATGACCCAATGACTGCATTTAAAGTAAAACTTTTGTGTCCGGCAGTAAAGCAAACCCACCCGCTGGTAGGCCTGCCCGCCCGCTTACGCGGCTCATTCCCCCACTCTTTTATAGGTCCTCCGGAGCCAACCCTCCCACTATCGTGGTTCACTCTATTGAAGATCCCATGGATCTTCACCCTCTGGGATTATTCGTTCACCCTTTTAGGGTCGTTTGTTCACCCTTCGGGTACGTTCGCTCATGGACCGTTTCATCTGTTTAAAATTTTTTGCTTGCATGAAATATGCAAAAAATTTGAATACATTCAGGAACTCGCATGCAACTTGTTTTAATCATTCCCCTTTGGGTATTTTTTGATTAAAAAAGTTCATGCTCGTTTCATTTGTTTAATTTTAATTCTTCCGATTAACTGCAGACGTGGTACTCAAAGTATAACTTTCTTTTTCTTGGTATTCATCACAGACAAGGGCTTTATGCTCTACTTAAAATCAAATTATGCAAATAAGTCAATTTTTTCACGGACGGACATTCCAGTAGTGTCTTGTCCTAAAATAATTCCACCTCGCTGCCCCTTCATTTTGCCGTACCCCGTTGCGAATCCCCTAATCGTTGGCATGGGAGCACTGCAAATAATTAGAGGGTTGGACAGGCTGAATCTGTTGGTTTTGCCAACCCGGTGGATTTGCGGGAAGGAAAACAAACGAACCTTAAAGAAGGCAGCATGGCTAACTAGTGGATGGGTAGATCAAAGAACCCATAGGGTTAATTTCCTGAAAAATCCACCCCCTGAGTAAAACTCTCCACTCCCCTGCGGATTTTCCCCTTTCGAAGTACACCTTTTTCCGCCTTGTGCGTTATACTAAGGTGACGGATATGACTTTAAAAATATCGATGCTGTGTTGGGTTTTCCTTTTGGGCTTCGCTGCGGATGCAGAGGCTCAAAAAGTAGTGGTATCGGAAGAAATACCGATACGGGCTGAGGATTATTTCAACATCATCGGACAGGTGGAAGATCGGGTGGTGTTGATGACCATTAAAAATCAAAAAGTGGAGGCCTTTTCCTACGACCAGGAGATGAGGTTGCGTAACAGTACTGCTCTCGATCTGCTCAACCGAAACAGCCGGATCATCGGTACCCTGCACAGCCCCTCTCATTTTTATATTTTTACCCAATTCCAAAAAGGACAGGAGCAGCACATCATCAAATGGAAGTACAACGAGAGACTGCAACTGGCAGATTCTGCCACCGTGGCCATCGCCTCCCAAATGACGGGCTACTCCCAATTCCTTATGACCCACAGCGAGGACCAGTCCAAAACCCTGTTTTTCAGAACGGACAACAACGTCAACCTCCAGGCCTTTTGCTGGGACCTGGACAATGAATCGGTAATGTGGACGAAAAATTTTCAATTGGAGGGCAACATCAGGCAGGAATTCCGGAAAATGCTGCTGAGCAATACCGGGGTGATGACGGCTGTACTTGAAAAAAGGGACAGGCGATTCCGCAGGACGGGAATGAATTTTGAATTTGCAGTCTATACAGGGAGCGGAGATTCTCCGCGTATCTACCAAATTGAAGAATCAGATATAGACAATTTTTCAAATCAGATCATTTTCGACGACCACCGAAACGAAATAGTTGGCGCAGGCCTTTATTACAGCCGCTCCTCCACCAGAGCAGATGGACACTATCACTTCAGAATCGGACTGGACGGAACCGGCAAGCAGAAGTTTGAATACCTGCCCTTCACTGCAGCAATGCTCACCGACGTATCTGCCCAAAACATCAATCGCCAGGGTATACCCGAAATAGAAACCCGGGACGTTTTGCTCACAAGAGATGGTGGATTGGTTGTTTTTTCCGAGGTGGAAAAAGTGTACGAGCGGCGGCCGGTCTACAGCCAGCGGGGCTGGGGGAGAAATTACGGCCAGGCCGGATGGGTGGATTATCAGTTGGAAGACGTGATTATCACCGCTTTTTCGCCGGATGGAAGCGTGCACTGGCATGAAGTGATTTATAAAAAACAGTACTCTCAGGACGACGGGGCGGTGCACTCCTCCTACTTTATCTTTAAGTCGCCCTCTTTTTTGAGGATTTTGTACAACGACGAAATATCCAACAACAGCACCGTCAGTGAATTTATTCTCGCGGCCAACGGGGTGTCGGAGCGGAAAAATCTGCTGAACACCGCCTATCAAAACCTGCGACTGCGGTTTGAAGACGCTCTGCAACTCTCTTCCCAAACCCTCATTGTACCGAGTGAAAATAAAGCGAGGTTAAACCTGGTGAAGATTCACTTTGATTGAACTTTTCGGGAAAATATATTTACCTGAGCTCAGGTTATTAACAATTTTTGTACTTTCGTGTTTTACTTAATACAACCAGGACCGACCTCTTCCTTATAAAAGATATTCCCTGTTAATTCGGGTTTAAGGTGAGGATAAAAATCCGATTGAATGCACGAACACTGTTTTATTGCACCGACGGATGGACTTTCAGTAATTTTGATTGTAAAAAGTCTCAAGCGGATTCAGGTTTATTAAGATTAACACTTCAAAAAACACATATGGCATATACAGAAAGTACCATGTTGCCTCTGGGCATAGAGGCTCCCGATTTTAAACTGACAGATGTAGTGAGTGGAAAAAAAATGAGCTTCGAAGACATCGAAGGCGAAATGGCCACCGTCGTTGCATTTATCTGCAACCACTGCCCCTACGTCAAACACATCAATCCCGTCTTCTCTGCCACAGCGGCCAAGTACAAAGACCTGGGAGTGGGGTTTGTAGCCATCAGTTCCAACGACGTAGAACACTATCCCCAGGACAGCCCGGAAAAAATGGCAGAAGTGGCGAAAAAGGAGGGGTATACCTTCCCTTATTTGTACGACGACACTCAGGTAGTGGCGCGCTCCTACCACGCGGTTTGTACGCCGGAGTTTTATGTTTTTGACCGCAACAGGAGACTGGTTTACCGGGGACAATTGGACGATTCACGGCCGGGCAACGATATCGAAGTCAGCGGAGAAGACCTCACCGGCGCTTTGGATACTCTACTCAGGGGAGAACACGTGAGTACCAACCAAAAGCCTGGCGGGGGATGCAACATCAAATGGAAAAAAGACATGGATCCCAATTCGTAAACCGGTATTTCCAGCAAACTGTGGATATCTCGGAATAACCTTTTATTCGCTTACCTGCTCTCGGGCTTTTTAGGCTCGTCCTGCATGGCCTTTTCCAGTTCTTTCTGGCGCTCGATCTCCTCGTATTCCTGTTTGAATCGCTCCATCAATTCCTCGTTTTTGGCCAAATAGGCCATCATGTCGTCCTTGACCTCTTCCGAGGCTTTGGAGTAAGTGGGAATTAGCGATTTTTTCTCGGGGAAGTCCTCGATGTACAAGGTCGATGACGGGAATGCAAAACGCACCCCTACCGTTTTAGCTAAGCGCATGGCGGAGAGGAAAAACTCCTCTTTTACCCGCAGTTCAGTGGCGTAATCGGGGACATCTATAAAGCCCCGGATAAATATATTGAGAGAGTAATCGGCCATTTCAAAAAACTTTATGATAAAGTTTTCATTGACCATCTTGGGGTGGTCCCAAATCAGTTTTTTCAATCCCTCCATAAATATTTCTATCCGTTCGGGAGGGGTATCGTAGGTCAGTGCTATTTTGGTTTCGAGCATCCTCATTATTCTTCTGCCGAGATTGGTGACGTCCATATCGGACATTCTGCCGTTGGGAATGGTCACTATGGAGGTGCTGATCAACATCAGTCTGGTGGATCTGAAACCCACTTCTACCACGGTCCCATAGTAGGTATCTACATGGATAAAATCTCCCACCTGAAAGGGTTTGTCGATAAAAATCATCACGGAACCAATGAAATTTTTAATCGTATCCTGGGCGGCCAGTGCCAGTGCAAGGCCTCCAATAGATATACCGGCAAGCAGTGCGGTGACGTTGACATTGAGTTGACTCAATACGTGAAAGAGTACCGCCAGAATGACGAAAAATTTTAAGACTTTATCAATAATCGGCAGGGCCTGTTTGTCCATTTTGGTTTCGGTCCGTTCAGAAACCATTTTGAAGTAGGCAGAAGAAACTTCCACGCCTCTGAAGAGCAGGACACCAATAAAAACAGTTTGAGCTATGCCCACTCCTTTCACCAGGAACTCCGCGGCTGCTATGGGTAGTAATAAAGTGGGCAGGAGTATTTTGAGCACGTAGAGCACCAACAGCAAACTGATCACCCTGGATATCTGTTTGACCAATTTCGCCTCCAGTTCAAGTCTGCGCACCCTTTTGTAAATAAAATTGCTGACCACCGGCCTGAAAAACCTGCTCAGGAGGAAATGCAACAACAAAATTATGATCAAAGTAATAAAAATTGCCGTGTATTGCCACATTTGCAAGCCGAAATACTCTCCCTCGATACCAAACGGCAACAGGTTGATCCAAAAGTCGGCACCAAAAGGGAAAAGCGATTCATGGGTCTCTCTGATTACAGGAATAGACTGGGGCGAATAATACCACAAACTGTCGATGCGCTCGAGATATACTCCGGGCAATTGGCGGGGAAAAGGTACGTATACATGGGCGCCCGTGCTGTCCGCATATTCGCTGTTATCGGGAATTCGATCGATGGACACAAACAACCCTTTTCCGTCGTAAACCTGAAAAAGTTGCTCTGCCAAAGTGATTCTATTC
>JAGTVA010000103.1 GCA_018224445.1 Saprospiraceae bacterium
TGATGAAATAATTAATTTTTTCCGGTCCCGCATTCAGGAGATCGGAACCCCACCAATTTTCTTTTTTAGCGAGGGTAATTCGTTGGCCAGATTCGTATTCCACAAGTCGGTAGGGTCCGGCTCCTTCCACTATCTTAGTGCTGAAACGCGCGGTTTGAAATTCATCGGCCAATTGCTGGAGTAGTTTTTCCCTGGATTCCGACAGGGAGTCCTCTCGATAATTTTTGAGCCCGGGAATGGTGAAGGAGGAGAGCAAATTCTCGGGATCGTATATGTGTCTGGGGTATACGGCAAAGGAGCTGGTAATCTCCATAGAGTGCATGTAATCTCTATCGGCATAGGCCTTGAATTTTTTCGGATTGTCAGAATCTGCTTCAGCTTCCAAAAAAAACTGCAGAAATCCTTTCCAGGATGCGGAGGCGACATAGGGGTTGAGTGCGAGTTTGATGGAGAATATATAATCTTCGGCAGTTACCGGCCGTCCATCCGACCATTCAGCTTCTTCCCGAATCGTATAGGTGTAGGCGGTGCTCCTTTTTTCATTGAAAAGAGGGCCTTCTTTAACGATCGGTTTGCCGGCGGCCAGCATGGGAACGTACTGCAGTGTAACGGGATCCTGGGCAAAAAGGGACATGAAAATGTGATCTTCAATCTGAGTGGCGTATCCGCTGCTCGACAGCATGGGGTTGAGCCTTTCGGGATCTGCGGGAATTCTCACATTCAATTCATCAATTGCAGTAGATTCTTTTTCTAATCCGCAAGAGGTGATTAAAGGAATTAAAAATAAAAGCCCAATGCCTGTAATATTAAGGATGTTTTTGAGTGTTGTCATGGGTTTATTTTTTACAAATTTAATTAAAAATTTTGCCAGTTCAGGCGATAATATGAGTAAACATTTAAAACAATATGCGTTTTATTTTTCTTTTTATTAACAGTAAAGGTAAATAGAAATGGATTTAAAAGGAAAAAAAGTCTTGTTGGCGGGGGGAACCGGGTTGATTGGTTCGCACCTGATCGGTTTATTGAAGGATGAGGGAGTGGAGATTTCTCTTTTGAGCCGCAGCTCCGGCGAACACAAGGGGATCAAAGCCTATGAGTGGTCTACAGTGGACGAAACCATGGATGAATCGGCTCTGGATGGTGTGGACTACATTATCAATTTGGCCGGAGCAGGCATAGCAGACAAAAGATGGACCGATAGCAGAAAAAAGGTAATTATTGAAAGTCGGGAGAAGTCCGCTGCGGTGATCAAAAAATACCTGATCAAAACCGGAGTAAAGCCCAAATGTTACCTATCGGCCTCAGCAGTGGATTACTACGGAGACAGGGGAGAGGAGAGATTGACGGAAGATTCTCCTCCCGGCACGGGTTTTCTCACTGAAGCGGTCCAAAAATGGGAGCGTGCTGCAGATGAATTAGCCTCCATTACCACAGTGAAAAAACTGAGAATTGGTTTGGTATTAAGTGCCCGTGGAGGTGCTTTGCCCAGTATGGCCGGTCCACAAAAATTCGGGTTGGGGGCACTGCTCGGAGGCGGTAAACAATTCTACCCCTGGGTTCACATCGAAGATGTGGCCAGAATGATGATTTTTCTTCTGAAAAATGAAGAACAGAAAGGGGTGTTTAACGGGGTTTCCCCAGAACCTATAACTCAGAGAGACATGGTAGATGCCATCGCCAAGGGCATGGGTAGGCCTGCATTGAAATTTCCCGTTCCGGCCTTTGCCCTTAGATTGGCTTTAGGAGAAATGTCCGACCTGGTTTTGAACAGCCGGAAGGTCGTGCCTGAGAGAATGGAAAAAGAAGGATACGAATTCAAATTTACCGATGCCACGGAGGCCTTGAGAGACCTGGCAGAGAGGAAAGTTTAAACCAAAATATTCACGAGTGATTTGTCTTGAAAGGCACAATAGAAATGTGCTGTATTGCAGGGTGAAATAGGCTCAGTGCATTTTGGTTCTCCTATGCCTGAAAAAAACTCACCACAGAGGAACAAAGGGCCCGGAGATATAACTGGATTGTCGAAATAGGGAATCAAGTCTAACCGCAATCCTGGATTAGAATGGATATATATACCTGTGTGCTCTGTGGTGAAAAAAAACTCAACGGTATTACGGTATTTATCGATTGTGTTTTTTTAAACAAAATTTGGTTTTATTTTATCATAGAATGCTCAGGATACCACATGTTGTCTTGTAATAGAAGCCTTCGTGAATTATTCGGGTTTAACCAGGATTTGGTAGAAGTAAACTTACCGTTTTTTTTTAAGGGAATAAAAAATCAACTCTCCGGACCTATGCGGTTTCCTCCACAGGCGTGCTTTTCCATTCCGTCCAAATTGAAAATCATTCGATGGGAGTAGGTGACATCACCTCCTTCATGCATACAGTCTTCACGGATAATGGATAGTACGAGGTCTTTGCCGTGGCCGCGCAGTTCCCAGTTTAAAACATCCCCCTCATCGAGATTGGGATACTCTTTACTATCAAAGGGGAAATAGTATTTGTAACCGTATTTTGGGTAGTGGTAAACTACAGCCGGAAGGAAGTAATTGATTTCCACCGTCCACCTGTCTACCTGATTGCTGAAGTGGATAACCGGCATCATCTGCTCGTCGCACATATTCGGGATTTCTTCAGTGAGCAAGAGAACATCAGATACCTCAATATGACTTGTCAAAAGTCGATCCAGTTCCAGGCGGGATTCGTGAGAGCCCACTTCTCCCACAATTTCAGCGTAGAATGGATCATCGGTACGCAGGGGAAGGTCCATCATGGCCTCGTATAATTTGTGGTTTACATCAAGTATTCTGTATCTTTCAGAGGTTTCGCAACTGAGAAAGGTAATTCCGGATTCCGTAAATGTCAATAAACCCTTGATTACTCCCTCGTCGCTTTGTTCTTCGCTGCCGGGTTGTCCGCAACTGCAGAGCGCGGTAATTATCAATAAAAACAGAAATGCATTTCTCATTGGGTATGAATTTTATGGTCTCAGGGTTTACAAGAACAACGTATTGGACACGGGTAACTAATCTGCCCTTCAGCTATAATTTAAAAAAATAGCCCGGAGCAAATTTAAGGTATTTATCTAAGGTGTAAAATTTTTAGCGGATATTGCAAAATTAACTTTAGCCTTCATGAAAACCCTGTTTAATAATAATTTCCGGAAATGAGGTAATCCCTCAGGTATTCTCTTACCCCTTCTTCAATGCTTTTGAAGGGATTCACGTAGCCCGCCGCTCTGAGTTTGGAAATGTCCGCTTCCGTAAAGTATTGGTAGTTTGACCTGATGTCCTCGGGAATATCGATGAATTCTACCTCCATTTTGCGCTTTGCGGTTTTAAAAACGGATTCTGCCAGCGTAAGAAAACTCTGGGCTTTTCCTGTACCGACATTGTATATACCATTTTCAGGCTCTCTGGTGTAGAGGAAAAACAGCACAGAGAGCAGGTCGCCGACATAGATAAAATCTCTTTTTTGTTGGCCGTGCTCCACTCCATCCTTATGGGACTTAAATAATTTGAGTTTTCCGGTGTTTTCTATTTGATGGTAGGCTTGATATACCATAGAACTCATGCGGCCCTTATGATATTCGTTGGGGCCGTAAACATTGAAGAATTTCAGGCCGTACCACTGAGGAGGGCTTTTTTTCTGTTTCAGGGCCCACAGGTCGAAGTCCTGTTTAGATTGTCCGTAGGCGTTGAGGGGTTGCAGGTTTTTGATGAGCTGGTGATCGTCGCTGAAACCGTTTTCCCCATTGCCGTAAGTGGCTGCAGAGGAGGCGTACACCAGTGGAATGGACTCTTCAGCACAAAATTTCCAGACCTCTTTGGAGTAGTCTACATTCCATTTTTGAAAAATTGCACGATCAGTTTCTGCTGTATCGGTTCGTGCGCCCAGGTGAAAGACGAATTCTATTTTAGATTTGGATTTTTTTAACCACGGAAAAAAGTTATCTCGTTCGACGGTCAGCAATCGATCAATTCCCTGCCAGTTTTTCTGTTTTTCGGCCGGTTCAAAATGGTCTACGGCCACCAGGGGCCCCGCTCCCTTTTTTCTCAGGTAAGAGAGTGTACAACTTCCAATAAATCCGGCACCACCTGTTACTACTATCATCTGTTTTAAATTTAAAGAACAACAAATGCAGCCCGTTCATTTTTTTCAATATCTGCAGGACTCCTTTTATTCAGCTAAAATACATTGCAGCCGCGGGTCGATGTTTTATTCAATTGGAATTAAAGTTCATCTGCATAGGCCTCCATCGGTGGACAAGTGCACACCAGATTTCTGTCACCGTAGGCGTTGTCAACTCTTCCTACTCCCACCCAAAACTTGTGGCCGCTGTACAAATAGGGTAGCGGATAAGCCGCCTTTTCCCTGGAGTATGGGTAGTCCCATTGATCGGCAGTTAATTCAGCCAATGTGTGGGGCGCGTTTCGCAGTACGTTGTTATTCTGTTCGTATTTGCCCTCAGCAATTTCATCTATTTCCCGCTTGATCTGCAGCATGGCATCTATAAACCTATCCAATTCTTCCAGACTTTCACTTTCCGTGGGTTCAATCATGATGGTCCCCGCTACCGGAAAAGAAAGTGTTGGAGCGTGAAATCCGTAATCGATTAATCTTTTGGCTACATCCTCAGCGGATACCCCCACCGCCTTGTAGGGCCGCAAATCCAGTATCACCTCGTGCGCACAGTGCCCTGATTTTCCCACGTACAGTATTTGGTAATCTTTATGAAGTTTTGCTCTTATGTAATTGGCATTCAATATGGCATAAGTAGTGGCATCTTTCAGCCCCTGATAACCCAATAACCGGATGTAGGCGTGAGAAATGAGCAGTATGGAAGCACTTCCGTATGGCGCTGAGGCCACCGCCGGAATTCCCCTTCTTCCACCGGTACTTACCAGTGGGTGATTGGGCAGGTAGTCCACCAACTTCTCATTGACGCAAATGGGGCCCATGCCCGGGCCTCCACCACCGTGTGGAATAGCAAAGGTCTTGTGCAGGTTGAGGTGGCACACATCAGAATTGATCAGTCCGGGGCTGGTGAAACCCACCTGGGCGTTCATATTGGCTCCGTCCATATAAACCAATCCACCATTTTGGTGAATGATTTCACAAATATCCATGACTTCCTCTTCAAAAACTCCGTGTGTGGATGGATAGGTAATCATGAGTGCTGCCAAATTTTCGCGGTGTAATTCTGCTTTTTCTCTGAGGTCATTAATATCCACGTTGCCATTGTCTGCACATTTGACCACCACGACTTTCATTCCTGCCATTACTGCTGAGGCGGGGTTGGTCCCATGAGCTGAGGAGGGAATGAGTGCTATGTTTTTATGGTAGTCCCCGCGGTCGCGGTGATAAGCCCTGATAACCATGAGTCCTGCAAATTCACCCTGTGCACCTGAATTGGGCATAAAGGAACAGCCCGTAAACCCGGTTATCTCACACAAGTAGGCCGACAATTCATCGATCACTTGTTTATAGCCCATCATCTGATCTTCAGGTGCAAACGGATGGGTATTGGAAAATTCGTCGTAGGAAACAGGCAATAGTTGGGTGGCCGCATTTAATTTCATGGTACAGGATCCGAGTGGTATCATGCTGTGCATCAGAGACAAGTCTTTGTTCTCAAGGCTTTTGATGTACCTCATCATCTCGGTTTCCGTGCGGTATTTATTGAAGATGGGGTGAATCAACCATTCGTCTTGTCTCAACAGATCCTTTGGAATTGACCATTCCGTTTCGCCAAAGTTCATCTCCGGCCTCTCTTGCACGCCTTTTCCAAATGCAAGTACGTGGTACAAGTCCAAAAGGTCATCCATGGTTACCGTTTCGTCCAGACTAACTATTACCCGGTTTTCAGTATAGAGAAAATTGATTTTGTAGTTGAGAGCCTCTCTTTGGATTCTAATTTTTTCCTCTTCTGTTACTTGAATGTTGAGGGTATCAAAAAAGGCATCTTCATTTTCAATCTGGTAGCCCATTTTGGTCAACTCCTGTTTTAACCAATTGGCTTTTTGATGAATGGAGATCGCGATATTTTTGAGTCCTTTGTGCCCGTGATATACCCCGTACATTCCCGCCATGACAGCTAAGAGAGCCTGAGCTGTGCAAATATTGGAAGTGGCTTTTTCTCTTTTGATATGTTGCTCTCTCGTTTGAAGGGCCATTCTGAAGGCCATGTTTCCGTGGCGGTCTTTGGACACTCCGATAATTCTCCCTGGGATCAGGCGTTTAAAATCCTCCCTTGTGGCAAAATAGGCAGCGTGGGGCCCACCTGCTCCAATGGGTATCCCAAATCGCTGAGTAGTTCCGACTGCTGCATCCACTCCCCATTGGCCCGGGGGAGTCAACAGGCAGAGGGACATCAGATCTGCGGCCACAGCGACAAATACATCCTTTTCCTTGCTATTTTGAACGAAAGAACGGTAATCTTCAATCCGGCCTTTTTTATTGGGATACTGCAGCAGTGCACCGAAGTATTCTGTTGTCAATTCGGTGTTTTTCCAGTCTCCTACCACGATTTCAATGTCGAGGGGAATCGCTCTCGACCTCAGTACATCCAGGGTTTGCGGAAATACATTTCTATCTACGAAAAACAACCTTCGCTTTTCCTGTTTGTGTTTCTTAGCGGCTTGAGCAAAAAACATCCCCATGGCTTCAGCAGCTGCAGTCCCTTCGTCCAGCAGAGAGGAATTGGCCACGGGCAGGCCCGTCAATTCCGACACCATGGTTTGGAAATTTAAAAGCGCCTCTAATCTGCCTTGACTTATTTCAGCCTGGTAGGGGGTGTACTGGGTGTACCATCCGGGATTGTTAAAAATATTCCTGAGGATTATTGAAGGCGTATTGGTGTTGTAGTATCCCAGGCCGATATAGGAGCGAAAAACTTCGTTTTTGCGGGCTATAATTTTTATCTGTTTTAAATATTCGTTTTCGGTCAGCGCCCGGGGAATTTTGAACTCCTTTTTTAAGCGGATGTGTTTGGGGATGACTTCGTCGATTAGTTGATCTGTGGAGTCGACTCCAATGGCAGATAGCATCTGATGGTGATCCGCCTCCCAAATACCATTGTGGCGATTTGAAAACTTATCGGGATGAATGGTAATCATGAAGTAATATTTTTAATCTGTGAATACAGTAATTTTGTGTTATCAACCCTTTTTTAAATTAATAGTTTAGAGCTTAAACGCAGTTCGAATTTCCTCAACTTTGTTTAATTCTTCCCAGGTAAATAAATCCACAGTCATTTCTAATGGAATGCTGTTGTGGCTATTACTTTGCACAAACGATTTTTTTACAGTTTGGGGAGTTCTTCCCATGTGGCCATATGCTGCGGTTTCAGAGTATATGGGGTTTCTGAGTCTGAGGTTTTTTTCTATGTCGTAGGGCCTGAGTTGGAAGATTTCTTTTATCTTTTCATTGATGTACACATCGCTCCATCCCCCTTTGGCTGTGCCGTAGGTATTTACATAAATTCCAACTGGCTTGGCTACGCCTATGGCGTAACTCAGTTGAACCAACATCTCATCGGCTACTCCTGCACCGACCATATTTTTTGCGATATGTCTGGCGGCGTAGGCTGCAGACCGGTCTACTTTGCTGGGGTCCTTTCCTGAAAAAGCTCCCCCACCGTGGGCTCCTTTACCTCCGTAGGTATCCACGATGATTTTTCTACCGGTGAGTCCTGTATCGGCGTGGGGCCCTCCCTCTACAAATCTGCCGGTTGGATTTACCAGCAACCTGAAGTCTGTATTGCAAAGTTTTCGAATTTTTTCACTGCAATTGTCGAACACCCTGGGAAGCAATAAAGTCTCCATATCGGATTTTATCTTGCGAAGCATCAGCTTGTCGTCCTGATCGAAGGCATCGTGTTGTGTAGAGATTACAATGGTATCTATTCCTATGGGTTGGTGGTGATCGTCGTATTTTATGGTGACCTGAGATTTTGAATCCGGCCTCAAATAGGAAATGACATCTCCCGCTCTTCTCATCTCTGCCATCTCCATAAGTATTCTGTGGGACAGAAACAGAGACAGGGGAATGTAATCGTCGCTTTCTCTGGAGGCATACCCAAACATCATACCCTGGTCGCCCGCACCCTGGTCTTCGGGTTTTGTGCGATCTACTCCCATGTTGATGTCGGGTGATTGCTCGTGGATGGCAGAAAGTATTCCACAGGAATCGCCGACGAATTTATATTCGCTCTTTGTGTATCCGATTTTATTAATAACCTCTCTCACAGTTTTTTCTATATCGACATAGGCATTGGATTTTACTTCTCCGGCTACTATGACCTGACCGGTGGTGACCAGCGTTTCACAAGCCACTTTTGAATTCTTATCGAAGGCTAGAAACTGGTCGAGAATAGCGTCTGAAATTTGATCAGACACCTTATCGGGATGGCCTTCTGATACGGACTCTGAGGTAAATAAATAGGACATAAGATTTAACTTTTTTTAAAAGAGGCTCAAAAATAAGAAAGTCTTTGCTATTAATAGACTGTTGTTTCACTTTGTTGAGATTTTCAAAAAACAGTGAACTTCTTTAATGATTATAAAATTTTGTTTAACAGATGTTTACGTGGAAATTATAAGTATATTGGATTGGAAAAGACAGGATTTTAAGTAAACATTAATATTCACGTAATAACGGGGGATATTCAGCTATTTGATTTCGCAGTTGAGCATGCTTTTTTCTTTGAGAAAACCCTCTAGCTGGTCTCCCACTTTTACAGGCCCCACTCCTGCAGGAGTACCGGTATAGATCAAATCTCCCATTTGCAGGGTAAAAAATTTCGAAATAAAAACGATTAGTTGACTAAAGGAATGAATCATTTGAGAGTGATCGCCGGATTGGACAGTACGGCCGTTTTTTTCCAATCGGAAATCAATGGGTCCTTTTCCCAGGGATTTAACAGTGACAAATTCACTGATTGGAGCGGATTTGTCAAAAGCTTTTGCTAATTCCCAGGGCAAGCCCTTTTTTTTGAGTTTGGACTGGAGGTCTCTCGCAGTGAAGTCTATGCCAAGGGCGATTTCTTTGAAGTACCTCGAGGCAAATTGAGGCTGAATGAGTTTTCCGTTTTTACAGATTTTTATAACCAATTCAATTTCGTGGTGAACTTCATTGGTAAATTCTGGTATGTAAAAAGGTTTATTTTGTACCAGGAGGGCACTGGGGGGCTTCATAAAGACTACCGGTTCGTCCGGGGTCTCGTTTTTTAGCTCCAGAATGTGTTCGCTGTAATTTCTGCCAATGCAAAAAATCTTCATGTAGTTGATTATTATATCAATCCCGCCAATTCCTTAACTTCTTTGAGGGTTGTTGCAGCCACTTTTCTGATTTCGCTACTGCTTTCCTTTACTTGATTCCGCACTGCTTTTTTGTCGGCTGAAATCTCTTTCAAACGCTCTTTAAAAGGCCGTGTGAATTCCACCAGACTGTTGCCAAGCTCGGTTTTAAAATCTCCATAGGACAACTTGCCCGCCCGGTAATCCAGTAGAAAACTATCGTGTGCCCGGCGGTCGATTTCCCTGTAGATATTGAATAAATTTTCCATGCCCGGGCTCATTTGATCTGCGGGTACATCCCCCGAATCGGTTACGGCGGAACGAATTTGTTTTAGGATTTTCTGCTCGTCGGCAA
>JAGTVA010000104.1 GCA_018224445.1 Saprospiraceae bacterium
AATATCGGAATCTCCAATATGCGTATTTAAACTCCCCATGAATCCAATGGTATGCTTGGGGCCGATGTATAAATCCATTCCCAACCGAGTGTTAATGGGAGTACTCTTACCCACCTGAACTTGTTTTTGGTCAAAAATCCGGTCGTTTTGAAGTCGGTAGAGATTCAGTCCGTTTTCCCATCTGCTGTGGCCTCCACCCAAACTTCCATAAATATTGAATTTTTCCGCACGGTGATTGAGGTTGAGAGATGAATACGCCCGATACTGCTTTCCGTAAGCTCCACTCAGGGAGAGAGATCCATTGGTGCCCAGGCCTTTACTGACTTTCATCACAATATTGATAATACCCGAATTTCCCGAGGCTTCATAACGCGCTGAGGGATTGGTAATGACCTCGATACGCTCAATATCCGAAGCGTCTACAGAGCGAAGCAAATTGGCCAGTTCCTCCTGAGTCAGGTAGGTGTTCTTGCCATCGATTTGAATCAGCACACCTGACTTTCCCCTGATCTGAATTTGGTCGTTGTTGTCGATCATTACACCCGGTGCCTTTCTCAACAATTCCCATCCGTCGGACCCGGCCGCAGTGATACTGGCCTCGACATTAAAAATGGTTTTATCTGCCCTTACTTCAATTAATGGCTTGGTCGTGGTGACTACTACCTCATTGAGATCCATTCCCTCAGAGTTCATGACTATTTCTCCCATATCCAAATCCCGGCCCGGCTCTACCTCAATATCTCTTAGTATCATGGATGGAATTCCCACGTAAGAGAGGTGCAAATAATAACTCCCGGCATTTACGCCAGTCAGTTGAAATGCTCCGTCTGTATCCGTGTATTCGGCCCGTGCCAAAGTGGAATCACCCTGGTGATACAATGCGACCGTGGAAAAAGACAAAGCCTCTCCCGACTGGTCGAAAACGAAACCTGAAATCCGGCTTCCCTCCTGTGCATCAACAGTGGCCATTCCGAGGAATAAACTCAACAGAAAAACTATACAATTAACTTTCATTACTATTTTTTTGAATTCATTTAATGCCAATTACTCTGCAAATATATGTGAATTTAAGGAACCTTGCATTGCAAAGTACCTTAAATATCTATAATAATCGACATACGATTGACTTTGGTCTACTAATGATAAAAATATAGGGTAAAATCATTTTCAATGAGTAATCTGAGACAAAATCATGCAATTGATAGAATAAAGATAGGTATTCAGGTAGAGGGGAGAGGGGTACTTTCGACCAATCAACCGAAATTTTGGATTTAGAAGGCATAAATAAATGAACAGAGGGGCAATAGTCCGGGATAAGCCTTACTTTACTATTTACATTGCTCTGCATCAGGAAGGCTTGTTTTTTGTACATCCCGGTCAAATTGATGAAGTGGTCGCTTCAGTCCTTGCTTCTATCTGCGGTCAATAAGTGCTGCGGGTCAGTTATACCCTCAGCAGACTTGCCCCTGATGTGCAGAATCAGTTCTACCACCGCAATGAGAATGATGCTGTAGCCCAGCAATTCAATACTCTCCTCGGAGGCGTCCTTGATTACCCTGAGGTACTCGTCCTGAAAGAGGTTTTTCCAATTGCTCGATCTCCCGTACAATCTCGAGAATACGTGCAGGGTCAGGAGGCCGACCAACAGAATGCCAAAGGGGTACTTGTCTTGAATATACAACAGTTGGCGAAGGTATTTTTTTCCGTTTTTAAAAAGTATATAAAACGCAATAGCGACAACAATCCAGACCGGCACTTTCCAAAAACCGTGGTAGACCAGGACGTCAAAATACCCGTCCAATTCCCTAATAAGGTGGACGAGAAAAAACAGGGCCAGTATAATGGTAAACTCGCGCATAAACTTAAACCAGAAAGCCGCCAATGCCAGCATGACCACAGCAATAAATAAAAGGGTTTCTTGTGTCATCTCTGTATAGGAATCTTCGTCAAATTCTGACAGGGCAAAATCCATACTGATGACGACACTGATAAAAAACATCAATAGTGCGTAGGCGAAAAACCGAATGGTCAGTGGCATTAATTTTTTTACAGTATCCATAGGGAAGCAGATTTAATAGGGTTTAAAAAAAATTACAAGCCAAAAAAGTTCGAGTTATCTGTTGCAAAACTAAGCTATATTTTTTTCTAATTTACAGAATAACAAAACCTGAAAATCCTAACCGTATTCCGAGCTGTCCTTAATTCTGGTCCTTTCAAAAAAATCACTGTACCTCTCTGTGATAAATCGATAAGCCCGAAGTCCCAATAAAGCGAGACACACCCCAATAAACCAGCCCATCAAGATATCGGCTGGGTAGTGGACGCCAATGTATATTCTGCTGTAAGTGACCAAAAATGCCCAAACCAGCAGAAAGGGAAGTATGTATTTAAATTTGGTTTGCAACAAACTGCCTATAAAAAGTGCAACCGCCAGGGAAGTGGCGGCATGAGCGGAGAAAAAACCAAAATTCCCACACCGCTTAGCTATAAATCGACCCTCTGACATAAAATCCTCGTTACAGGGTCTGGATCGCTGGAAAAAATCCTTAAATACATTGGACATCTGATCGGAAAGGGTTATGAGAAGGGCAACCAAAATTAAAATTAAGGTCGCTTTTTTCCAATGAAACTTGAGAAATAATAAAACCAAAATGAATGCATGTACCGGAAGTGAATTGTACTTTTCTGTGATCCACAACCAAAAGGGATCCCAGGGCTCGACCCCTAAATTATTTAAAAACAGGAACAATTGGGTGTCGAGTTGCTTGAGCTTTTCCAAGGAGGTCAATTTTATGTAAAAAGGAGTTACAAACCTAATGAGAAAATTTAGAACCGCCAATTGTAGGAGGTGAAAAAAATTAATAACGCAGGGAACTGCGACAGTGGGCTGGGTAGTCCGGGGGAACGATAAATTATAAAGCCCTGGAATGTTTTTACAGTTATTTTTTGACGGTGTGGAAATAAAAATGTAAATTTACGTTTATATAATTGTAAATATACAATCATGATTTCTGGAACTACTACATCCACTTCCCGTAAAAGGGGACCCATTCAAAAGAAAACAGCCGGCAAGCTTAAGGGTGGCATGCGAGGCTCTTCACTATCGGAATATTCTCCTGCATGGGTGTTGGCGCATCCCAAAGAGACTCCCGGGTACAATTTGGAACTAATTCACCGCATACGATCCGGAGTTAAGAAAACCGAATGGAAGCAACTTATACGTGAAATTGGGGCTACTGAAAAGGAATTTGAAAACATTTTACCTACCTCTATCAGCAGTATGCAAAAGAAGACAGTGTACGGCAAGGAGGCTTCTGAACGAATTTACGAACTGGCGCAATTATACGGGCTGGGTTACGAAGTTTTTGATTCTCGGGAAGATTTTAAAGATTGGCTTATAACCTCTTCCAGAGCCCTTGGAAATAAAAAACCTTTTGAGTTGTTGGACAGCAGCCTCGGATTTGATTTGGTAAAAAATGAGATTATCAGAATTCAATTTAATGTGTATAGCTGATGCTCGCATACAGAGTTGCAAATAAAAAATATAAAGAGCATACCCTGTCGGGAATAGGTGCAGAGAAAGTAGGTGGGAGGTGGAATGAGACCGGAACGCGAGCTGTGTATTGTTCGGAAAATGTTTCCCTTGCACTTCTTGAATATTATGTCCATTCAGACAACATAACCGGATTGCCTAAAGAAATTTTAATTGCAAAGATTGAATTTCCGGACTATTTCGTCATTGAGGAGCTGAGAGAGCTTCCTGACCAATGGAACCAATACCCCTATTCATCGAAAACGTCAAATGTCTTTACTGCTCTGGCCGGTTCCGGAGATTTTTTTGCACTCAAAGTACCTTCGTCTATTGTGAAGGTGGAATCAAATTTCATCCTCAATCCACTGTATAAGGATTTTGGAAAAGTGAGGGTGGTTGAATTTATTAACCTGGCGGTCGACAAGAGGTTAAAACCCAGCGCTAAGAAATAAATTGATCCGTTGATTAGAAAATGGCCCCAATGAATTGGGGCGAGGTAAAAATCCCGCCTATTTAAGTGAGTGAGAGAACCGCGAAGCGGGCGGGATTGCAAATTTCTCGTCGGCAGGTAATTGTTCCTAAAAAATTTTAACATATCAATCCAGCAAGACAGTTGACCACGCTTTTATAAACTCAAAAATTTGGAAAACACGCCATCCTTTCTTAATTTGCACTGCCTTTTCTATCCAGGGCATCAATCCATTTATTTCACCGGACTTTTTCTTTAATTCCCCTTATCCTATGGCATTAAAAATTGTAACGGCTTCAGCGGGTTCCGGAAAAACCTTCAGGCTCACTCAGGAATACCTCATTCTTTGTTTTAAACACGGTCCCAATTACTTTTCCCGAATATTGGGAATGACCTTTACCAACAAGGCTGCCTGGGAAATGAAAGAGAGCATTCTACAGGAACTCGACCTGCTCGCTCACCAACCCGAGAAGTCGAAACACAAGGAAAGGCTGATAGAAGCACTTCCCCGTTACAAAGGAAGAGAAGATAAACTGAGAGAAAAAGCTGCTGCCATTCAACGAGAAGTTTTACTGAAGTATCACGATTTTTCCCTGACCACCATAGACTCTTTTTTTCAGCGAATAGTGAGGGCTTTTTTTAGAGAACTCAATTTGGCCAGTAACTTCGA
>JAGTVA010000105.1 GCA_018224445.1 Saprospiraceae bacterium
CAAACTCCTCGGATGACCCCTCCTTGCCCTGGCCCTGTTGTTCTCCCATTTTTTCCATCTGCTCCCCGAGTTTGTCCTGGCCTTCAGTAATCTTATCTACGGGTGCTTCCCCATCACCACCCTCTCCTTCACCCGGATTTTGACACGTTTGATTACCGGGCATCATACCTGCCATTTCTTTCTGCATTTGCTCCATGGCCTCACTGAGCATAAGTGCGAGGTCATTGATATAAGTCATTACTCTTCTCTGATCGTCAGAGGCCTGGCTTTTTCTCCTCTCTTCCAGTTGTTCTAGGCCGCTGGACATGTGTCGTTTGACATCGGTGACCTTATTGAGTATAAAGCTCTCCAATTGCATCACCCTTTTTGAAAGCGCCACCAAACTGTCTTCCACTATTTGAAAGTCGTTATTCATTTGGAATTGCTCTCTCATCAATTCGGTATACCGCGGCGTGTTAATATTGGTGCGGTTTAAGTCCGTAATCAAATCCTCCTGATCAAATGAAATGGAGATAAGGTTGTCGAGTAATTTTCTCAATGCAGCCATATCTTCCTGCATTTGTTCCATCTGACCACCTTGCATGCTGCTCTGCATGCTCTGCGCCATTTCCTTCATTTTTTCACCGGCTTGCTCCTGAGATTCTGAGGCCCCCTGATTGTCCCCATCTTCCAGTTGATCTCCGGCTTCATTGAGTTCGTTGGCAATTTCTTCCTCCATTTTTTCCTGATCCCCCAGCTTATGGGGCCGGGCCAGTTGTTCATTGTTCTCTCGCAATTCTTCAAGTTTTTCTTGCAACTGCTCAAATTGCTCTGAAATATCCTCCTGTTTTTCAAGCAATTCTTCCTGCTCGCTTCCATCGCTTGCCGCGGATTCTTCACTCAGCTCTTCGAGTTTTTCAGCAAGTTCTTCAAGTTTTTTGCGAGCGTCTGCCATTTGTTTTTCAACCTGAAGGGACTTAAAAAGCTCATTCATGCGGTCTATATTCATCTGCATATTTTGCTCTGAAAGCTCCATATCTTTGAGCATGTCCATGGCCTCTTCTTTGGTGAGTTCATCCAACATGTCTCTGATTTGGTCCATGAGGGACTGGGTTTCCTCGTCCATCATCTGGTTGAAAAGTTCTTCAAATCTCTTTTGTTTTTCGGCCAATTCGGGATCCATATCCATGTGCTCCTCCTCATTTCGAAGGTTTTCACTCATTTTTTCCCTCGCTTCGTCCAGCATCTTCTGGAGTTCCTCCTTTTTATTCAACAGCTGTTCGAGATCTCTTTTGTCCTGCCAATCAAGGTCTTCTTTATTAAGGAGTTTGTCCTGCATTTTCTTAATCTCCTCCTGAAGTAATTCGGTTTCAGTGAGTGATTCACTGAGGTTTTCTCTGATGCTTTCGGTATTTTCCTGAGCGATTTCACTCATTTCTTCAACGCTCATAATTCGATAGGTCATCAGGCCGGTTCTCGTTTTTTTACTACCGTTGATTGCATCGTTATCTGCTGACTGGAAATAGTAAGTCACCTCATCTCCTGCTTTCAAATCGAGCAATTGGATATCCCAATTGAATACAAAGGAAGCTTCTTTACTGCCGGGGTTTTCAATGAGCACTTTTTCCGGTGCCATTTCACTTCCGTTGGCTTTTTTAATTTGGTAGTGAAAAGAGATTTCTCTCAACCCGTAATCATCGGTTGCTTCTCCAGCAAAAAACCGGATTTTGTCGTCGTCCTCGTCAATGAATTCTTCAACAGAAATAATGGGATACCGATCGGGTATAACATTAATAGTGTATCCCACAGAGTCTACTCTTGGCATTTGTGTCCCTGAAACATACAATTTATAGGATTTACTTTTCATCACCCGGCGACTGTATTCAAAGTGTTGGGGTCGCTTCATTTCTACTTCTGCCTGATCACCGGATTCAAATTCCAATTCTATTGCATCGGTTGCTTCTGTATAAAAAGTGAAATTGACCCGCGTTCCCTGGGGAACGGTTATATCGCCTATATTAGTAAGGGTGGACTTCGACCTTCCGGTATACGATGGAAAGTCGAGATCGATGATCATATCGGTAAGTCTGGGTTTTTGTATTACTTCGACCTCGTAAATCCTCGACCTGACAGGGCCTGATTGAAGTCTGAACGAGGTAGCCGATTGGATGTTATTTATCCGATAGGTAAAATTGCCCTCTTCGTTTTTTTTCATTCGGTACTCCACACCATCCAACTGGATAAATACCTGGGAGGGTTTGACGTCCCCTTCTGAAGTAACCTCGATTTCCAGATTTTCAAATTGGAGAACGGAGAGATCGTCATTGAGTACCTTAAAGTGGAAAGGAGCTGGTCGCTCAAAATGAAGGTGGTTTTGTACCAGTCGCTCGGTACTGTTCTGAATTAAACTGGGAGCTGCCACCAACAACCCAATAATCAAAATCAGTGGAAGGGCTACGTATTTGAGATATTTTTTGTTTTTACCCAGGTCTATGGCCGATTTAAAAGGAATTGGCTGGAGAGCAACGGTCTTTTGTTCAATACTTGCCATCACCAGTTCTGAAGAACCCTTTTCTGCTTGTTGTTTGAGTTGAAGGATATTGAGCAACTTGTCCTGAACTTCGCTGAAATGGGTGCCTATAATTCCAGCTGCTTCTTCACGGGAGATGACTTTGCCCAAACTAAAATACTTCATCAATGGGATGACAATCCAGCCTGCGATCGAAATTCCGGCAATTCCAATAAACGAGAAAAACAGAAACTTTCTCATTCCCGTACCAAAATAAAAGAAATGCTCGAGCAGGATAAAGGTAATAAAAACACCAAAAAGGAGGGCTGCAGAATAGAGTGTGCCCCTGATGATATTGTTTATGTAGTATTTTCTGATAAACTCATCCAGTTTACTAATTAACTGGTGGTAGTTTGATTTTTCAAATTTCATTCTTATTTCTTTTGCCACTTAACCTAACTCCAACTTAAACCAAAAGATTGCCAAAAGGATTGCAAATTACATTACCCTTAGGACTTCTTCAAATATTTTTCAATTGGCCGATGCATGTTTAACTGCACAGGTAATTGTAAGGTTCCGAAAAACAACAGTTTTAACCGTATTTTACAGCCAGTAAATTACACCTGTACGCGACTGATTTATCCAGACACCTATAGAGGGGGTGGTTTTCATCTTCAGCCTATTATTTAAAAACCTTCCATTGTTGGATTTTATGTAATATTTTGTAACCTTGTACGTATTTAGTGCGTTCATTTTTTATAAAAAATTATCTTAGTCATGAGCAATGGACTTCCCCGGCGAAATTTTATCAATCGCATTTCATTAGCAGTATCCTCTTTTGTTGCTTTTCCTACTTTAGTGTCGGCCAGTGATTCATCCAAAAAGGCAAAGGTCAAAAACACTTCTTCCATCAAAAAAATTCGTCCGATGGGTTTCCAATGGGAGACCGTAGATCCCTTCTTATTTTGCGTACACCACGAGGATCAGTTTCCCAGAGGGAATGAGGAGATGGGGCCCGCTGTTTCATTGAAGGGCAGGTCATTGGGAGATGATTTTATAGTAAAGGATGGATTTCGGATGTACCACGGAAAAAAGGTTCCGGGTTTTCCAGGCCACCCTCATCGCGGGTTTGAGACCATTACGGTAGTAAGGGAGGGGATGGTAGATCATTCCGACTCTCTTGGAGCAGCTGGTCGATACGGCCACGGGGACGTTCAGTGGATGACTGCCGGTGGAGGAATCCTGCATTCAGAAATGTTTCCCCTCATACACAAGGACAGGGAAAACCCCCTCGAGCTCTTTCAAATTTGGTTAAATCTGCCACGGAAGAGTAAGATGGTCAATCCCCATTTTAAAATGCTTTGGGCCGAGGATACGCCCAATTATCTCCACAGAGACAACAACAAAAGGACTAAAGTAGAGGTTATCGCAGGGGAGCTACACGGGCACCAAAGTCCCTCCCCACCTCCTGACTCCTGGGCCTCGGATAAAAATAATGCTGTAGCTATCTGGAATATAAAAATGGAGAGCGGTGGAGACTGGAAACTTCCCAAATCATTGCAGGGGATCAACCGAACCCTTTATTTTTACCGGGGGAGTACACTTGAGATCGACGGCAGGTCTGTGGGTAATTACCAGGCTGTAGATGTAGAACCGGACAGGGAACTCTACCTGCAAAATGGAAATAAGGAAGCGGGTATTTTGATGTTGCAGGGGCGTCCAATAGACGAACCAGTAATTCAATACGGACCCTTTGTAATGAATACCAAGGAAGAAATCAATCAGACCTTTGAGGATTACAACCGGACCAAATTCGGGGGGTGGCCCTGGCCGAAGTACGATTATGTACACCCCAGGGACAGAAGCAGATTTGCCCGTCATGCAGACGGCCGCGTAGAGGAGAGGTCCTAATGAAATGCGACTGTGATTTTAAATATTCTAAAAACCGCTTATGAAGTTTATTCCGGAAGAAATTGAAAATTACTGCAAGGACAAAAGTACTCCTCCGGCGAGTTACCTGGAAGAGTTGGACAGAGAAACGCACCTGAAGACCCTGGCTCCGGTCATGTTATCGGGTCATCTACAGGGGAGGATTCTCGCCATGCTCAGCAAGATGATTCAACCCGAACAAATATTGGAGGTGGGTACCTTTACGGGATACTCTGCCCTTTGCCTGGCCGAGGGGTTGTCGGAGAGTGGCGAATTGCACACCATTGAGGTGAACGACGAGTTGAAACCCATAATTGATCAATACCTCAACCGAAGTCCTTATAAGGATCGTATTAAAGTGCATATTGGGAAGGCGGAGGAAGTAATTCCCCACTTTCAGCAGACTTTTGATTTGGTTTTTATCGATGCAGGAAAGAAATTGTACGGGAAGTTTTATCGACAATGCGTGGAGAAGTTGCGCTCCGGAGGGTTTATATTTGCGGACAATGTCCTTTGGAGTGGAAAAGTTTTGGAAAAAGATGCAGATGAGGAGACGGAGGCATTGAAGGAGTTCAACGAAATGGTGTTGCGCGATCCCGAAGTGGAGGTGGTTGTATTGCCCATTAGAGATGGGGTTTCTGTAATAAGAAAGAAATAATTTGAATTTTACAATTACCCATAGGGCTCAATTGGATCTGCGGAAATGGGACCATCTTGTTCAGACAAGTGCGGCCCCCAGGATATATGGTTTCAGCGCCTATCTGGATGCGGTATACGGGGAGAAATGGGCTGTGGTAACGGACTCCGGGTTCACTTTTGGCATGGTTCTCTTTCCCTCTGTCAGGTGGTTGCTACCGAGCTTAACTCAACCGCCCTTTATTCAGACCTCAGGTTTATATGGAAAAAAATGTACCGAGGAGGAGTTCATAGACTTTCTCTCATTGCTGAATCGCAAGTACTGGAAAATAGGTTTTTCCCTGAAAGGCGAAATTCCAGCGGCCACCCCCGGATTTAGAACAGAGAAAAGGCTCAATCTTTTTTTGCCACTGTCTACCTCTTACGACCTGATTGAGTCGGGATATTCCACCAATTTAAAACGGATACTGAGTGAGGGTTCAGAGTTGTCTATTGCAGAAGAACCTCCTGCCCGGGAGTTCATCTCTTTAGCCCAAAAAAAATTCCCACCCATTCTATTGGGATTGATAGACGGCAAACAATTTGAGCGCTACGTACATCGCTGCCATCGGGCCCATTTGGCCGAATTTATTACGGCCAGAGATTCTTCCGGTGAAATGGTGGCTGGATTATTTGCGGTTAAAGATAAAAGTCGACTTTACCTGACTTGTCCGGTGACCGGAACCCGGGGCCGGGCATTGAATGCCATGCATTTTCTTATCGATCGGCTAATTGAAAAGTACGGCGGCGCGAATTACACCCTGGATTTTGAGGGATCCTCCATTTCGGGCGTAGCGCGGTTCTACAGAAATTTTGGTTCTTTGGAGGAGTTTTATCACTCTTTTTACAAGCCTCTTTTATCAGAAAAAGCCGATCGGATTTTAAAGGGAGTTTTACGCGGCAAAAATTGACCGCATGTGTTAACGGTTGGCAGAGCAAATTGAAGCACCGTAAAAATCAATCGAAATTCAGAAAATTTTTAGTTATTGGGTGATTCTGCAGGCCAGATCAATTGGATTTGATAATTGTGGTGCGTACCGAAAAGGTTTATGTATTCGATGTCAAGTAATGCCCTCTTCTCCGGAATATTCCAGGTAAAAGATTTCTCGATGGAGGCCATCATACTGCCCACGTATTTGACACCCCCTATTTCCTCGTGCTCCTCCCCGTTTGAGCGCAAATACAAATGTCTAACCTGCAGTCTATCGTCCGTGGCCTGAAAGTTTTGAATGAGGTATTCCCCATCGGTAGAGTCAGAGCAGTTATACCTTCCGATAAGATTGGGTTGGTCGATGTCAAACTCCCGTAAAACATTGAAATTCTCGATAAAATCCCGAGTATTGAGGTAAACGGTATCTATTTGTTCTCCGACTATAATAATTTTTTTTCCGTTCCAATCCCTCTCCTCTATGGCCTCCTGCTGCTCATCCAAAACAGTCAGAATATCGAAATGATTATCACAGACTACCCCATTAAATTCGGTATCCGGAGAACAGCTGCACAACAGTGGAATTAGGATCGCTATGACCCAATAAGAATTTCCCTTTAACACGGTGTGGATTGAAATCATTGAAATAGGTTTTTTCCGGTCATTTCAGGGGGTTTTTCCAGCCCCATCAGATAGAGTATGGTAGGGGCCACATCTGCCAGGATACCATCTTTTAAGCTCCCTTGTGCCACTCTTTTTCCAAGATAAACACAGGGAACGGGGTTAGTGGTGTGAGCCGTATTGGGTG
>JAGTVA010000106.1 GCA_018224445.1 Saprospiraceae bacterium
ATCCGATTTTATCTATAATCCTTTCACCACTTCGTGGTTTTTTCTAAAATCAACTATTTATCAAAATACAGGAATTGGCAATTTAGTAATCGACGAGTTAACTATATTACCACCTCCCTTTAACATTGTACTTTGTACTTTCAACTATTTAGCTTTTCGACTTTCGACTTTTGACTTTCGACTTTCGACTTTCGACTTTTAAGACTTTCGACTTTTAAGACTTTCGACTTTTAAGACTTTCGACTCATGGCCTGTTCCATTTGTTTAAATTTTACTTTATCAATATATTTATTTTCCCGATTTGTATTTATAAAGCTCACTATCCAAAATTATGTATCGGACCTCCGCTTCTTTTTCCGTAAAGGGTTTAGAAAAAATAACCAACTGGGCTTGTTTCCCCTCTTCCACAGTAGAAGTAAAGCCGTCGATACCCAGCATTTTTGCCGGTAGAGTAGTCAGTACAGCGAGGAGGTCGTCTTCGCTCATACCGTGATCCAGTAATTCTCTGACATTAGACAATGTCTTTTTGGTGTCCACATCCAAAAAGGAAAACCCGGCCAGCATTTCTTTCTGATAAAGGGCAGCAGACAGTTTGATCCTTTCATTGTAGGTGTTAATTCTGCTTTCCTTAAGGGATTTAAATTCCTCTTCAGTCATTCCCGGGGGTATTTCTTCTTCCTCCTCCTTTTTGTCCTCTGCCTCCTCCGTTTCGGTCTCTTCTACTAATTCCTCATCCTTATCTTCCTCTTCTTCGGGATCATCCTCTTCGTCTTTTTCCTTTTTACTGTCTTTCTCGCGGTGGGGGTGTTCGGGCAGGTCCAGGTTAACCAGTATTTGAATGCCTTTCGGCAGTTGACTAAGTATTTCCGGGCTTATTCCTGAAACGTTGGACAGTACGATGTCAAAATCCAGTTCTCTGCTCAATTGCAAAGCCCTCAATATTTCTTTGTTTTCTGAGGTATTGAAAAAAACAGGCTGTTCTTTTTCTACCACCGGAAAAAGGGCGAGGTACTCCTCGGAGAGTTGAGGCCTTTCGAGTCCTGCGGGTTTTGACAGCCAGTGTTCGGAGTATTCTTTTTGATTGCGGACATCGGTAATCAACTGTCTCCAAATGGACATGGTAGCCAGTGGAGTAGCGGGATACACCCTCATCATGTTTCGAAACTGAGCGTACATGCCGGTCTCATTCAAGAGCAACGGGCTGCTGTAAGAATCTTTTTCCCTGACGGAAAAAACACTTCCCTTGCCCGCCATTACAAAGCCTTTAGGAACGACGTGCACCATTCCGATTCCCTGCTTGTGCATGGATTTCATATTGCCTTTTGTGAGTTCGAATTTGTCTCTGATGTGCACCTGTGGGGTTATTCCGGATTGAGCCAGGGGGGTAGCCCCGGGTGCCCCTCTCCAGGCACTTCTCCTCACATCGTCTGGTTCCTCAGGCAAGCCCTGCTGAGAAAGTGCATTGATGAATGCGGAGTAAAGGTAGAGACTGTCGCCTTCTATTTGCCTGGCTTCAGGTCTTGGGGTTAAATTGGGTCCCACTTCCACAATCACGCCTCCGGATAGGTAAACATCTCCTACGAAAGTAGTGGCCCCCGGAGCAGATTTAATATTGATCTGAGAGATGAATATATCTTTGGAAATGTCTTTGAGCTCATCCCCGGTCAATTGTCCGCAGACTGTAAAAGCTCCCGTCGTCCAGAGGAGGCAAATCAGTAGTGTGGAATAGATTTTAAATTTTGTGGTCATCAGCATTATTTTTCTTTACTAGATTTTGCGGAAAAAAAGTAAAAGTAAAAAGTAAAAAGAATATTGCGAAGTTTTCCAAGAAGTAGACTCCACTGGGTCAATGGCAAAAAGTTTAATATTCTGTGGTATAAAAACGAAAAAGGATTTCTTTTAAAAACTATACTTTTCTCCTTCGCGTAATAGCATATAAATAACCTCTCTTAGGTTTCATTCTTCCAGTCTTTTGCCCCCCAATCCCACATCGGTTACTTTAATTAGGCCAATTCCTTATTTTCCTTTGGTTGAGGAAACATCTCAGCAATTTTATCCACCGCATAATCCACTTCCCCTTTGGTATTGAAGTGAGAGAATGAAAATCGAATGGTTTTTCTTCCGGAAATATCTCCTATCGTTTCGATGACGTGAGAGCCCTTGTCTGAACCCGAGCTGCAGGCAGATCCACCGGATGCGCAAATACCGGATATGTCCAGTGCCATGATCAGCATTTCTGTTTTAGGTCCTTCCGGGAAAGAAGCGGAAAGAACGGTATAGAGATGTGCTCCCTCCTGCTCTCCGTGAAAGCAGACCCCATCGACCGTCTCCAATAATCTGGACTTCATGTAGTTTCTCACCTCTGTAATCGCATTTCGACGTTCTTCCATCTCCTCGACGGCCAGTTCAAGGGCTTTGCCCAACCCAATGATGCCGTGAAGGTTTTCCGTCCCACCCCGCATATTTCGCTCCTGTCCCCCTCCATCGATAAAAGGATTTAAGATGCTATTGGAATTGATGTAGATAAATCCCACTCCCTTGGGTCCGTGAAATTTGTGAGCAGATCCGCTCAGGAAGTGAATGTGGTATTCGTTGACATCTATGGGAAAGTGACCTATGGTCTGTATGGTATCGGAGTGAAAATAGGCACCGAATTTTTTACACAATTCTCCTATGGCCCGAATATCTGCCACGGTTCCAATTTCATTGTTGGCGTGCATGAGAGAGACGAGGGTTTTTTCTTCGGATTGACCGAGCAGAGCTTCCAGGTGTTCAAGGTCCACGTGACCCAAAGGGTCAATGTCCAC
>JAGTVA010000107.1 GCA_018224445.1 Saprospiraceae bacterium
ACCAATATACAGGAAGAGGTGTTGTCGCTGCCCATTCAGGCGGTCACAACCAGAGAAGTGGAAGACAATGGGGAATTTGACGAGGTGGTTTTCCGTTACCGGGACGACAAGGCCAGTAAAACCGTGGTCACTACGGGTATACAGGACGATCGGTATATTCAAATACTCTCCGGCCTGGAATTGGGAGAGGAAGTGATTACCGGTCCCTTTTCAGCAGTGGCGAGGAGGTTGAGCGACGATTCGGACGTGCAGAGAACCAAACAAAAAGATGAGGACGAATAGCGAGCGAGTGGCTTTGGGTGTTTTTGTCAAAAATCTGATTCCGGGCACTTATAAAACCCGGCTTGCAGCAGATGCTGGTCCGGATAAGACAGAGAAAATTTACCGAAAGTTACTGGAGATAACCGGCCGGATTTCAGCTACCTTCCCGGGTGAAGTTTCGGTTTTTTTTAATAAACAATTGCCGAATGAGGGAGAATCCCAATATTTTTCCACCCACCGTTTTTTTATTCAAAAGGGAAAGGACCTGGGTGAAAAAATGCATACCGGCTTTGATTTATTGCTTCGTACACATCAAAAAGCCATCGTTATCGGCAGCGATTGTCCGGTCCTTAAAAGCACTCATTTGTCGGAGGCGGTCCGGGCTTTAGATCGCTGCGACCTGGTCTTGGGGCCAGCTGAGGACGGGGGTTACTACCTTATAGGTATGAAAAAGGCCCATCGATTTTTATTTGAAGACATCGAGTGGAGCAGCCCGACAGTATTGGAGGATACCCTTCAAATTGCAAAGAATGAAAATTTAAATTTCCACCTGCTCGAAACCCTGTACGATGTGGATCGGCTAGCAGATTGGGAGAGGTATCGGGAACAGCAGTCCTCGACAATAAATTTACCTTAAGTTAATAAAAAAATGCACTTATGTTAAGTTATTAATATATTTCAGTATATTTACCCCGATTTAATCTAATCCTTTTTTCATTAAAATTTTTTATTATGAAGCTATTCAAATTTACTTTAATTGCTTTTCTACTGTTAAGTGCTACCTTCGCTTACTCTCAGATCGGAGTAAGGGCAGGTGTAAACCTTGCATCACAGGAATACGATCCCGATATCACCCAGGATCAATCCTCCATTATCGGGTTGAATTTAGGGGTGATTTACGAAATGGGAATCAGTGAGTTGCTGACCATACAACCCGAGCTTCACTTTATCCAAAAGGGAGCCAAGGATGAGTTTGATGAATTGGGTGGGTCCTATGAGAGTGAAATCAGACTCAACTATTTAGAATTGGGAATAATGGCGAGACTTGATTTACTTGATTTTGGAAATGATGCCGGATTGTATGTGGGAATTACTCCCAACCTCGGTTATGCGCTCAGTGGAAAAACCAAATCCTCCGGAAGTTTTGGAGGAATTTCCTTTGACGACGAGGAGGATATCGACTTTGACGACGATGGCATAGAAAGGCTGGATTTTGGAATTGGTCTGGGTGCCGGAGTCAATTTTGGTAATTTCTTTATCGATGCCCGGTACAATCTCGGACTTGCAGATATAGTTGAGGATGATGATTTAACTGTGAACAACAAAGGAATACTCGTCGGTGTAGGATACAAATTTTAATCCGAATTAAGGGAATTGTAAATAAGGGACCTGGAAGTTATTCGGGTCCCTTTTTTTATGCTCGCTAAAAACTCCCAATCCATTTTCTTCTGTCTCAATCTTTTTTGTTTTCTTTGTAGCCGGAATTAAATTTTATTTTCTATGCGGGTGGGACGCAACAGGATCATCTTTTCAGTAGTCATGCTCATCATTTCTCTCGGTTTGATCTGGCCGGGCTATGTGCTGTTTTCCCATCACAGTCCGCTCGTATTCGGGTTTCCCCTTTCTTTTGCGTGGGTAATTTTATGCACCATAATGGGGTTTGTAGCCATGCTCGCCCTGTTTTTTTCCGATCACCCTCCAAAAAAGAGAGATTAAATGGAAACGGGAACCACCATTTTATTGATTGTTGGTCTTTACCTGTTCGTATCTCTGCTCACCGGCATCATTCCATCACTGCGGATAACTAAAAGTGTAAGCGGCTTTGTGGCGGGAGACCGATCGATGAATGTCTTCATTTTGTACTTTGTGTTGGGTGCCTCCATTTTCTCCTCCTTCGCCTTTTTGGGCGGTCCCGGATGGGCTTACAGCCGAGGGGCAGCTGCCTTTTACATCATGGCCTACGGCGTAATTGGCATTGTTCCGCTCTACTTCTTCGGTCCGAGGGCGTGGAGGTTGGGGAAAAAGTTCGGATTCGTCACCCAGGCGGAATTACTCGCCAATCGTTTTGACAGCAAATTGATGTCGGTGGTGCTCGCTGTATTGAGTGTGGCCATTTTTATCCCCTACCTGACCCTTCAAATGATTGGCGCCGGTTATGTATTGAATGTCATCAGCGAGGGATTGGTCCCCTTTTGGCTGGGTGCCGGAATTACCTACCTCATCGTCATGATATACGTGTACTTTAGTGGTGTGATGGGTGTCGGATGGTCCAACGCCTTTCAGGGGATGTTTATGCTGGTCATGGCCTGGGCATTGGGATTGTATTTGCCACAAACCCTTTACGGAGGGATTGGGGAAATGTTTGCCGCCCTGATCGAAAGCGATCACTCTGAAATGCTTATCGCCCCGGGTTTAACAGGTGACGGCAGTCCCTGGTCCTGGTCAGCCTTCAGCTCAGCCGTTTTGGTATCCGCCATAGGATTTTCTGTGTGGCCCCACTTTTTCATGCGCAGCTTTGCTGCAAAAAGCGCTTATTCGCTCAGGTTGAGTGTGGTGCTCTACCCCACCTTTTTGCTGTTTCTGGTTCCGATTTTACTGATCGGTTTTTCAGCCATCCTCTCTTTTCCCGGCGTAGAGCAGGCCGACAGCATATTGCCTCACATCCTCATGCAGCTGGAGTTGCCCGCCATAGTGATTGGTTTATTTTGTGCGGGGGCTCTGGCTGCCTCCATGTCTTCAGGAGATGCCATCCTGCACTCGGCGGCCTCCATTTGGGTGAGAGACGGCATCAAACCCATGTTGACCCGCCCATTGAGAGATCGTCCTGAGCGATTTCTCATTCAGATTTCGGTACTCTTCATCGGGCTCATTTCTTATCTTTTTGCCGTGGTGATAGACGTATCCATTGTAGCCCTTCTGCTTGGCGCATACGGCGGTGTAGCTCAAATATTTCCGATTGTTTTCGCTATGTTTTACTGGAAAAGAGCCACCAAATGGGGCGCCATTTCCGGACTGGCAGGAGGGATATTGGTCAATACTTTTTTTCTGCTTTTCCCGGAATACAAAATTTTCGACCTGCACGAGGGCATATACGGCCTGGCCATTAATGTAATTTTACTGATTTCCGTTAGCTATTTGACTCCACGGGATTCGGGGGCTACAGTTAATAAATTTGCGGAGATCGAGTGATGGGGTGATCTGTGATCTGTGATCGGTGATAAATCCACCTTTCCATTGCCAAACTTATTTTATCTCTCCTTTGTCGCAAGATGACAACTTCTCATTGTTAATTTGTAGGACAATAAAGAATCAAATCAGATAAAATTCTGCTTTGAATTTTTTGTACAAATAGAAGTGAAACATTGAGGAATTGATCTCGGAAACCCTTCTCCCGACCATACCAATTTTTCTGTCTCCAAAAAATCATTCTCAAATGTTGTCTTTTTTGTAATCATTTCCTTGAATTTGCAGGAAATAGATACAACATTGACGACAATCGGAAAAAATTAAAGGGCAAATGAACTTGAACTCAACCGACTTTTTGAAAACGTGTTTTTAAATTTTTCTCCGGTTACCCCACCATACTGGAATAGGATAAAATTAAATCACAGGCCACAGACCACCCGATCAAAAGCAGAACAGATTTCTAAAATTTATCCCCCCCAACCGACAACCAATGGTCGAACTTTGTTGTTGTAAAAAATCAAGTAAAAACGAAAATGTTATGTACCCAGCAGAATTGACAACACCCATGGCCAAAGACCTGACCGACCATGGTTTCATCTCTTTAAAGTCAGCTCAGGAAGTTGAAAATGTGATCAAAAACAACGATGAGCCTCTATTACTGGTGGTGAATTCCGTATGCGGTTGCGCGGCGGCGAATGCGCGTCCGGGCGCAAAGATGTCACTGGAACACCCCAAGGCGCCTGCCGAATTGTACACGGTTTTTGCCGGGGTGGACAGAGAAGCGACTCAAAAGGCGCGCGAACACATGTTGCCCTATCCTCCCTCCTCTCCGAGTATTGCACTTTTCAAGGACGGCAAGTTGGTCCATATGTTGGAGCGACACCACATAGAGGGAAAACCCGCCGATATGATTGCGCAAAACCTGCGCGCTGCTTACGACCATTACTGTAAATAGGATTTAGGGTTGCAGATAAGTTTATCGTGAAAACAGGTCTGGGAGAAGTCAGACCAACTCTCCTTTTTCCGCCCGCTTTTTCGCCATATCTGCTTTTATTTTTCTCCAGCGCTGGCCCATGATTTTATTCATGCCCTTGTCTACGAGAAAATGCGTGGCGATCTTATACAACCCCTTAGCTCTTCTCGTCATAGATTCATTGGCCCTCAGACTGATGGAATAGCCGAAATCGGTATATTCGATATAGTGCCAATAACCGGAGGGCATGAAAAGCGTTTCGCCCGGTTCCAACATACACTCGTAACCGGTTACTTTTTTCAAAGCGGGGTGCTTTTCATAATCCGGATTGTTGACGTCGATATAGCTGGCCACCGTGTACGGATGGCGGTAAATATTGGTAGTTTGTTCCGGTGCAAAAAGGACTACTCTTTTTCTGCCGTGAATCTGGTTGAGAAAGACGTGCGACAAGTCGATGTCGTAATGCAGGGCGACTTTGGATCCCTCACCGCCGAAAAACATAAAGGGAAAGGAGCTGATAAAGCCGGGCATGATGTCCAGGCTTTGGTAGTCCTTGCAGAGTTCAGGGGCGTGCTTGAAAATATTGAATAAAAACATTCTCAGGTCTGTGGGTCCCTGCTCCATGGTTTCAATAAAGTCTTTGAGTTCCATGGTCTTATCGGCCACCATATAGGTTTTGCCCGGTTTGGAATAATTGGAGGAGTACACGGGCACCTTTAGGTCCCCGTAATTTTCTTTAAAAAAATCCGGAGTCCACTTTTTGGTGGCTGGCCATGGTGCGATGAGATCCGTAAAAATAATCGGTACTCTTTTTTCTAAAAACGGTTTAAAAGTTTCACGCGTAAATCCGGTCTTGCGTTCTACAGCTTTTAATATCATCGGATTCCTTGTTTTATGGGTAAATGAGCTATTTTACAGTTGCGAAACAGTTTGTGACCACTATAATTATTGCCGGTCACAAACAGCTGATACAACAAAGGTAATAAAGTTTTTAAAGGGCAGTTTTGTTCTCCTGAAATCCCCAATTATTTGATGATTCTCACCTGCATTTTTATATCCTTTTTGGGGCGGTCCGCCTGGTCGGTGGGAGTTTCTGCAATTTTGTCGATGACCTCCATGCCGGAAATCACCCTGCCAAAAACAGTATAGGAACCGTCCAGAAAGGGGGTGCCACCCAGTTCTTCATAGATCGCTATTTGATCCGGCGAGTAATTGAATCCCGACCTGGCTTCCGTGCTTTTTAACACCTGTTCAGTAACCTGATTTCCGTGTACGATATAAAATTGAGAACCGGAAGACTTTTTCTGTGGATTGACGGCATCTCCCATTCTCGCAGCGGCCAGTGCACCTTTGTGATGGACGAATTGGTTGTTGATTTCGGCATCGATTTGATAACCGGGTCCCCCCATTCCGAGCCTGGCGCCCTCTTCAGCATCTCTGGAATCGGGATCGCCTCCCTGAAGCATAAATCCATTGATTACCCGATGAAAGAGCAGCCCGTCGTAAAATCCATCCTCAGCCAATTTGAGAAAATTATCCCTGTGCAGGGGTGTTTCGTCATACAATTGCGCTAGAATGGTTCCGTATTCGGTTTCAATTTCTATCAGGCAAATCGAAGGGGGAAGTATTTGTACCATTTTTTCTTTTTCTGATTGTTTATTTCCCTTACTCGCCCGCAGGGTGACCATGTAATTGCCCGAATGGGTATAGCGGTGATTGGGGTTGGGTTCCGTCGAGAAGTTGCCATCGCCAAAATCCCATAAATACTCTTCAGCTTCTTCAGACTGGTTGACAAAATCCATTTCCGCAGGTGCGGTCTTTTTTTCTGAATCTATGGTAAACTGAGCCGTCGGTCTGGAGCATGCACTTACTAATACCAAAACCAACAGCAATCCAAAATATCTCATCGTCATGTTTCTTCTTTTTTTCCTTCTGTTTAAAATTTTTACTGTACCTAAAACTGCCGACGCGAAATTGCCAACCCGCCCGCTTTGCGGTTCCTTCACTTCGGTGTCGCCTGTGGACACCGCCCC
>JAGTVA010000108.1 GCA_018224445.1 Saprospiraceae bacterium
ATTTTTTTTATTTTAAGAGTAGAAAATCCACCTTTTAGGATAGGAAATAATATCCAGACCCTTTTTTTCTCCAACAAAAAGCGCCCGTGGGGCGTGAAACCGCTGGGTAATCACAATGCAGTCCTCAATTCCGAATATTTCTTTACCTCTCAGCATCGAATCGTAGGTCCTGAAACCGGCGTAATCAAGTGTAATATGATGGGAGGGGATTCCCATAGCGACTAAATAGTTGCGCATGTCTCTGGGCTCATTGTAATGAGAACTGCTGTTGTCGCCACTCACCAAAAGGTGTTTAACTTTTCCGCTCTCATACAGTCTGATGGCCGCCTCCATGCGCTCTTCAAAGTAGGCGTTGACCCTCACTCCATCGGGGCTGCTCGAGGTGCCCAATACCAAACCGACATACTTGGGTTCAACTTCAGATAAATCGGTATACATTTTACCGTTGCCATAACTCAATACCCAAAGATTGAGGCCTACCGCAATTATCGCGATGGTTACTATTACAATCAATGTGTATTTTATGGCAAACCTCATTGCTTGACTTTATGGGTTAAATCATTCCATTCATTTACTAATCATTGCGGACATCTATCTACTTAAACGGCAAAAATCAGTCCACATGCTTATTAACAAAACTTTAACATCTACTCCACTAGCTCGTGGTTTAAAAATTTAACGTAAAATTGCCAAACCATTTCAATAAATAGTGGTATACTTGACACTAAATCGTAAAGATAAGTTAAAATGAGTTATTCGACCATAAAAAGCCAGAGGTATAATGAAAAAAACATTCCCTACATCCACCGAGACGTCAGTTGGCTGGATTTTAACTTCCGGGTGCTTCAGGAAGCTATGGACCCTACCGTGCCACTATTTGAGCGCATAAAATTCCTGGCCATCTACTCGAATAACTTAGATGAGTTCTTCAGAGTCCGGGTAGCGAACAACCGAAATCTATTTCGAATTGGCAAAAAAACACGAAAAAAACTGGACTTCGATCCCAAGCAAATTCTCAAGGAGGTTGTTTCCAAGGTGAACGAGCAGCAACTTGTTTTTAACGACATTTTTGAAAACCAAATCATTCCGGAGCTGCGCAGCCACCAGATTCATCTTCTCGACCGCACTCAGTTGACAGATATTCAACTTGAATTCATCGACAATTACTTTAAGGAGCACTTGCTACCCTTTGTACAACCCGTACTTTTGGTCGACTACAAAGTGAGGCCTTTTTTAAACAACGGGGCCTTGTATCTCGCCACTTTATTGAAAGAAATAGTGGATGATAAGTCGGTTAAGGCAGGTCAGGAATACGCCATAGTCAAAATTCCTTCCGACCACATGCCGCGTTTTATCGAGTTGCCCGCCATAGGGCAGCGCAAGGACATCATTATGCTGGATGACGTGGTGCGGCACAGTATTGAAAACTACCTCTTTCCGGGGTTTGAAATCGTCCAATCTTTTTCCATCAAACTCACCCGAGATGCAGAACTCTATATAGACGATGAGTACTCCGGAGATTTGGTGGAAAAGATCAAGAGAAGTCTTTCCAAAAGAAATGTGGGCCCGGCTTCCAGGTTTGTTTACGACCGAAAAATGCCTGGAGAAATGCTGGAATACCTCATGAAGCTCTTCGACCTGGACAGTTTTGATCTTTTAGAAGAGGGGCGCTACCACAACAATTTTGATTTTTTTAAATTTCCTGATTTTGGTTTGAATCACCTCAAAAACATCGACCTCCCCCCTTTGGCCTATCCCCAATTAGAGGAAGTACCCTGCATTTTTGAAGCGATTAAGGAAAAAGACCACCTGGTTCACCCGCCCTATCACTCCTACAAGTCGGTCATTCATTTTTTTGAAGAGGCGGCAAAAGACCCCCATGTGACCCACATCAAGGTAGTGCAATACCGCGTAGCTCAAAAATCACTCATCATGAATGCCCTGATGAATGCCGTTAAATTGGGCAAGCAGGTAACCGTTTTTATCGAAGTCAAAGCCAGATTTGACGAGGAGACCAACCTGCAATGGGGTGAAAAATTGAACCGGGCCGGAATTAATGTGCACTACAGCTTTCCGGGTCTAAAGGTGCACTCTAAAATCGCATTGATCCGAAGGGTTGAAAACGGAGAATCCACTATTTTTACCTATCTGAGTACGGGAAATTTCCACGAGGATACCGTAAAAATATACAGCGATCTGGGCATGTTTACAGCGGACGAGCGCATCAGTTCGGAAGTGGCCCGACTCTTCCGCTTTTTGGAAACCGTCAAACTCCCTCAGGAGAGTTTCAACCACCTGTTGGTCGGACAATTTAATCTCCGATCAGAACTGGTAAAGATGGTCAGAGTCGAAATCGAAGCAGCTCAATCCGGCGAGGAGGCGAGAATACTCTTAAAAATGAACAGCCTGCAAGACCCTTCCATGATTGAATTGCTTTACGAGGCCAACAATGCGGGGGTGAAAATCGATCTCATCATCCGCGGGGTGTGCTCCCTGATTCCCGGCATTGAGGGGTTTAGTGAACACATCAATGTCATCAGTATTGTGGATCGCTTTCTGGAGCATTCCCGAATCTTTGTTTTTCACAACAGGGGGGATGAAAAAGTCTTTATTTCCTCGGCCGACTGGATGGTGCGCAATTTGAGTTACCGCATTGAAACCATTGTCCCCATCTACCATCCGGAACTCAAAAAAGAAATAAAGAACCTGTTGAAAATTCAATTGAAAGACAATGTGAAAGCGAGATGGGTCCACCCTGAAAAAAACAATACCTATCGGTTGGGCAAAGGAGATTTAAATATCCGCACCCAACACGAAACCTATTATTACTACAAGCGGAAAATGGAAACGGAAGCACTTGTGGAAGCCGAGGGCGAAGAACTCAATCCTGAGGAATGAAAATTGCGTGATTCTTGCTGAATACTTATATTACGGGTATTCCAACACCCCCATGGGGCCGTCAATGGTGAGCGAGGTCCCTTTGAATTTCCCGACACGCCCCACTATCCCGGCTTCAATTCCCAGAGCCCGAGCACCGCTAATCAATTCATCTGAAGCCTCATGCTTGCAATAAATCTCCAAACGCTGCCCCATATTAAAAACCTGAAACATTTCGCTCCACTCCGTCCGGGTAGTTTGTTGAATGAGTTTAAATACCGGTGCGATCGGCAACAAATTGTCCTTGATTACGTGAAAACCTTGGGTAAAATGGGAGGACTTGGTCATCCCACCGCCTGTGCAGTGAATAATACCCTTTATCAGAGGGCGTAATTTACCGACGGTTTGAGCAAAAAACGGAAGGAAAGTCCGGGTGGGAGACAACATCAACTTCCCCACTTCGTATTCAACCCCATCGATTTCCACCTTATCCTGAAGTCGGTAAGGACCGATAAAGCGAAACTCCTCTGGAACCAGCGGGTCTCTGGACTCCGGATAGGTAGTGTCGTAGTATTTGCTCAGTAAATCGTGTCTTGCAGAAGTCAATCCATTGGAACCAATCCCGGAATTGTAATCCTCCTCGTAGGTGGACTTCCCACAGGAAGCCAGCCCGACTATATCCAATCCCTCTTCCATGTCGTTTACGATTAAATCTTCTCGCTTCATTCTCCCGAATGCAGTATACCCCACATCAATGGTCCTCACAATATCCCCCACATCAGCGGTTTCTCCCCCCGCCAGCGTAATGTGAATGTTGTATTCAGCCATGGCATCAGCCATTTCCTGAGCAGAATGAATAATCTGTTCAATCACGTCCCCGTTAATGAGGTTTTTGTTCCTGCCGATAGTGGAAGAGAGCAAAATATTGTCGAAACATCCCACGCATGCCATATCGTCCAGGTTCATCACCATGGCATCTTGGGCAATACCCTTCCAAACGGACAAATCCCCCGTCTCCCTCCAATACAAATACGCCAGGCCTGCCTTGGTGCCCGCAGTATCGGCATGCATGAGATTACAAAATGCCTCGTCTCCTCCCGCCACATCCGGCAATATTTTACAAAAGGCATTGGGGTATAAGCCCTTATCCAGGTTTTTTATGGCTCTGTGTACATCTGACTTGGAAGCGGATACTCCTCTTTTATCGTATTTCATCTGTTTAAATTTTTATGAACGATCAACTGCAGACGAGAAATTTAAAAATCCCCCTTTGTGACCGGCAGTAATTATATCGGTCATGGACCGTTTCATTTATATAAAATTTTTTGCTTGCATATAAAGGTTATAATCCTTTCACCGCTTCGCGGTTTTCTTTTCAATTTTTCCTTTACGTTTTTGTCTTATCAGATCTTAAATATGGAGGCTTATCGAGTTTTAAACTTCATAGCAGGAGGAGGTCCATGCCACAACCATCACATACTTTCGACTTTCGACTATTCCGACTTTCAACTTTCAACTTTCGTCTCCTTTACTTCCGTCAAAAAATCTTCATTTTCCAATGCCCTGAAATCTACCGCACTCACTCCCGACACTCCCGTTTCCTCCATATACACTCCGTAAATCACATCGAGGTGAGTCATGGTCTGCTTGTTGTGCGTGACTATAATGAACTGAGACTCCTCGGAAAACTGTTTGATGATGCGATTGAATTTTTCAATATTGCTGTCGTCCAGCGGTGCATCCACCTCGTCAAAAATACAGAAGGGTGCGGGCTTGAGCAGGTAAAGAGCAAACAATAGAGAAATAGCTGTGAGAGTTTTTTCACCCCCGGACAATTGCGCAATGGACTGGGGTCTTTTTCCCTTGGGTTTGGCGATAATCTCCACCTCTGACTCCAACGGATCTTCCCTATTCGAAAGCACCAGATCACAATTGTCGTCCTCCGTAAACAGGCTTCTGAATACGTGAATAAAATTGAACCTAACTTTTTCAAAAGCCTCCAAAAATCGCTCTTTGGCTGTGGTTTCTATCTCTTCAATGGTTTTCTGCAGTGAGTCTCTGGCTTCCTCTATATCTCTTTTCTGACTATGAATTTCCTCATACCTCAATTTCATTTCGTCAAAAGCCTCCAGTGCCAGTGGATTGACATCACCAAAAGAAGACAATCTATTTTTCAGACGATCCACTTTTTTCTCCAACTCTTCGCGCGGGTGTTCCCTTTCCTCCTCACTTAATGACAGGGATTGATCCGGTTTGACCTCCAGATTAAACTCCACCGACAATCGCTCTGTAATGGCGCGAACCGACCACTCTACTTCCTGGTCTTTTTCCCTGAACTGTTCGATGACCGACTGCAATTGCTGAAATTCCCGGTTGACTTCAGACAGTGCTTTTTCCAATTCAAAAATGGTATTTCTGGCGGAGAAATAGGACTGTTCCCTTTCGTCCAATACACCCTCAAGTGCTTTTTTCTTCTCGTACCATTGCGCTATGTCCGCTTCCGCTTGTTTAACACTGGACCTGAGAGCCTCTATTTTCACCTCATTGTTTTCAACCTGGGTCACCAGATTGTTTTTTTCCCTTCCGTACTCCTCCAACCTCCCTCTTTGAAAGTCCATTTCCTTAACGTATCCCGACACTTTATTCTGCTGTTGTATCCACTCGATATTGGCCCGATTGTACCTCTCCGAATGTCGGGTTTTCATATCTATGGCCTCCTGTACTTTCGCACTGCTGTCTCCGGTCTTGTCGGCCATGCTCTTCAATTGAAGTTGAACCTGCTCTTCTGCCGACTTTTTTGCCTTCAGCTCATCTTTCAGTTTTTCCAGTTCACTACGCAGGGCATCCATTCTGTTTTTCCGGCGCAAAAAGGTCTCCTCTGTGGATGTTTGGGTCGCGTGAATACCGGCTTCCCTGGCCTTGAGTTGTCCCAGGGTGGACTCCAGTTTTTTTATTTGTAATAAAAACTGATCGTGTTCCAGTGCAGATGCCTCCACTCTGATTTGTCTGAGCTCTGCCACCCTTTTTTGAACCAGATCGCTGTCTTCGCTTATTTTTTTATTGAGCAGCTCCAGTGCTTTTTTTCTACCGATTTTTTTACCGGCAAAAAGGTCACTGCTCCCCCCTTCTGCGGTGTGACTTCTGCGAACCACATCCCCCTTTTTGGACACCACTACAGCCCCCTTATAGGGCAATTGATCGGGAACATCCCCGGTCTCACAGATAAAAACGTCCTTCAGCAGGTAGTTAAAAAGCGCGTTGTAGGCCGAATCGATTTGCACCACTTCCACGGCAGCCGTCATTCCCTGCACTTTTCCGGTTTTTAGGGTATCTTCTCCTGAAAAGCCATCCTGAAGCAAGAACTGGGCCTTGCCCTTTTGGGCATCCTGAAGCAAACTCAATCCCTCTTTGGCGACCTTCCAGCCCGGCACCACGTAGTGATCCAACCAAGGTTCCAGCACCGCTTCCACCGCTGGGCGGTATTCGTCGGGACAATAAATCAGGTCGGTAAGCAGGGCTGCGTACCTAGACCACTCTTTTTTATTGTTGAGAAACTTGATGGATTCGGGATATCCCTCGAGTTTTTCCAACATAGATTTCAACAGGTCTCTCTCGTTTTTCCTTGCATCCAGTCGACGCTCCACTAATTTCAATTCCCCTTCCAGCTTTTCTCTTTGGTCCCGGGAAGCTGCGAGTTCGTCTTTTCTGTTTTCCTCTTTCTTTTGCAGTACCGCAATCTCGTCCTCCGCCTCGCGGCATTCAACAGAAAGCTCCTGGAGTTTTTCTTCCAATTCGGAATTTCGCTTTTTCTCCATAACCTCCTCCTCTCCCAGACGCTCAAACTCCAAATTTATACCTTCTATTCGATTCTGAAGAACCACGATAGCCTTGTCGAGTTCATTCCTCTCGAGGTGCAGGGAGTGCATTTCTGTCTCCAGAGAATCGTGTTCCACCATCAGCGAATCTGCATGGGTATCGGCCGCCTCCTTCTGATCTCTGAGACCGTCGAGTATCTCCTTTAACTGCGCCTCCAGGGCTTTTTCTGATTCTATGGTAGTTGCGAGGTATTCCAGTCGCTCACTCAGTTTTGCGCTATTTTGATTCAGCTCCTCTATTCTGGACAGCTTGGTAGTATTGCTCTCCCTGAGGTTGGCAATGGCCTGGGTATTGAGGTCGCGCTCGTTTTCCAGTTCCCTCAGGTCATTAGCGACTTTTGCCGCTTGCTTTTGACTGGCATTGAGTTGTTCTTCCTCTGCGAGATTCTTTTGTTTGCCCGACTGAATTTCAGCTTCCAGTTTGGACCGTCTGGACTGAAGTTCAGACAGTTCCATTTTTTTATCCCGAAGTTGATCCTTGATCTTGTGATTGGATTCCCGCAGATGGAGGATGTTCAGTTTGGCCAGTAAAATACTCTTTTCGCGGTATTGATTTTTCACTTTATTGAAAGACCGGGCCTTTTTCGCCTGTTTTTCGAGTTGCTTTAGGTTTTGCTCGATTTCAAAAAGCAGGTCCTGAACGCGCTCCAAATCCATTTCCGAAGAGCGCAACTTATTCTCTACCTCCTTTCTTCTCCTTTTGAATTTAGAAATTCCGGCTGCCTGTTCAAACATTTTTCTTCGCGCAAAGTCTTTGTCCTGCAGGATGTCATCTACCATATCGAGCGCGATGATGGCGTAGGAGTTCGAAGCTATGCCGGTATCTGCGAGTATAGAGACGATGTCTTTCAAGCGGCACACTACTCCATTCAGTCTGTATTCGCTGTTGCCGTTGCGGTAGAGGTGTCTGGCGATCTCCACCTCCCGGTACTCCGACGGTAAAATTCCCTTGTCGTTTTCGAATACCAGATTTACACTACAGGCATTGGCGGGTTTTCTGCTTTTGGAGCCGTTGAACAGCACATCAGACATCTTATCGAGGCGAAGGCCGGTGGTTCGCTGCTCTCCGAGCACCCATCGAAAGGCATCTACAATATTGCTCTTCCCCGATCCATTGGGGCCGACTATTCCCGTAACATCTTCACTAAAATGGAGGGTAGTGGGTTGTCCAAAGCTCTTAAAACCTTTAAGTTCGATTTTCTTCAGTCTCATTGCAGCGCAAAAATAGCGAATATTTTAGCTTTTTGCCTGTAATTTCTTTTTAAAAAAGAGCCACTGCCAGGTCTTGTACCGGTGATCCACGCCTTCAGCGGAATGAAAAACTTCCCTTTAGATTTGAGGGAACCTTTTTTAACCTCACCTCAGAGACCGCTATGAACGCAAAGAAAGCACCCCTATTTTATTCTGATCCGATAGTTAAATTGGTGTCAGCAGAAGTATCCGAGAAATGAATTTCAATAGCCCCTCAATAATCCTTCGAATGACCGCAACTGTTTTATAAGCATAAAGTGAGTTATTTAGGATTATGGCTATTGATTAAAAATAATTATCTTTACAGGGATGAAACTACTATTTTCAATATTGTGCTTCTTCATTCCTGTGCTTTTGTCAGGCCAGGTCAAGGGAGATTACAATTGGGTCGGAGGCTACCAGTCACAAGGCACCCATGGATTTACCTTCGATTTTAATCAAAACCCTGTAGAAATTGAATTTACTTCATTGTACTGGGGTTTTGATCATAATAATGCTTCCATCAGTGATGAGAATGGAAAGCTGCTATTCTCCTCTAACGGCAAAGGGGTATTCAACGCCCAACACCAACTGATGCCCAATGGAGCGGGGATTAATGATGGAG
>JAGTVA010000109.1 GCA_018224445.1 Saprospiraceae bacterium
AGGGGTTGGGCAATCAGAAACCGCAGTCTATCACATGACCGATTTGTTTGTATTTCTGATATTGCCCGGTGCGGGAGATGAATTACAGGGCATCAAGCGCGGTATAGTCGAAATGGCAGATCTGGTCATCATCAATAAAGCCGATGAGGATCGAATAAACCTTGCAGATCAAGCCCAAAAAGACTACCGCAATGCACTGCATCTCTTCCGGGAAAAAGAATCCGGATGGCAATCGAGGGTGATGAAGCACAGCATCTTCGATCCCTCTAAAACCAGTGAGGTTTTAGACCAAATCCAGGACTTCAATCGTTTTGTTTCAGCCAATGGCTACAAATTCAGCCGGAGAACTACCCAACAGCTCGATTGGTTTGAGGAAATGCTCAGGAGATCACTACTGGAGTTGGTGGTATCGACCCGGAGAGACATGGATGAACAGCTCAGCACACTGAGAACCCAATTAAAAAGGGGTGAAATAAGTCCGAGAAAAGCAGTTATGCAAATCGTCGAAGAGGTTAAAAGGAATTTAAAAAAATAAAATGAGAATCACCTTACACAGCGCTCTAAAAGAATCTCTTATATGGGGATTTACTTTTCTTCTGATGGTCCTTTTCACGGCTGTCGGCAGCGAAAATTTGAAGGCCCAGAACAGTGAAAAACAATACCCGACTTTCAGTCCGCCGGTAAATTACCCCCTCTCCCTTTCAGGCACCTTTGGAGAACTGCGGAGAACAGGCTTTCACTTCGGAGTGGACTTCAGGTCGCAATGGACGGGAGAGGAGGATCTCATTTTGTCTATAGGTGACGGATACGTATCCAGAATAGCGGTCTCCGCGGGAGGGTACGGCAATGCCGTGTACATCAATCACCCCAACGGATACACTTCGGTTTACGCTCACCTCGATCGGTTTGCCCCTGAAATAGAAGCATTGCTGAGGGCGCAACAATACGCCCAAAAATCTTTTGAGGTCAACTTTTATCCCCGCCGCGACCAACTGCCGGTAAAGGAAGGTCAGTTCATTGGAACCATGGGCAATACAGGTCACTCATTCGGGCCTCATCTCCATTTTGAAATCAGGAAATCAGACGGGCAAATCCCATTAAATCCCTTGCTTTTTGGCATGGAGGTAGCCGATCACCACGCCCCTGTTCTCCAGGAGTTGGGAATTCATATTTTGGATGAAAAGGGCAACGTATTGGAGAGAATCACGCATCCTCTCACCCGATCTACCGGCAATCAATACCGCACCCAACGTGCAGTTCATCAAATTCCGGGATGGCAATTTGGACTGAGTATAAAGGGCCACGATCGAATGACCGGCACCAACAACCGAAATGGAATATATTACCTGGCATTGTATGTAGACGATGAACTCTATCACGAAATTCAATTCGATCGCCTCGCCTATTCGGAGCGGCCTTATTTCAGAACTCACGTATCCCACGCCATCAATGTCCTGGACAACAAAAGACATCACCTGTTGTACAAACACTCCGGCAACAAACTCCAGATTTATTGCGACTGTCCGACTTACGGAATTATTTCTGCTTTTGAAAACCAAAACCGACAAGTGAAAATCGTCGTAGCGGATTTTCAGGGCAATCAATCGACTGTTGAATTTGAGATAGTCCGCTCTTCTCCACCCTATGAGCGACCCGAAAAAATATACACCCATCAATTCAATCCCAACGAACCGAAAACGGTGGTTTTGGAAGGCAGCAGTATCCACTTTCCCGCCAACGGTTTTTTTAAAGAAGAAAAACTTCAAATACGGGAAATTCACCTGGATGGACTTGAAGCCTACTCTCCCGTACTCGAAATAGTTGAAAATGGTACGGCATTTTACAATCGACCCCAGGTCAGGTTTCACCAACCCGACATTCCCGTCGAACTCAGAGACAAAGTTTATGTCGGTCAAATTGATGAAGACCTAAAACCCAAAATGATCAGTGGAAATTGGAACGGAAATAAATTTGTGGCCAGAATTTCCAGCGAGGGCAAATACGCCCTGTTTATCGACACCATTCCACCTGAAATCAAACCCAAACGCTTCAGAAGAGATGCCCGCGGATTGGATTTTATTAGTTTCGAAATAGCCGACGACCTTCCCTCCGGCATAAGGAATGGAGGAATAAGCTATCAGACCTACATCAATGGAGAGTGGGCTCTTTTTGAATTCGACTCAAAGTCCAATACCATCACCCATCGGTTCGACCGCCCACTGCCTGCGGGTACTCATCAATTGAAAATAGAGGTAGTGGATGCCGTAGGGAATAAAACTGTAAGAGAGTGGGAATTTTTAAGGTGATTCGGAAAACTGTTGGCTGTATAGTTTGTTGTGGTTTAAAATTTACGAATAATGGCCAGACCGAAAAAGGGCGACAAAGCACCTCATTTTGAAGGACCTAATGAAAAAGGCGAAACGGTTTCTCTCTCTGATTTCAAAGGGAAGAAACTAATTTTATTTTTTTACCCCAAAGACGACACACCCGGCTGCACTGCCGCCGCCTGTAGCCTGAGAGACGACTATGAAAGCCTGAGGGAACAGGGTTTTGAACTGCTCGGTGTGAGTCCGGACAGTCCCAAAAAACACAGCAAATTTATTGACAAATACAACTTTCCATTCAGCCTGCTGGCGGATGAAGAAAAAAACACCCTAAAGGCCTATGGAGCCTGGGGAAAAAAGAAATTTATGGGCAGGGAATACGACGGAGTACTGAGAAGTACTTTTATTATCGATGAAAAAGGGGAAATTGCCGAAGTCATCGACAAGGTAAAAACCAAAACCCACGCCCAACAAATAAAGGAATTAATGGAATTGAGTTAAAGAGTAAGGTGAGTGAATTTTTCATAGCTGGGGGAACTTGTCGCAAGGCGGTTCCCCTTTTTTTAATACTGAATTATTCTAAACTTAATTTGATAAAATTGAGCACCAGCTTTTTTTTGGCGAATTTTGAATTCTCTAAAAAACCGAAATACAATTTAAATGAACAGAAGAGATTTTTTTCACACAGGAGGATTAGCGGGCCTGGGTCTGGCACTTTGGCCGGGAGTGGGTTCAAACCTTAAAAATATTGAATTTCACAACGAAGTTAAAAACATCATTTTTCTGGTTACCGACGGTATGAGCTCGGGAACTTTTCAAATGGCGGACCTCCTGAGACGCCGTCTGGACGGTAAAAACAGTCATTGGCTACAATTGTATCGCGACCGACGAATTACGAGGGCCCTCATGGATATGGCTTCGGCCAATTCCTCGGTACCGGATTCCGCAGCAGCAGCGAGTGGCTGGGGATGCGGGGTGAGGGTGGAAAATGGCTCATTGAATATGGGACCCGAGGGCGAAATATACCGGCCCATTTTTCAAAAATTCAAGGCTGCCGGGAAATCCACCGGTTGTGTAACTACCGTACCCATTACCCACGCCACTCCCGCCGGGTTTTTAATCTCCAACGAGTCCAGAAGAAATCAGGCCAAAATCGCGGAATTGTATCTGAAGGAAAAGTTCGATGTACTTTTGGGAGGCGGCCACGAGTATTTTGACAGTGCTCAAAGAGAGGACGGAAAGGACATGTACTCCCTATTCAGGCAGGCGGGATATCACATCGCTCTGAATAAAGACGATTTGCAAAAAGCCGGGAATGGGAAAAAAGTGCTGGGAGTTTTTCACCAAGGAGCACTGCCCTACACCTTAGACCAAATAAACGACCGCCA
>JAGTVA010000110.1 GCA_018224445.1 Saprospiraceae bacterium
CCCGTCAGCACGATTGTTACGGAGACTGGATAGTTACTCCTCCGTCATTTGAGGATGATTGCAGCGGTATCAACTGGTACATATCTTCTTCAGCAGGATTTATTACAGTGACCCCTGCGGGTGTGATTGTACTGAGAGACATTCCTCTGGGTACACATACCATCAGATACATCGCTCATGACGAGTGTGGATTCTACGCCACTCAGGATGTGGAACTGACTGTAGTGGATAATGTAGTTCCTGTAGCAATATGCGACCTGACCACGAGAGTAAGTCTGGGTATAGAAGGTACAGCCTCTGTAGATGTTACATCATGGGACGACGGATCTTACGACAACTGCGGGTTGATGGATATTGCCGCGAGATTGAAAGACGATCCATTAGCGTGTGGAAACAGCGGACTGTACGAGGAGGAACTCACCTTCTGCTGTGGAGACGAATACGTTCAAGTAGAAGTACGGGTGAGAGATTACTCGGGCAACGAGAACTTCTGTTGGGTAACGGTAGAAGTTGAAGACAAGTTGCCACCGGCAGTATTGTGTCCTGAGAAAGTAGTGATCGACTGTAAATACGAGTTCGACTATCCGTTGGATCAGCTTACCGATGCAGAACTCAATAATCTACTGGATGCTGAATTTGGCGGACCCTTGGCCGTAGATAATTGCGGAGTAGAATTTGAGGATTGGATTATACAGTACAATTTGTACGATGCTCAGTGTCAAGTGGGTGCAGCAGTACCTCCTGTAGTGAATCCACCGATGGATCCGTACACGGCTTACCGCAGAGTATTTATAGCTGAAGACAGCTCGGGCAATCAGGCCAACTGTCTGCAGGATATCGTAATCCTACCGAATAACACGGATCCGTTTATCGGAGACGATCTACCCTGGCCACAAGGAGATATCGACTGGCCGGACGATCTTACGGTGGGTAGTTGTCTGAGTTCAGACGACGACGAGTTGAGTCCATCAGCACTGGGAAGTGAGCCCTTCCTCAGGATGAAAGGATGTGCGAAAGTAGTCGCCGGTTACGAAGACCAGATATTCACTTTTGTGGATACGGCTTGCTTCAAAGTACTTAGAACGTGGACGGTAATTGACTGGTGTAACCACAATCCGAATACGGGACAGGGCGAGTGGAGTCATGTTCAGGTAATCAATGTAATGGACGATGGACCTGCGACTTGCAACAACTGTGATGATCAGGTATTTGTAGACAGTAGTTCTACAGATTGTACCGGACTGGCAGAATTGGAGCTCGATGTTACGGATTGTACTCCGGACGATATGCTTGAAGTGACCTGGCAGATAGATGCCTTCAGAACGGGCGTATGGGATATAACCGGAAGCGGCTTGAACGCGACAGGAAACTATCCGTTCGGTACCCACACCATCAGATGGACCGTATACGACCTGTGTAGCAACACAGCGGTATTTGAATACGACTTTGAAGTGGTGGATGGCAAAATACCGAGCCCGGTATGCCTGAGCGATGTAGTCACTGTGGTCATGCCCATATCGGGATGCATAGAGCTAGAGGCATCGATTTTCGACGCAGCCAGTTTCGACAACTGCACAGCTTCTGAAGATCTGATTTTCTCTTGGACTGCAGATGTGGATTCGACCTCCAAAGTATTCTGTTGTAAGGATGAATTTGGAATTAATATAGTAGATATTTGGGTAACGGATGAAGCCGGCAACCAGGACTTCTGCGTAGTGAATCTGCTGATCCAGGATCCCATGGAATATTGTGGAGGTGTATCTATTGCCGGATCGTTTAATACTGCACAGGGACAGGGAGTTTCTAAGGTAACGGTTGAGATGTCTAATGATCTGGAAGGATTGGAGGAGTATCTCACCGGCAACCACAACAATTACTTTTTCGGCGGATTGACATCCGGAGAAGATTACACCATCACTCCCGGACGAAATGACAATCCACTGAATGGAGTGACGACCTTTGACATTGCATTGATGCAGCGTCACATATTGGGTATAGAATACCTGGACAGTCCGTACAAATTAATAGCAGCGGATGTGCGTCCCGACGGATTGATCAATGTATTGGATATTGCTGACTTGCGGGCATTAATTCTCGGAAAGACCACGGCCTTTACTCAGAATACGTCCTGGAGGTTTGTGAGTACAGATCAGCAGTTTCAGCCCGGATTGGTTCAGCCCCCGGCTCAAATTGAGGAGAATAGATTCTATCAGGACATATCGACTCAAATGCGAGACGGTGACTTTATAGGAGTGAAGATAGGAGATGTGAATGCCAGCGCGAAAGCGAACGCTCTGATGACCTCCTCTGAGCGCAGTACGGGTGAGACACTGAGCCTTTATATTGAGGAAGATGTGTACCGTTCAGGAGAAGAGGTGAAAGTAGAAATCAGATCCGGCAATTTCGATCAGTTGATTGGATACCAGTTCACCCTGGACTTCGACAGAAGTGGCCTGGAGTGGATGGGACTGGAGTCCGGAGCACTGGAAGTAACGGAGTCGAACTTTGGTTTACACCTGACGGGCGAAGGAATGATTACTACGAGCTGGAACAGCATGAAAGCAGAGACCTTCAACAGCGATGAAGTATTATTTACACTGACCTTCAGAGCGGCTAAAGAAGTGAGAGCGAGTGAAATGTTCAGCGTGAACAGCAGAGTAACAGCGGCCGAAGCCTACCGAATGAACGGTGATATAGCAGAGGTAGATCTGAGATTTACCCGCGATGGTGAGGAGATAGGCAGCGATGTATTTGCTTTGTATCAAAACCAGCCGAACCCATTCAACGGACAGACGGTAATAGGTTTTGTACTACCTGAAACAATGGATGCAGATCTTACCATCTACGACGTGACTGGAAGGGTAATCCGTGTGATCAGTGGAAACTACGGAGCGGGATACAACGAGTTGCAGTTGAGCGACGACATTTTACCTGCGAGCGGAGTATACTACTATCAGTTGGAAGCTGAAGGATACAGCGCTACCAAGCGAATGATTTTGACAGGCAATTAATAGACTTTTTGCCGTAAGCAAAGGACTGCTCATTGTTGCAGTGTGATATAAATAAAAGGCCTCATTTTATCGAATGGGGCCTTTTATGTTTTACGAGTCTGGACCTTATCTGCTTTACCCTGAATATTCATTTGATTATGTAATAGAAACCTTCATGGATTATTCGGGTTAAACTCCTCCTGTTTTATTACTTTTGTGGAAGTCGTGTAAAACAGATAAATTGTGAAGAACGGAAACAACAGGGAAATTAGTAATGCAGAGCGCTTTCTCACCTTGCGGGAAGAAATCAAGCCCTACCTGAATTTGATTTCAGGGGCCTCTGATAAAATTATTGTAGAAAAGGTTTCCAAATACCCTGTATTTATCTTGTCTCAAGAGGAGGTGAATATAGGAGTTAAACTTGTGAGAAAGGGGGGTAGATCTGGAAAGTGGAACGTATTTGCTTCTACCCTGGAAGAATTTGTTACCAAGGGGTTGGTTAAACGGGATAAGGCTAAAGATTTTATAGATAAGTACAAGGACCCCTACACCTTTATTTGTTTGTTTGTGATAAGTGAATTAGGAGCTCAATTTATTTTTATGCCCAGGAACCTGGAGGATGATAATTAACTTGTTATTCAATACTGATGAATTGAGTTTAATGTTAGTGGGTGATTTTTTTTAAAGAAATGGAGTTATGAAGGGAATTATTTTAGCAGGAGGATTGGGTACTCGCTTGTATCCATTGACGCTGGCGGTGAGCAAGCAGATGATGCCCGTTTACGACAAGCCGATGATTTACTATCCGCTTTCCACTTTGATCTATGCGGGCATAAGGGAAATTTTGATTATTTCCACTCCCCACGACTTGCCCAACTTTAAAAAATTACTGGGCGATGGTTCCGATATTGGTTGTTCCTTTGTTTACGCGGAGCAACCCGAACCCAAGGGCTTGGCCCAGGCCTTTATAATTGGCGAGGAATTTATAGGTGATGACTCGGTGGCTCTCATCCTTGGAGATAATATCTTTTATGGCAATGGGGTACCTGAAACACTGAGGGAATGTGCCAATCCGGAGGGAGGTTACGTTTTTGCATATAGAGTATCCGACCCTGAGCGCTATGGAGTGGTGGAGTTTGACCGTAACTACAAGGCGATTTCCATTGAAGAAAAGCCCGACCAACCCAAATCCGATTTTGCGGTTCCCGGATTGTATTTTTACGACAACGAGGTCATTGAAATTGCAAAAAATTTAAAACCCAGCGCGAGAGGTGAATACGAAATAACGGATATAAACAAACATTATCTGGAGAAGGGCAGATTAAAAGTGGCTGTCATGGGAAGGGGAGTGGCCTGGTTGGATACCGGCACCCATGAATCCCTTATGCAAGCAGGCCAATTTATTCAGGTAATTGAAAAGAGACAGGGCCTGAAAATTGGTTGTATTGAAGAGGCTGCCTATGAAATGAATTTTATAGACGATTCCCAATTGAGAAAATTGGGTAAAAAGTACGAAAAAAGCGGATATGGTGAATACCTGAAGTCGCTGTTGAAAAAGTGGTAGGATATCCGTGCTACTCCTTTTGGTTTAATAATAACCAACTATCGAAAACAGATTAATCTTAAAAGATCCAATTTCTGGAATAAAAAGTCCACCTTATTCTACATACAATCCTTCACTGGTATTGAGTTCTGCCCCCTCTAAAGCCTTTACTAACAACTGTGGAAAGAGATTGGGGGTGCATCCAAAAACGGGTATATCCATAGCGGATAGGGCAACAGCCATTTTTCGGTCGTAGGAGGGATTTCCCTCGTCTGTCAAGGCAGTTAAACAAATACATTTGGTTCCTCTGTTTTTATGGTACTCAAACTCTTTTGGAACTCTTTCAGGGCGATATCCCTCTTCCAGGTCGCTGATCAAAAACAGGGTAGTGCGATCCGGAATGTCAATAATTTGTTTGGCGTATGCCAGTGCTTTTCCAATATTGGTACCTCCACCCAGTTCTAGGCCGAATAACAAGTCTGTAGGGTCTTCTAAAAAATCCGACACATCTGCTATTTCAGAATCGAAGAGAATGAGCTGGGTTTTTAAACTGGGGAGAGAGGCTAAAACACAAGCGTAAATGCTCGCGTAAACAATTGAATTGCTCATGGATGCACTGGAGTCCACTAGCACAGTGATTTGGTGCCTTTGATGTCTGTTTCTGCGAAAGGTGTATATCTTCTCCGCGTGGAGTTGACCGGTTTCCGGCTGGTAGTTTTTTAAATTTCTGAAAATGGTTTTTCTCCAATCCAGATCCGATTGAGCATCATTTTTTCGGGTGGACTGGTGGCTGAGAAAGCCTGTGTAGGCTTTCTCTAATTGGGGTTGCAATAGCTCTTTTATACGGTCCACATTTTTGCGGATTACTTTTCTTGCAGTTTCTTTTACATTGGGAGGCAGGGAATCCCGAAGGGCTAAAATAGTAGTTACCAATTCGATGTCGGGCTCAATGAGATCAGCCACCTCCTCTTCGGCCAACAACTCCAGAAGTCCAAGGCGATCAATGGCATCTAACTGAATGACGCTGACTACCTCTTTTGGAAAATAATTCCTTATGTCCTCCAGCCAATCACTCACCCTGGGATAGGACTTCTTGAGTCCTCCCTTTCTGTAGGTGCCGTACACCCCACCCAGTGCTTTGTCTATTCTCTTCTCCTGTGGGGTAAGTGTAATGGACTTGTCTGTGTCAGATTCGGAACCCAAAATCAGCTTCCACCTGCTGAGCTTGTCTACTTCCTTTTCTTTCATACTGATAGGGCTATCGCGAAACGAGATTGGCTATCCACAACAATACGATGGCACCAATCGCTGCAGTGATGAGGGAGGGTAAGAAGCCCGCTCCAGGTCGAAATCCCAACAGTGAAACCAGCCAACCTCCAATCACTCCACCTATAATGCCCAAAATTATATTAACCAACAAGCCGGAACCCCTTCCCTTGTATATTAATGAGGCAATCCATCCGGCCATTCCTCCAATAATGATGTAATAAAAAAATGCTGCCATGTCGTTTTTGTTTTTACAGTTATTTATTTTGAAAAATTTTCCTGAAAGGCGAGTATAGAGGCCGCTTTTTTGATCAATCCCTCGCGGATGGCGTTTTTAGCCATGTAGTGCAACTGTGGAAGAGCGCGATCTTCAGTTAAGCTGGCAATCTGCAGTCTTTCTTCAGGACTGAGTTGCGCTTCGATTTCCTCTTTATTCGGCCATTGGGTTAACCCGGCCAATAAGCCGAGATCGTTGCCCGTCAATACTGTACTTTTCTGTACCTCTTGGGGGAGTTGGTCAAAACCGATGGAGATATCCAGAACCGATTGTACCACCGTGTGTATGGCATCACCACTTGCTCTGACATAATAGGCTCTGCCCATGCGCCCCATCAGATCAATTTTGTGGGGATTGATGCGATTCCCGTCTACCACGCGCTCATCGATGTGTATTCTGACCACCTCGCAAATAATGAGATGCCCCGCTCCACCGTGCTTTCCTAATGTTATGATCTCTTTCATTACGCATTCCATGCTCGCAGGTGACTCCAGCACCCTGGGGGGCTTGACCAAATCCGAGTCCACGGGAGTCAAACCGGATTTTGAAAATTCGCTGATTTCTTTTGGAAACTGCACACTGGCTACTGCCATTTGCCTGAGAATGGAGTGAGATACCGCGTTGATTACCACTTCACCTGTTTTTTCAATGTTGTGTAAAGTGTCCTTGGTGGTGTTGTCCGATACCCTCCTATTCGATGAAAATACCACAATGGGTGGATTGGAACTAAAGGCATTAAAAAAACTATAGGGAGCCAGATTGGGGGTTCCATTTTCGTCCACCGTACTTGCAAAAGCAATGGGCCTCGGCGCTACAATTCCCAGTAAATACTGGTGCAAATCTTTGGTGGGTATATTTTTGGGGTCGATTGAGATCATATGGTATGGTGTTTATCTGTAGCAAAAATATCTTATTTTAGGAGATTAGCCAATTGTAGAGGATGCTATTTTTTCAGAGCATTTAATAAATTCACTGTGCTGCAGCCGGATTCCACTGCAAGGGTGCCGAAGAATGTCAGTTTTAGACAATGCCCCGGCATTATAATACACCTACTGACTGCGGGATATCTGTGGTCAAATCCCCGGGAAACGCGTGTAAGTTGCATAAGTTTCAATAACTTTGCAGCCCTCTTTTTGTTGAAAAGGGAAAGAGCTGTAAATATCAATTATAATATGAAGGTGTCCTTTAGTAATATAATTACCGTATTGATAGTTGTGTTAATAGGCTTAATGGCCTGGTATTGGTACGGTCGATCCGAATTGATCCACGGCGATGAAATGCCCGATGTCACTTTAAAGGGGAATGGATACGAGTTGGATCTGCTGGACCTGCAAGGCAATTACTTGTACATCTATTTTTGGGGCAGTTGGTGTGGGCCGTGTAGGCAAAATAATCCCAGGCTGGTAGATTTTTATCATATGGTAAAAAATTCAGATTACGAATGGGCCAGTGATTTTGAGGTAGTTTCCATTGCCCTTGAAACCGGAGGAGAAGCCTGGAAAAGGATATCGGAGCAAGCCGGGTTCGCCTGGCCCTATCAATTTGTAGAGCCGCGACTGGGCAACCACCCCGCCTACTTCGGTTTTGGAGTCAATTCTATTCCATCCTCCTTTCTGATCGACCGACAGGGGATGGTGGTAAGTGTAAATCCGACTTATGCCAACATTCCCACTCTGGTCGAAAAGCTTGAAAATAACTGACATTTTGGCTTGAATTCAAGAATGGCAAAGTAATTGAAGTTTACTATAAAAATAAAATTAATTGTATTGGAGGATCCCCGATTCCCATATAAATCATAAAAGGAATAAGATGGAAGAAATGGATAAAGACCCACAAAGAGATGAGTTGAATGAGAACGGAAATTCATCGAAAGAAACAGGGGGAAATCAGCGAGTTCCCTTTTCGGAAGCTGCTGATGAGTCCCGTGAAGAGTCCGGTGACTCTTTAGAAAACAACGAGGCCGATTTACTTAGAGAGGAATTGAATAAAATGAACGACAAGTACCTGAGATTGCTGGCCGAGTTTGACAATTTCAGAAGGAGAACAGCTAAAGACCAGTTGGAATTGAGAAAAACAGCCTCGAAGGACATTATGACAGACTTATTGCCTGTATTGGACGATTTTGACAGGGCCCTGAAGTTGATTAAAGAAAGCGATCAGGACGATTCAGTATTGATGGGTTTTAAACTGGTTTATCAAAAACTCAGCAAGATTTTAGAGAGCAAAGGATTGCTGGTAATGGATTCAGAGGGAAAGGCCTTTGACCCGGAAATGCACGAAGCCATTACAGAAGTACCTGCCCCTTCGAAAAAGGATAAGGGCAAAGTGTTGGATACAGTTGAGAAAGGATACTTGCTGAACGATAAAATTATACGCTACGCAAAAGTAGTGGTGGGAAAGTAAACAAATAGGAAATGGCGAAGAGAGATTATTACGAAATACTGGGAGTGAGTAAAGATGCAGATACTGTTGCGATAAAAAAAGCGTATCGAAAGGTTGCCCTGAAATTCCACCCCGATAAGAATCCGGACGATAAAACTGCCGAAGAAAAGTTCAAGGAAGCCGCAGAAGCCTATGAGGTGCTGGGGAATCCGGATAAAAAGGCCCGATACGATAGATTCGGTCATGCGGGAGTTGACCCCAACGGGGGTTTCGGAGGAGGAAGACGAGGCCATGGGGGTATGACCATGGAGGATATATTCAATCAATTTGGAGATGTCTTTGGAGAGGGAGGAAGTCCCTTTGAATCCTTTTTTCGCGGTGGCGGAGGTGGAACCCGGCGAGGCGGAGGGCAGAGAGGAACCAACCTCAGAATTAAAGTGGCCCTGACACTGGAAGAAGTGGCCAAAGGCGTTACCAAGAAAATTAAAGTTAAAAAACAACGTACCTGCAGTCAATGCAGTGGAAGTGGTGCCAAGGATGCCAGTTCGAAAAAGACTTGTGGTTCCTGTGGCGGATCGGGTTATGTAAGGCAAGTTAGAAATACCTTCCTGGGCCAGATGCAAACCACCACCACTTGCCCGACCTGCAATGGTGTGGGACAGGTAACCACTGCAAAATGCACTCAGTGCAGGGGTGAGGGAAGAGTTTTTGGGGAAGAAACTATATCGATGGACATCCCCGGTGGAGTGGAGCAGGATATGCAGTTGAATATGCGCGGCAAAGGGAATGCCGGAATGAACGGCGGCCCTCCGGGTGACTTACTGATTCACATAGAGGTAAAACCTCACGAATACTTGAAAAGGGATGGAAGTAACCTGTTGTATGATTTATACCTCAATTTTGCCGATGCCGGGTTGGGAACATCCGTAGAAGTACCCACACTGGAAGGCAGAGTGAAAATTAAAATTCCCGCCGGCACTCAGGCTGGTAAAGTGCTGAGGTTGAAAGGTAAAGGACTCCCCTCAGTTCAGAGTTACGGGGTGGGAGATCAATTGATTTACGTCAATTTATGGACCCCGAAAAAGCTTACTGAGGAAGAGAGAAAATTACTTGAAAGGATGAAAAAAATGGATAATTTTTCTCCTAAACCGGGAAAATCGGAAAGGGGCTTTTTTGACAAAATGAAAGACCTTTTTTCATGAGAAAAAGGTAAATAAATCGCTGCGAATACTTTGCGCCCTCTGCGACTCTCCGCCAACTATTGGGGCACTCGTATGGTGATCAAAAAAATAAAAAATGAAGCACGTCCTTATTTTTGCAGCGCTGATTCTGGTGTTTGCCTCCTGCGGCGAAACGGTCTATTTTTCCAATGAAATGAACACAGAAGACGGCATATGGAAGTACGATCGGGTATTTGAAAACGAATTTACCGTGAGCGATACCTCCCGGCGATTTGATCTCGTCTTGGATATACAACACAGCAGAGACTATTCCTTCCAAAATGTCTATATGAATATTTCCACTCATTTTCCCGGAGATAGCCAGGTGGTGGACCTGCTTTCTGTAGACCTCGCAGATAGGTCGGGAAAGTGGTACGGCAATTGCCGCGGAGATTATTGCAACCTCAGAGTATACCTCCAGCAGAATGTGGGTTTTAAAGATCCGGGAACTTATAAAGTGAACTTTGAACAATATACCCGCAGGCCTGAACTCAGCGGCCTGGCTACCCTCTCCTTTAAAATATTGCCGAGATAAAAAAGTAATTTTAAATTATTGAGACAAGTACATGGACCGTCTTTTATCCATTTCCCGGAAAAATGGATCGTTGAGGTTGTCGATAAACTGAATGGCTTCACCCGTGGATTTCATTTCAGGACCCAGTGTTTTATCCACATTGACAAATTTTTCAAAAGAAAATACCGGTACTTTAATGGCGTATCCCTTGAGGTTTTTCTCCAGCGTAAAATCCGAAAGCTTGTGAGAACCTATCATGAGCTTGGTCGCTACATTGAGGTAGGGAATCTCATAGGCTTTGGCGATGAAGGGAGTCGTCCTGGAAGCCCTCGGATTGGCTTCGATGACGTATACCTTTTCTCCTCCGGTTTCCCTGTCCATATAAATGGCGAATTGAATATTGATCAATCCTCTGATTTTTAGCGCTTTTGCCAACTTCTTGGTGTACTTTATCATGGTGTCCACCGATTCCTGCTTGAGACTGTAGGTCGGAAGTACAGCGGAACTGTCCCCCGAGTGAATTCCAGCGGGCTCAATGTGCTCCATAATACCCATGATATGGACCTCCTCTCCATCGCATAGGGCATCGATTTCAGCTTCTTTGGATCGCTCGAGAAATTGGTCGATCAGCACCTTGTTGTCCGGCATGTGTTTAAAAATATCAATGACCTGAGCCTCCAGTTCCGCATCGTTAATCACGATTTTCATCCGTTGCCCTCCGAGTACATAAGAGGGACGCACCAACACCGGATAGGAAACCCGGTGAGCGACCTTTAAGGCCTCATCTGCATCGCTCGCAACTCCGTAGAGCGGATAGGGGATATCCAGCTCTTTGAGCAAGTCTGAAAACCGGCCCCTGTCCTCGGCCAAATCCATATCTTCATAAGAAGTGCCGAATATTTTTATCCCCTTATCACGCAAATTTTCAGATAGCTTTAAGGCGGTTTGACCACCCAACTGAACAATCACCCCTTCGGGTTGCTCCAGGTCAATAATTTCCTCTATGTGTTCCCAAAATACGGGCTCAAAATACAATTTATCCGCCATGTCAAAGTCGGTGGAAACGGTCTCCGGATTGCAATTGATCATAATGGCTTCGTACCCGGCTTCTTTAATTGCCAACAAACCGTGAACACAGCAATAGTCAAACTCAATTCCCTGGCCTATGCGGTTGGGCCCGGAACCCAAAACAATGATTTTCTTGTTTTTCGATGGAATGCTTTCGTTCTCACCTTCGAATGTAGAGTAGTAGTATGGAGTTTGAGCTTCAAATTCTGCCGCGCAGGTATCCACCACTTTGTATACCCTCCGCATACCCAGTTTTTTTCGGTAATCGGCCACTTCCTTTTCCTTCACTCTCAGTAACCAGGCTATTTGTCCGTCTGAATAACCGTTTTTCTTGAAGTCGAGAAGCACCTCTTCGGGCATGTCCTCCACCACATTGTATTGATGGAGGCTGCGCTCCATGACGACCATCTTTTTTATCTCTCTGATAAACCAGGGGTCGATATGGGTCAGATTGTGTATGGTTTTTTCCGGCACCCCAATTCTGAGTCCATCCTTAACACGGAAAAGGCGATCGTCACTGGCGTCCTTCATTCGCTCGAGAATATCATCGGTTTTAAGCCACTCCTTTTTGTCCGCTCCCAAACCCATGCGGTTGTTTTCCAGCGATTGACAGGCTTTTTGCAGGGCCTCATTAAAACTCCTGCCGATGGCCATCACCTCTCCTACCGATTTCATCTGCATTCCGAGCTTGGTATCCGATCCGTGAAATTTATCGAAATTCCATCGTGGATATTTTACAATCACGTAATCCAGTGTGGGTTCAAAAAAAGCGGAAGTGTGTCCGGTAATTTGATTTTTTAACTCATCGAGGGAATATCCAATGGCGAGTTTGGCGGCTATCTTTGCAATGGGGTAACCGGTAGCCTTGCTGGCAAGTGCCGAAGAACGAGATACCCTGGGATTGATTTCAACGGTAATTATTTTTTCGGTATGCGGCTCGATTGCAAACTGGACATTACATCCGCCGGAAAAGTTGCCGAGGGAGCGCATGAGTTCTATGGCGTCGTTTCTCATGACCTGAAAAGTCCTGTCTGAAAGAGTCATGGCGGGGGCCACTGTAATACTGTCGCCCGTGTGAATTCCCATGGGGTCGAGGTTTTCTACGGAACAAATAATAACTACATTGTCCTTGTAATCTCTCAACAACTCCAGTTCAAATTCCTTCCAGCCAAATACGGCTTTTTCTACCAGCACTTCGTGACTGGGAGATGCATTGAGTCCCCGGCGCAAAGCCCCTTCAAATTCATTGGGGTCGTGAACAAATCCACCCCCTGAACCCCCGAGGGTATAAGAAGGCCTGATGACGAGGGGGAAACCGAGTTTTTGAGCGGCTTCTTTTCCCTCCAATATGGAGTTTGCAATATAAGACGGAGCCACTTCCTTGCCCAGGCCGATGACGTGCTTGCGAAACATCTCCCGGTTTTCTGTCAATTCGATGGCATTGGTATCCACTCCGATCATTCTCACTCCGAATTCCTCCCACAATCCCACCTTGTCGGCATCTATGGCGAGATTGAGGGCAGTCTGTCCTCCCATAGTGGACAGTACGGCGTCAATTTGATGCTCTTCCAATATTTCTCTGAGACTTTCAATGGTGAGTGGTTTGAGGTAGATGTGATCCGCGGTGACCGGATCGGTCATTATGGTGGCCGGATTGGAGTTGATCAATATCACCTCGATTCCCTCCTCTCTCAGCGAACGGGAAGCCTGACTCCCCGAGTAGTCAAATTCACAGGCCTGGCCAATAACAATGGGGCCACTCCCTATAATTAATATGGATCGAATGGATTGGTCTTTGGGCATAATTGGGATTTTGACTGCAAATATACCCAAACCGACTATTCTGCCAAGCAGTTTTAATAATTATCTGTAAAGAAATGAGGAAAATTCAGAGAAGAGGTGATGCCAAATGCTGCTTTTCGGGTTTAAATAATGTGAGGAAAGCAGGTCAAGGTTAAAAATCCATGTGGTAATTTAGAAACAGAATATCGATTTCTAAAAATTAGAACGTGAAAATATGCTTCTTAGGTGGAAAAAATTATTTACTTTTGGCAGCCTGAAAAAAATTTAATTTGAATAAGTAGGCAGCATTAACCTATTGATAAGAGTTTAGTAATTACACCATGTCGAAGAAAAAGAAGGTATTGGTTGCGGATGGAGTGGACGATATTTTACTGAAGGGATTGACTCGAATGGGATATAGCGTAAACTATAACCCTGATATTGAATATCGGGAAGTGCTCAAAATAGTGGGAGAATACAGCGGTATTGTAATAAATACCAGAACACCTGCACCGCGAGAATTGCTTGAAAAAGCAGTTCAATTACAGTGGATTGCCAGATTGGGATCGGGGCTGGATATTATCGACCTGGATGAAGCCAAAAACCGGAAAGTGGAGGTTATCAACAGCCCGGAGGGAAATGCCAATGCAGTCGCAGAACACATGCTAGGTATGTTGTTGTGCCTGTTGAGAAATATTAACAGGGCCGACCGCGAAATGCGCGCTATGGTGTGGAACAGGGAAAAAAACAGAGGGCGAGAACTGGGGTCGATGACGGTGGGAATAATAGGTTTTGGAAATACGGGTTCTGCTTTTGCAAAAGTTTTGAGGGGATTGGGTTGTAAAATATTGGTCTACGACAAATACAAGACTAATTATAACGGTGAGGATATTCAAGTGATGGAGTGCGAGAGCATGGAGGAGGTACTGAAAAATGCCGATGTGGTAAGCCTGCATCTTCCCCTAAATAAAGAAACCCATGCGTTGGCAGACAAGGAGTTTTTTACCGGGTGCAAAAAGGGGGCGATTTTTTTGAACTCCTCCAGAGGGAAGTTGACCGTAACCCGCGACTTGCTAGTTGCCCTGGAGGAAGGACCGTTGGGCGGGGCTTGTTTGGATGTCTTCGAAAATGAAAAACCCAATACCTTTACGCCGAACGAAAAAAATACCTTTAAAAAATTGGCAGCTCGACAGGATGTAATTTTAAGCCCTCATATAGCGGGTTGGA
>JAGTVA010000111.1 GCA_018224445.1 Saprospiraceae bacterium
AATTGAACTCCGCTGGTACTTTTTCCGAACAAAAACAACCTTATGATTTATGCGGAGCGAGCAGGAATAAAATGGCCATGCGTACCGCCACTCCGTTTTCCACCTGATGCAAAATAATGGACTGCTGAGAATCCGCGACATCTGAGCTTATTTCCACCCCGCGGTTCATCGGTCCGGGATGCATGATTACCACTTCGGAATTCAGGCTGTCCAGGAGCTTTTTATTTACCCCGTAATATAGACTGTACTCCCTGAGCGAGGGAAAGTACCGTATGTGTTGTCGCTCCAACTGTATCCTCAGGATATTGGCCACATCCGCCCACTCCAGGGTCCTTTTGAGGTTGTAATCCACTTCCACACCCAGGGATTCTATGTTTTTGGGAATGAGCGTTGGCGGTCCGCACAGGCGCACACGGGCACCCATTTTAACCAGACAAAAAATATTGCTCAAAGCAACTCGCGAATGGCGGATATCTCCGATAATGGCGATGTTTTTACCGCTGACATCTCCTACTTTTTCGGTCATAGAGTACAAATCGAGTAAAGCCTGTGTGGGGTGTTCGTGTGTCCCGTCTCCCGCATTGATGATGTTGGCATCTATGTGTTTGGAGAGGAAGAAGGGAGCTCCCTGCAGCGGGTGTCGCATCACCACCATATCCACTTTCATAGAGAGAATGTTCTGTACGGTATCCAACAGGGTTTCTCCTTTAGATACCGAGGAGGCTGAGGCAGAGAAATTGACCACATCAGCAGACAACCGCTTTTCAGCCAATTCAAAGGAAATGCGTGTGCGCGTGGAATTTTCAAAAAACAAATTGGCGATGGTAATGTCGCGCAAAGAGGGTACTTTTTTAATGGGTCGGTTGATCACTTCCTTAAAGTAGGAGGCGGTTTCCATAATGAGGTGGATGTCCTCCTTAGTCAGGTACTTAATTCCCAGTATGTGCCTCGTACTTAATGATCCCATTAATTCTTATTCATTTTTTTTAGGAAAAAGTAATATCCGATTGGCCATGGTACCCTCTTCCCAATCCACCCGGACATAGGCGTCGTCGACTGAATCCACCGTTATGCCCACGTAGTTTGCGCGAATGGGCAGGTGTCGGTTAAAACGCCGGTCAACCAGCGCGAGCAATTCCACCGACATGGGTCTGCCGTAGTGCTGAAGAGCAGTCAACGCAGCCTGAACAGATCTGCCTGTGTACAGCACGTCGTCTACCAGTATGACTTTTTTATTTTCAACTATAAAATTGATTTCGGTAGGGCTGGCAGAGAGCGGTTTTTCTCTGATCCGGTAGTCGTCGCGGTAAAAAGTAATGTCCAGCTTGCCGTATTCCAACCGGCAATCTTTCACTTCGGTGCGCAGGTAGTTCACTATTCGCTCGGCTAAAAAAACTCCCCTGGGTTGCAATCCAATCAAACAGGTATCCTGAAAATCGCCGTAATTTTCAATTAATTCTTCACATAGGCGCCTCAGGGTAATATAGAACCTCGTTTTTTCTAATATGACTTTTCCTTCTTCCATTCAATGGCAAAAATAAACAATAGTCGAGAATCAGAGCCCAAATTATCCCGGATTATTATCTTTAATCGGTGGCATGTCTGATAAAATTTAAATTGTCTTTATTATAATCTCCTGTGGAAAGGGGTTTACCCTGTCCTCAGTTGCTTTTTTTAGCCCAACTGTCTCGCAGCCCCACCGTCATGTTATAGACCAGTTTACCTTCGGGTGCTTTTCCATCCCGCACAAAGTATCCCTTTCTCAAAAACTGATAGGGAACACCCTCTTTTCCCGAAGCAAGGGCAGGTTCAAAACGCACCCCTTTGATGACCTCCAGGCTGTTTTCATTCAGGTGGTCTAAAAAGTGGGTGTCTTTGTCTGCCAGGGGATCTTCTACCTTAAACAGTCGATCGTAACTGTTGACCTCTCCCTCTACTGAATCGGCCGCATTGACCCAGGATAGGGTACCTTTTGCTCTGATACCCGAGGTATCGCTGCCACTTTTAGATTCGGGAAAATACCGGGCATGGACCTCCACCAGCTTCCCGGAATCGTCCTTTTTAAATCCTGTGCACTCCAAAATATAGGCGTGCTTGAGTCGGACAAATCTGCCCGGTGCCATGCGGAAAAACTTTTTGGGGGGATCCTCCATGAAATCCTCGCGCTCCATATAGAGTTCCCTGCTAAAAGTCAGGTTTCTGCTTCCGGATTCGGGTTTTTCCGGATTGTTTTCAGCGGGCAATTTTTCTGTTTTGCCCTCTTCGTAATTTTGGATGATCAGTTTGACAGGATCGATCACTGCCATTCTTCGGTCGGCTTTCTTGTTGAGGTCTTCCCTCACACAAAACTCCAGCAGAGACATGTCGATGACGTTGTCTCTTTTGGCTATCCCCACCCTATCGCAAAAATTTCTGATGGAAGCGGGGGAATAACCTCTGTTCCTCATTCCGGAGATGGTGGGCATGCGCGGGTCGTCCCATCCGCTCACTACTCCTTTTTCAACCAATTGCGCCAGCTTGCGCTTACTCATTACCGTGTAATTCAAATTCAATCTGGCAAATTGTATCTGTCGGGAAGGGGAGATATTTAATTTTTCGATAAACCAGTTGTAGAGCGGTCGGTGATTCTCAAATTCCAGGGTACAGAGGGAATGAGTGATTTCCTCAATAGAATCTGACTAACCGTGGGCAAAATCGTACATGGGGTAGATGTTCCACTTATCTCCCGTGCGGTGATGGGCCATGCGCTTAATTCTGTAGAGCACGGGATCCCTCAGGTGCATATTGGGGTTCGCCATGTCTATTTTTGCGCGAAGAACCCTATTGCCCTCCTCGAACTCCCCGTTTTTCATCCCTTCAAAAAGCTGAAGGTTTTCTTCTGTGCTGCGGCTGCGGTATTGACTCTCCATGCCAGGTTCGGTGACGGTTCCCTTTTCTTCGAGTATGACAGAAGGATCGGAATCGTCCACATAAGCGAGGTCTGACTGGATCAGTTTAATGGCAAAAGCGTACAATTGATCGAAGTAATCGGAAGTGTAATATTCGCGATCGCCCCAATCGTACCCCAGCCAGCGAATGTCCCGTTTAATGGAATCCACATATTCGGTACTCTCCGTCTCCGGATTGGTATCGTCAAACCTGAGATTGGTTGTGCCCTTGTACTTTTTGGTAAGTCCGAAGTTGAGCACTATGGATTTGGCGTGCCCGATGTGTAAATATCCATTGGGCTCGGGAGGAAAACGCGTTTTAATTCCCTCCGGAAACTTACCTTCCGATAGATCCTTTTCTATAATCTGTTCTATAAAGTTTTTCGACTCTTTTGGGTCCATTCTGTTTTTCTTTTTTTCTATCAAAAATTACATTCTCTCGGGCATTGAAATGCCCAGCAACTCCATGCCGTCCTCCAGGGTCTGCCCCACCGCCTGTGATAGTTTGAATCGGAAAGACATGGCTGCATCTGATTCTGCCCGTAATATATGGTGCTCGTGGTAAAAACGATGGTAGGTCTTCCCGAGCTGGTATAAAAAATTGGCCAGGTGAGAGGGATCGTGCTCGTCGGCAGATTTCAAAACTACCTCACGGTAGGCCAACAACAACTGAATTAAAGCTTTTTCCTCTTCATTGATGTCCCGGTAATCTTCGAAGCCGGTCAGCGTATGGTCACTCATCTTTCTGGTAATAGATTGAATCCTCACATAGGCATTTTGCACGTAAGGTCCTGTATGTCCCTGCATATCCAGAGATTCCTCAGGATTGAAAACCATTCGCTTTTTGGGATTTACCTTCAGGAGGTGAAATTTAAGGGCCCCCATGGCTATCCTCCTGATGTTCTCCTTTTGGTCTTCTTCTGAAAAACCTTCCAGTCCTCCGCGCTCTGTCACACTGCTGTGGGCGGTTTGAATGACTTCTTCGATAAGGTCGTCGGCATCTACTACATTCCCTTCTCTGCTCTTCATTCTGCCTCCGGGAAGATCTACCATTCCGTAGGAAAGGTGATACAATCCGTCTGCATAACTCTCCTCCAGTCTTTTGAGAACTTCAAAGAGAACCTTAAAGTGATAATCCTGTTCGTTGCCAACCACATAGGTCATTTCACTCATTTTAAAATCGTCGTAACGCACGCGGGCAGTGCCCAGGTCCTGGGTCATATACACCGCAGTTCCATCTCCTCTCAACAGCAATTTCTCGTCCATTCCGGCATCGGTCAGGTCCACCCAAATGGAACCGTCGTCCTTTCGGTAAAAAATACCCTTTTCCAATCCCTGTTCCACCAAATCCTTTCCGAGTTTGTACGTGTCCGATTCGTAGTAGGTTTTATCAAAAGTCACTTCCAGTTTGTCGTAAGTTTCCTTAAACCCGGCATATACCCAATCGTTCATTTTCTTCCACAATTGGGTCACCTGTGGATCTCCCTCTTCCCAGAGGAGCAGCATTTTTCTGACTTCGGAACCGATTTTACTGTGCTCGTTAAAATATCTGTTTTTAAATTTTTTGAAAAAATCGGCGGGAGACTGCCCATCTTCCGCGTGGTCCTTGTAATATTTTTGCGCTTCATCACTGTTTTGCCACAGGGCGTACTCCTCGTTAAAAACTTTGTCGAAGGTGACGTAGTATTTTCCGATGAGGTGATCTCCCTTCAGTCCTGAGGAATCGGGAGTTTCCCCCTCCGCATAATTATCCCAGGCCCACATGCTTTTACAGATGGCCACTCCCCGGTCGTTGACAATTTGGGTACGAATCACTTCGTGACCACATCGCTGTTTGATTTTATACATGGACCAACCGAGCAGTATGTTTCTGATGTGACCAAGGTGCAGGGGTTTGTTGGTATTGGGCGAAGAGTATTCAAGCACCAGGCGACCGCGGTAATCCATATTCTTAAATGCGGCTTCTGTGTCGCTCACCTGTTCCATCATCTCCCTCCAGAAATGAGCAGAAAGAGACATATTCAAAAACCCTTTGACCACATTGTATCCATCTACAAAGTCCGAATGGAGCATCAAATACTCTCCCAATTCCTCTGCAAAGACGGGCGGTGCTTTTTTTACGCGGGCTGACAGCGGAAAAACCACCAGGGTATACTCCCCTTCAAACTCCTTGCGCGTAGGTTGAATCTGAACGTCTGAGGACGACAATTCGATTTCGTACTCGTCTTTGAAATAGATGGTAAGGGCCTCTGCTATATGATTGAAAAACTGCATTATTTATCGGTTGTTGTTGTCGTGCTGCAAAAATAGGACTATCCATCGATAGTTAATAACTAATGGGAAGGTAACTGGTTTTTTAGGTGATTTTTTTATTACTGATACTTTCTGGTTTTGCGGTTTTTTCTGATTGAGCATCAGTATAAAATGTGGTGAGTTTAAATGTATTGCAGGGGACCTCTTGTTAAATCGCCCTTACAGGGCTCCAATGGGCGGGGCATTTACACCTCAGGCAAAGCCTGAGGTTCTTCTTATCAACCAGCCCTTTCAGGGCAGGTTTCAGTCACATAACTGAAGTTTCATGCTTAATAATTCGAACCTCCATGGAGGAATGCAGAAGAGTAGATGTGGTCTGGAAAACGAAGAAGGCATATAGCATTGTAATAGGAGCCTTCATGAATAATGCAGGTTAAGTAAAAATGCTAAACTTTACAGGGATGCTCGGGAAAGATTATCCCTGTTTTATTGTCAACGGATGGACATGAAAATATTAATTTCATTAATGTTTTCTAAACTCCTTAGCTTAAGCCGGGTCAAAGTATGAGAGAAATAAAATTATCGTATATTGTAGTTTAGAAAAAATGGAGATGGTGAAAGCGGAAGATTTTCATATCCTCAAATTGACCAAAAAATTTAGCTTCTTATTGGTTTTTTGGGTAAT
>JAGTVA010000112.1 GCA_018224445.1 Saprospiraceae bacterium
CAATATTTACTGTCGGACACAGAGGTTTTACTTTTATTTTTTTGTGTCTGCAGCCAAAAGTTAGAAAAAAAATTATACAAATGATATTTAGCATAAAAAAAATACAGGCCGCACTCATCGCATTGGTGTGGGTGAGTTCGGTGTCGGTGTACGGGCAGGAAAACTTCAATATGGAGTTTAAATCTAATTTCGATTACGGGCCAATGGTGAGTGATGTGTGGGGGTTTGTGGCATCGGATAGTACGGAATACGCGGTAGTAGGTGTAGTCGATGGAACTTCAATAGTCAGTCTGGGCGATCCGGAAAACCCAGACGAAGTGGCTTTTATTCCGGGAGGGAACAGCACCTGGAGAGATATAGTGAGTTGGGATGAATATATATACATTGTTGCCGATGCAGGGGGAACAACGGATGGAATCCTGATAGTTGATATGACGGATGCACCCAACAATATCGAGTGGAAGTTTATCAATCCGCAAATAACCATCAATGGAGTCACCGAAACCCTTAATCGCTGTCACAACATTTGGATGGACGAGAAGGGCTACGCTTATTTGTCGGGTTGCAATATGAATTCGGGGGGAGTACTGATCATGGATATGGAAGCAGACCCCTGGAATCCCGAATATCTTGGAGCGTCGGCAGCGGTGTATTCACACGACAATTACACCTGGGAAGGGACAATGTACAGTGCGGAAATCTACAAGGGGGCTTTTGCAATATACGATGTATCTGATCCTGCAGACGTGGTGTTAATAAACGATCAGACCACCTCTTCGGACTTCACGCACAATTGCTGGTTATCCGACGATGGGAATTATCTTTTTACTACAGATGAGAAAGCCAATGCCTATGTGGATGCCTACGACGTATCGGATCCCTACGACATCAAATTTCTCTCTTCTTTTAGGCCCATGACCAATGAGGGAGAGGGAGTAATCCCTCACAATGTGCACTATCACGACGGCTACCTGGTGGTATCCTGGTATACGGATGGAGTAATTGTAATCGATGCCCATCGACCGGAAAACATGGTCAAAGTCGGGCAGTACGACACCTATTCGGGAGGTCATGGTGGATTTAGCGGTTGTTGGGGAGCTTATCCCTATTTACCGTCGGGCCTGGTATTGGCATCAGATCGACAGACCGGATTGTATGTGTTGGAACCCACTTATGTGAGGGCCTCCTACCTGGAGGGAATAGTGACCTCTGCTTCTGACGGATCGAATATCAACAATGTAGAAATAGAAATCCTTACGGATTTTCCCAACGGAACCCATACCGGGCCGGACGGAGTGTATAAAACGGGCTTGCCCGAGACCGGATTATACGAAGTATCCTTTTCGCATCCCGACTATCAGGACACCATAATAGAGGTGGATTTTATTTCCGGGGAAGTGGTGGACCTGGATGTTGAAATGGAGCCCAATCCCTGCACTCCACCCCTTGTACAAGCCAGTGATTTTACCGTGTTGCAGAATGGATCAACTCAAATGGAAATTGGTTGGCAGAGAGGTACCGGAGATCAGGTAATGGTCATTGCGAGAGAAAATGGATTGGTGAATACCTTTCCCGAAGAAGGTGAGAATTACAGCGCAAATTCCACTTTTGGCGCAGGGGACGAAATAGGTCAGGGCAATTTTGTAGTTTATTCCGGAACCGGCAGCAGCACATTGGTTCTGGGCCTTGAGCCCCAGACCAATTACGGATTTGCCATTTTAGAATTCGATGAAGATATCCCCTGTTATCTTTTACCTCCTGAGGAGGGTTTAGAGATGACCAGCCCTTTGGAATCCAATCTCAGTATAGTAAAGACAACAATGGAGAACAGTGCATACCCAGGGGATACGGTGACTTTTACTCTCGAAATAAACAATTCAGGGCCAGACCAAGCCACCGGCGTGTTGGTCATTGACAGTTTGCCCGGAGAGCTAATATACCACTCGAGCGATCCTTCAGGAACACATTCCAATGGTGTGGTGGAGTGGAATTTAGGTAATGTGAATATCAATCAAGCTGTTACCCTGACACTTGAAGTTATAATCGATGAGGATGCAGATGAGGGCAGTGCAATCAACTATGCCGAAGTGAGTGGAGACAATTCTGACCCAGATCCGTCCGACAATTCCGATACCGAAGAAATTGAAATTCTCTGCGATCCCGATCACATTTGTCAGTCCGATGTGGTGGTGTATGCCGAAGCCGGTTCCTGTGAAGCACAGGCCTTTTTCGACCAGGAGGGATGCGATTACGAGAGCGGTGATTTTTTTTCATTGGGAGTTACGGTGCTGGATTGTGATTTTATCAATTCCTGCGGTGAAAATGACTCTTGTTCATTCACCGTAACTGTATTGGATACACTGGCCCCCGTCATTACCACTTGTCCCACTACACGAACGGTTATCGGGTGTGAACCCAATGATATTTTTGGTCCCGATTATTCAGATACGACGAAAAACTCTTCCTATTCGGTTTTTTCAGATAGCTTGAATCAGGGAGTTGCTACAGACAATTGCGAAATCGGGGAGGTTACCTATATCGATTCCGAAGGTCAAAATTGTCCGTTTGAGATAATTCGAACCTGGACCGTAATGGATGAATCAGGAAATGAAGTGAGCTGTGAGCAAACCCTGGTCGTCGACCCGCCGGTATTGAGTTTAGAATGTCCTTCAGGCCTGATATACAACAGTTGTTTAAGCCAGACCGATGTAGACATTGCCTTTTTTGATTGGTTAAACGATGCCGATGTGGGAGGGGGGTGCAATACTGCCCTCCACCACGACAATACCGAGCCCCCTTCGCATTGTGGAGGGATTGTTACCGTGGTTTTTACCTTGACTGATGATTGCGGACAGGAATTGAGTTGTTCGAGTTCATTTGAGGTGCCGGAAGGACCTGATCTCGAGTTGGAATGTCCTGCTCCTTCAGTGGTGGAAACACCGGCGTCGGATTGTTTTTACCTACATACAGGAAGCGATTGGGATCCCGAAATCACTGAGTCTTGTGGTGACACCGAAGCGAGCTATCAAATTACGGGTGCGCTCAACCTGACAGGCACAGGAACCCTGGATGGGGTAGAATTTCCCGTGGGTATTTCTACGGTACTGTGGACCGTTACCGATTTGTGCAGCGAGCAGGTATGCGGCTTTGAAGTGGAAGTATTAGACTCTACCTCTCCCCTTGTAAATTGTCCGGCAGATACAGCAGTCGTAGTACCTGTTGGTGTGGATAGTGTTTATCTTGAACTGGAGCAAGCGACCGCTTCAGATAACTGTGGAGTCATGTCAATAACCAACAATTACAATTCAGGCGGAGCCAATGCTTCGGATCACTATCCATTGGATACGACCTGGGTAGTTTTTACTGCTGTGGATTCTGCAGGCAATGAATCCGAATGCACCACCCAAATGGTGGTATCTTGGGATGTTGGAAGCGGGGAATTCGCAATTGGGGGAACGGTTGAATCCATTTACGGAGGAAAAATGAAGGACGTCAAATTGTCGATTACAGGTGATTTAACGGATAGTGTCTTTACTGACTCTCTAGGCAAGTATTCTATAGTAGTTGATGAGGGCAGTGATTTAACAATTACTCCCACCCTGGAAGAAGGTTGGCTCCCTGGATTGTCTACCTTTGACTTGGTTTTGATTCAAAAACACATACTGCATTTGGAACGACTGGATAGCCCCTATCTGATTATTGCAGCAGATGCCAATGACGACGGCAAGGTCAATACTATGGACCTTATTTTACTACAGAATATTATACTGGGCAATTTACTTGAAATTGCCGGCAATACTCCCTGGCGATTTATTCCCCAAGAATATGTGTTTGATGACCCGGAGGATCCACTTGTGGAGAATTGGCCCGAATCCAAAGATTACACAGACCACAATGAAAATTTAAGCGGAGAAAACTGGTTGGGAATTAAAGTCGGCGATATCAACGGAAGTATAGAAAATAATCCGGACAGAGTGGTGTACAGCCAATTATACCTGACTGCAGAGGTATCTTCACCCAACCAGGATGAACAGAGAGTTGCCATTCGATCCACCGATGAATGCAGTATTTTCGGATACCAAATGGAATGGAAATACCAACCTGAATACATGGATTTGGTGGAAATTGATACCAGAAACAGCAATTTGAATTCACTGAGTGAGGTTTATTTCTCTATAGATAAGGATAACGGAATTATCAGGGCCCTGTGGTATGAGGCCAGTCCTACGGATTTGAAGCCCGGGGAGGAATTATTTTCTTTGGTGTTTGAGAAGAGATATTCCGAGAGCAATATTGAGTACCACTTAAAGTTGATGAACAGGGGTGATCTTTGGTATAGCGAGGCCTACTTGAGCGACAAAAAGCCCGCCCTGTTTATTGTTGATTGGGAAATCACAGATGCCAAACCGGAATTTGTACTCTATCAAAACACTCCCAATCCCTTTTCCACCCAAACGGTAATTCCCTTTAAGCTTCCCGGTGAGATGATAGTCACATTGGAAATCATGGATTCAGGGGGTAGAATGTGGTACCACTCTGAATTTCAGGGACGCGCGGGAATGAACGAGATGTTTATTCAGGAACCCATGCCTGAAGGAGTCCTGTTTTACCGAATTACCGCAGGAGATTGGAGTGCTGTGAAAAAAATGGTATCCTCAGAATAGTTGTCTATAAATTGTATTCTTCATTTTTATCAGGGAGAATGATGTTTTTAAATCCATTGTTAATCAGGGTTTTTGCAAAAGCTCCGGAAGCTTCTTCATTCCCGTGAACCAAAAATATTTGTTTACAATTTTCTTTTTGGTCTTTCAGGTAGTCCAACAATTCCTCCCGGTCGGCATGTGCCGAAAAAGAGTCCATTGAAAGAATGTTTGCGCGAACTCTTTTTTGCTCCCCAAAAAGAGTAACAGTCTTCGGTTTATCTTTGAGATAAGCTCCCGTAGTTCCCGGTGCACAATACCCGACAAACAAAATAGTATTATTGGGATTGGCAATGTTGTTTTTCAAATGGTGTCGAATTCTGCCCGCATTGGCCATCCCAGACGAGGAGATGATAATGCATGGGCCGGTTACCTTATTTATATTTTTTGACCCTTGCACCTCTGTTACATAATGCAATCCGTTAAAACCAAAAGGATCGGGATCAAACTCGATATAATCCTGTAATTTTTGATCGTAGCACTCGGGATGCATGCGAAAGATGCGCGTGGCATTCACACTCAGCGGACTGTCCACATATACCGGTATCTTGGGCAGTAATTCATCGTTAACCATTTGATCCAACATGTACACAATCTCCTGAGTTCTGCCCAGGCTAAATGCGGGAATGATCAACTTTCCCTGGTTTTTCACGCAGGTTTGTTCTATGATTTGGTGGAGTTTTTTTAACTCGTTGGGAGCAGATTCGTGCGACCTGTTGCCATAGGTGGTTTCAGTAATCAACACATCCACCGGAGGCAGTGGTTGGGGATCCCTGAGGATGGGCCTGTTGGGCCTGCCAATATCCCCGGTAAAGCCTATGGTTTTTGCATTTCCATCTTCATTGATTTTTAATTTGACTGAAGCACTTCCCAGAATATGTCCTGCGTCTTTAAAGATAAAAGAGGCCTGCTCGTTTACCGTGCACCACCTGTCGTAGTTGACGGTTACAAATTGAGAAAGGGCAGTATATACATCGCTGCTGTCGTAGAGAGGCTCCTGAATGGTTGATTCTTTGCCTTGCTTTTTGGCGCGCTTTTCTTCGTAATAGTGATCGTACTCTTGAATTTTCGCACTGTCCAGTAGCATGATGAGCGCCAGACTCCGCGTGGCCGGTGTACTATATATATCCCCTTTGAACCCGTCCTTTACCAGTTTGGGCAATCTGCCGATGTGATCGATATGGGCGTGGGAAAGTATAACACAATCAATTTGGCCGGGGTCAAATCCCCAATTTCTGTTTTGTTGGTCGGTATTCTCCTCACTTCCCTGAAACATCCCGCACTCGAGCAGAATGGTATAACCGCTGTCGAGTTGGAGGAGATGAGCACTGCCGGTAACTTCTTTTACGGCTCCGTGAAAACTTATTTTCATGATTTTAAAATTTTATTGGATCTATATCAGCGGGCGAAATAATTTTAATTGAAATCTTTGTGACGGGGAATAGCCCTATTTTCGCTTTTTTTTCAAGGAGAAAGGTAACCATTTCTATCCACTTTATTGAGGTATTAAGGAAAAATTTACAGCGTGTTATGCTGGTGCCTAGATCTGTGGATTGAAAGACTGGATGATTGAACCAATTTTAAGGAAATGAAGTCCAGGCATATATTTTTTGTCTACAACCTTATGGAGTAAAAAGCCATGACAAAACCGATGACCAGGGTAGCGTAAATAGCAGTAAAAGGAATTCCAATTTTCAGAAAATCCCTTGTTTTGTAGGCTCCCGGACCCATGACCATCAGATTGGTTTGATAGCTGACGGGAGTGAGAAATGCGGCAGAGGCAGCAAAGGCGAGTGTGAGGTAAACTGGTGTGGGATTGAGCTGCAAGTCGTTGATGAGTTGATACACCAGTGGAAACATGATACTTATGGCTGCGGCATTGGTAATGAAGGAGGTAAAAATTAATGTCAACCCAAAAACTCCAGCGAGAATCCAAAAGACGGGAAGGTCTTTAAGATATTCCATAAACGGTTCTGCTACCATTTCTGCACCTCCGGTATTGATAAACGCTATTCCCAGGGTGATGGCACTTCCAAGTATGATAAACAGGTCGAGACTCGCATTTTTTTTGGCTTCCTCCTCGGAAATGAGATTGAGTAAAACTCCACCTCCCAAAATGACCAACAATCCCACGAAAAGAGATAAAAACTGCAGTGCTATGGCTGCAATAGTAGCCAAAGTGATTACACCCAGGGCTCTTTTTTTCCACAGGGAGTGGTCCTCCATCTTCTCGATCACAGATACGGTATAGAAATCGTGATTTTTACTGCTTAATTTTTGAAATTCTGAACCTGTGGTCAGGAGTAATAAATCCCCTGCCACCAATGGAATTTCACCCAATTTACCCCTGAGTCTGGCACCTTTCCTGTGAATGCCAATTACCGCCGCGTTGTAGGTTTCTCGAAATTGAACCTGTTTAAGTGTCTTCCCTTCCAATGTGGAATTAAAGGGGACGACCACTTCGACTATTGCGGAGCTTTCTCCCAGTTGAATTTCTTTTTTTTTCGCCCAGCTCAGGCCGGTGGTCACTTCCACGAGATTAATTACATCGCTTTTTTCTCCTGCAAAATACAAGCGGTCTCCCTTTTTTATTTTTTCATTCGGCCCCACCGGACGGATAATCTGGTCTCTACCTCGGTGAATTTCTGCCAGGAAAATGCCGTCCAGATTCCTCAAACCGGCTTCAGTTACCGTCATGCCAATAAATTCTGAACCCTCCGGAATGATTGTTTTGGTCAAATACTGACGGATATCCGCTTTTACTTCATCTATTGGGCTGGTGTGGTCGGGCAGGAGGCCTTGTGAAAAATAGGTCAAAAACAAAATGGCAGCACCGAATACCAACAATCCCGGAAAAATAAAGTCCACAAAAGTAAGTGCCGGATGTCCGGCAGAGACAATAAATCCAATAAGGACCAAATTGGTACTGGTCCCAATAGGGGTCATCATTCCACCGACGATGGCGGCAAAGGAAAGAGGAATGAAAATTTTAGAGGGCGCCACCTTGTTGTTTTGACTCCATTGAAAAGTGTAGGGAATCATCAGTGCGACGATAGGAGTATTGTTCATTAAAGCTGAAATGCTGCCCACAGAAGTAGACATTCGAAATATAAGTCCTTTGGGACGACTCGCTGTACCGAAAAATTTGTCCAGGTAGTTGACCAGTTTATAGGTTTTACTGAGCATGTGAGAGGCAAGAATGAGCAGAAAAATAGTGATGATGCTTTTGTTGGAAAAACCACTGAGGAAATCCTCTACCGGTATTATTCCAATGACCAACAGTAGAAGAACTCCCACTAAAAACACAATTGAAGGCCGGAATCGGTCCCACAGTAGAAAAACTATGACCAATCCCAATACTATCATGACGATGAGCGCCTGTGTGTCGTTAGTCATTGCGAATTACTTTAAACCAGGGATTCCGAAGATCCTTTTTGTTGTAAATTAAGGGTTGTTCTTTTTTCCAATCCACTACTTTGCAACCGGAAAATCGACAAATGGCATCCCCGGCGGCAGTATCCCACTCCATGGTCGGTGCGAGGCGGGGGTAAAGGTCCGCTTTTCCCTCCGCTACCATGCACAGCTTGAGGGAGCTTCCCGCGGAAATGGTTTTTAAATCGGGGTATTTATTTCTATAGGAATCGAGGACCTCCCGGGTTTCTCCATTGAGATGCGATCTGCTCGCCACAATGGTGAAGGGCCTGAATCCATTCTGTATGGGGAGTTTTTGCCGCGGATAATCAGGGGTAAAGGGTATGGCGGAAGACAGCTCTGCTTTATAGGCTCCGATTGCGCTGGTGCCAAAGTAAAGCCAATTTTTTGCGGGTGCGTATACCACTCCCAACACGGGGATTCCCTTCTCAATCAGTGCGATATTGACCGTAAACTCCCCGTTTTTATGGATAAATTCTTTGGTTCCATCCAGTGGATCCACCAACCAAAATTTTTCCCATTCCCTGCGTTTCTCATAATCCAAATGAATCCCCTCCTCAGATAGTATGGGGGTGCCGGTGTCTTTTAGACCCTTTCTGATGATCTCATCTGCTGTCCGATCGGCAAGAGTGAGAGGGGAATCGTCTGTTTTTTGTTCGACCTTAAAATCTGTTCGATAGATTTTCATTATCTCCCATCCTGCACGCAGAGCAGTATCTGTGACCAGCTTTAACCATTCCCCGTTTTTACTTCCCGTGTTGACCATGATTACAAAAATAGTAAATTTTTAAACTACGCAGGTCCCGGGGACTTTTATCTTTCACGGTGTGAGATTAACCAGGTCGGATTCCCGATACAACTTTTTTCTACCACAAGTTACTATCCACGTGATTAGTGGTTTGATAATGAAGCCCTTTACGAATTTTTTAGCTTAATTAATTTGGAATGGATACGGGATTTTCATTTCTTTTCTATTTTTGCACCAAAGGGGAGTATGCAATCTAAAATTTCTATGGACCAAAAGCTCGAAAGAACTCTGGGTTTTCTCACAGAGAATCTGCGTATCTACAGGGAAGAGGGGAAGCGAATAGTGATGACCTCTTCTTTTCAAACCCAGAGTGTGCCTTTACTGCACCTCATAAGTGAGTATTTTAGGGAGGTGGAAGTACTTTTTATCGATACGGGATTTTTATTTTCGGAAACCTATTCCTTCAAAAATGAATTGGAGAAAAAATTTCAATTAAAAGTAAGGGTATTGGAATCCGAGAGTACCTATGTTCAGCAAAGGGATTCAAGGGGTCTGTTTTTGTACGCATCCGATGCGACCCGATGTTGTCAAATTAACAAGGTGGACCCTTTAAACAACTACCTTCAGCCTGGCGATGTATGGATCAGTGGGGTGAGGCGAGATCAGACGTCAGTGCGCAATGCAATGAAACCGATAGAGGCAGATCCCCGTGGGATTATTCGATTGCATCCCATGCTGGATTGGACTGCCTCGGATATTTACCGGTATCTTAATCTTTACGAATTGCCCAGGCATCCACTGGAGTTTGCGGGATATGAGAGTATTGGTTGCGTTCCCTGTACGCACCCCTGTGGAGCCAATGGTGACCGAGGAGGGAGGTGGCTCGGGAGCCAAAAAACCGAATGCGGGTTGCACACGGAAAACAAGAAAGGGTGAACCAGTCGGAACTGGAATAATTAAAGAGGATCAATTAAACTCATGTATCCTGATTGCAGAGAGTAATCCGGAGAAAAAAACCAGTGGCGAGTGATATTAAAATTTAAAATAAAACCAAACCAATGAGAGTACTTCTCACCGGGGGTGCCGGATACGTAGGATACAGCCTGGCTCGTGCATTGCACGAACTACCGCAGGTAGAGGAGATATTGATATACGACAATTTATCTCGCACCGGATTTAACTTTTTTACAGGAGATCAAAAACTCCCCAAAATTAGGTTTATAAAAGGCGATATTCTGGATTCCGATCGATTGACTGAGGCGCTGGATGGGATGGATGTGGTGTATCACCTGGCCGCTTTTGTAAGTCAACCCTACAATCACCTTCAAAACCTCCAGTACGAGCAAGTCAACAGATGGGGTACACTGAGTTTGGTTCGCACCATTGAGCGGGCGGGGGGAATTAAGAGGGCCATTTATCTGAGTTCTGTTGCTGTATACGGATTTAGAGACGATATCCAACCAGGAGATAGTCCGAGTCCAAACAACGCCTATGGAAACAGTAAATTTCACGGGGAGCAGTACTTTAAGTTGTTGCAGGACGATACGGAAACGGTTATTTTGCGAGCCGGAAATATTTTTGGCTACAACCCCTGCATGCGCCTCGACAGTGTAGTCAATTCCTGGATTTTTAAGGGTTTGACTGAGGGGAAGATCAATATTTATGGGAGTGGAGATCAAAAAAGGGCATTTGTAAGTTTGGACAACCTGACTCAGCAACTGACCGCCTTCCTCAGTGAGGGCAATTCTCCTGTAAGCGACAACGCCATTGATTTCTGCGCATCTTTAAACCAACTCAGGGATTGGTTGATTTTGCAACTTCCCGAAGTGGAATACACCTACCTCAATCGAAATCAATTGTTTCCCGGCCAAAATTTTTCCGATTATCAAATGGATAAAGAGAAGGAGGAAATACTGAACGATACCTTTAGGGGAATGCGAAAAGCGCTGATCTTATGAGCCGACGCGCGATGGAGCATTTGCTGAAACAATCCCTGCGTTTTTTTTAAGGTATCTCACTAATTACAGAAATCCTTTATTGCATTAGAAGCTACTTCATGACCCAATTTTTTAGCTTCATGCAGGTCTGAACATCCGCTGCTTAAGTCGTTAATTACCAGCTTAGCAACCCCTCTGGCAAAGTATGCCTG
>JAGTVA010000113.1 GCA_018224445.1 Saprospiraceae bacterium
CATTAAACCTATATTCAGACGGGGATTTAATTGTGCCCGGAAAGGATATAACAGGAGCTGAAAACCTGAGGTTTGAGGTAAAGGATCACTACCAGGTTGCAACCTCCCGGAAAACCTTCGAAGCCCTGTACCGTTTTTTTCGGGAAAGAGATCCAAAGAAAGAAAGGACTATGTATGAGGCCGGTGAGCCCATACTTATCGGTGGAAAAACAGTCAGTTTGGGAACAAATAACCCTCAAAAAAATGCAGAAATACAGGTGTATGAATTGGACAGCAATACAGGGTTTAGGATGGACGATAGGCCTCTAAAAAAAATAGTGTCTGACGAAAACGGCAATTGGGGTCCTTTCAAAGGAAAGGCAGGTGTGCATTACGAGTTTTTATTAATTCCCGAAGGGAATCACCAGCGAAAAATACATTACTACCGCACTCCCTTTTACTCTGACAATCCGTTTGTTTACCTCAGAGCACTTCCGCCATCTGGCTCGATGGCAGGTATGTTACTGGCGGGCCTGCCCAAGGACGACAATCAATCTATCGCAGCTATTTTCACGGCAAATCAAGCTGTGATTCACGGCAGAGATCAACTTATTATTGACGACATAGAGTTGAGTACCTCTGCATTTGCACCGGCCTCCGCCAATCACATCGCCTGGTTCTTGTACGACGCCAATTTCAATAAAGCCACAGACGCAGAAGCCATACCGGCCTTCCAAATGGCTCCTTTTTTAACCGGCGTAGACGTGTTCTTTCCCACTCAAAACCCCCAAACTATTACCGCAACCTTCAATGGTGAAAAGCTGAATTTCAGAAATTGGAAATCCGGCTCCGATGGAATTGTCGTGCTTGTTTTTGATTAAATTTTTTTAAAATCCGATTGAGGTAAGCTGAATTAATTCTGCAATTTTGACTCTGCTGGTCAAAAAGAAAGATGCCACTTCCTGTATTTTACCATTTAATCCCGCCGATTGCCTCCCGCTGAATATCCTAATTTTGGCTTAATTTTTTAGGTTTAATGGGGTGGGTTCGCGATAAAAGCCTAAATTAGTGCTTTGAAATTTTTATTTTTAAAACAAAGAGAAATTGATTATGAAAAAATTTATACCTTTCTTAGTATTATTTATCACGCTCAGTTCGGCCAACATGGCGTTTGGACAAAGAGCTTCAGGGATAGGATTTGAGCTCGGTGTAAGAGCTGCCTTTGGACCCTCTGTTTTGTACGAATCCAATATTGAGGACAGTGACAACCACTCTTTCAACAGCATTAAGATGGGGTACTCATTTGGACTGGCATTTAGTACCGGTTTTGATCAAAACAACTATCTGATCTTTGAGACCATGTACGCTACAGGAACTCAGGATTACAGTTTTAATGGATACACCAATTTAATTGAGGGAACCAATACCATTGACTGGAATACACTCGACCTCTATTTGTTGTACCGAAGAAGTTATTCAGGAGCGTATTTTGAAGTAGGTCCGAAAATGAGTTTCGTAAACAATGTAGAGCAAAGTCTGAGTGGCAACGACGCTGTCAACTTAGAGTTTTTCCCCAATGTGGAAGATCACTATGTCGATAACTTCATGTCGGCCGTTTTTGGTTTTGGTGGATACATCGCCGGTTCCAGAGCCTATTCATTGGGTCTGGGTATCCGGCTGGAGTACGCTTTGCAAAACTTTACCACCGATTCTGGGAAAGACCAGGGCTATCCACTGCCTTACGACCCGAGCTACGACCCGGGCAATCTGAGGAACATCAATGTTTACGGCACTTTAGAGCTGAAAATTCCCATAGGGAGAATCGCTCAAATTCGATGTGGTGAGCGTGGATTTATTTTTGGAGGTGGATAATTAAAAAATAAAACCGATTTTCTTTTTATAAATCCTAAAAGGCATTTGGAAACTCAATGTATTCCAGATGCCTTTTTTTTAGCCTTTTTTAAACAATATAATTGATTTTGGTATTGACCCGTAATAAATTGAATCGAATGAAACGATACTTGTCAGCGAAGTAATACGTGGGACAAAAAAGTTTACTTTGAATTATTGCGCAGGTAGTTTTTAGATATAAAAAATGCAACCAGATGGCACCCTTACCGGAAAAGGAAAAAATAAACTGGCACACCGCGGATATAGATCAGTCCAAAGAAATGCTGGTGGTAGATCCTTCTATCGGCCTGGCTAGTAAAGAAGTAAATTCCCGTCTGCAGGAGTATGGAAGAAACGAATTGTCCATTGAAAAAGGGCCCTCGACATTTATTCGATTTCTCAAGCAGTTCCACAATATACTTATCTATTTATTAATCGCTGCCGGCGTAGTCACCGCTCTTCTGGGACACTGGATAGATACTTTTGTGATCCTGGGGGTAGTATTGGTGAATGCAATCATTGGGTTCATTCAGGAGGGCAAAGCAGAGCAAGCACTGGCGCAGTTGCAAAAAATGCTCTCTCCCAAGGCTCAGGTACTCAGAGATGGAAAAAAGGTGGAAATAGCTGCAGAGAACCTGGTGCCTGGAGACGTTGTCTTTTTAAAATCGGGCGATCGCGTTCCTGCTGATCTCAGGTTTATTCAAGTGCGCAATTTGAGAATAGACGAAGCCATCCTCACAGGAGAATCACAACCTGTGGAAAAAAGTCTGGAGACTGTAGAGGAGTCTTCCGCATTGGGAGATCGGACCAATTTAGCTTATTCGGGCACTCTGGTTACTTTCGGCAGAGGTAAGGGGTTGGTGGTTGAAACCGGACAGCGAACGGAACTCGGGAAAATCAGGGAAATGATATCCGGGGTAAAAAAACTCACTACTCCCCTGCTCCGAAAAATGGATGAATTCGCCAAATGGTTGTCTGTATTTATTCTGGGAATGGCAGGATTCTTACTACTGTTGGGATGGCTGTTTGGAAAGGGGGATATCACGGAGTTATTTTTGTCTGTAATCGCCTTGGCAGTGGCCGCCATACCCGAAGGATTACCGGCTATTATGACCATTACACTCGCATTAGGTGTGCGAAAAATGGCCGGGAGAAACGCCATCATAAGGAAGCTGCCCGCAGTGGAAACCCTGGGTTCGGTTTCCGTAATTTGCACAGACAAAACCGGCACCCTTACTCGCAATGAAATGATGGTCACAACAATCCAAACAAAGGAAGCTGCACTTAAAGTAGATGGGCAGGGATATCAACCGGAAGGGACCTTCAAAACCCTTGAAAATGATGAGTTAATAGACCCGCTCAAGATACCCACTGTAAAGTCGTTGCTCGAATGTGCTTTCTACTGCAACGATGCCCTCGTTGAAGAAAATGAGAATGGCGAATGGGAGTTGAATGGAGATCCAACGGAGGGGGCCTTGTACACCGTGGGAGTCAAAGCGAAAATGGATAGAGATCTCGGCAATAGGCTGGACTCCATTCCCTTTGAAAGTGAAAATAAATACATGGCCACTTTACACCAATTTGATGAAGGAAACCCAGTCATACTGGTCAAAGGGGCAGCGGAAAAAATTCTCTCCTTCAGCAAGGTGGAAAAAGAAGAATTGGACTCGTGGAAGGAAAGGATTAACCAAATGGCCTCCAATGGCCTTAGAGTCTTGGGTTTTGCGCAGAAGAAAACAGATAAAAATCAGCTCTCCACCAAAGAAGTGGAAAACGACCTTGAATTCCTGGGTTTGGTGGGAATTATAGACCCCCCGAGAGAGGAGGCTATCAAATCTATTGAAGACTGCAAACAAGCCGGTATTGAAATCAAGATGATAACGGGAGATCACGGCATTACGGCATCGGCCATCGGAAAAAAAATAGGCATAACCAACAGCGATCGCGTAATTACAGGGGAAGAACTCAGTGTATTCACCGCGGATGAAGAATGGGAAAATGCAGCTGAGAATTACTTTATTTTTGCCCGCACCAATCCCGAGCACAAATTGAAACTGGTGGAGGCCCTCCAGCGAATGGGTAAGATTGTAGCCATGACGGGCGACGGCGTGAATGACGCCCCAGCCTTAAAGCGAGCAGATGTAGGAGTAGCTATGGGAATTAAAGGCACCGAAGTTACAAAAAACGCGGCGGAAATGGTATTGGCAGACGACAACTTTCAATCGATAGCCAGCGCGGTAGAAGAGGGCAGGACGATATACAACAACCTCAGAAAAGCCATCCTCTTTATTTTGCCGACCAACGGAGCCGAAGCGCTGTTGGTAATGAGCTCCATCCTCATAGGTTTTACTCTGCCCATTACTCCGGTGCAGGTTCTCTGGGTAAATATGGTCACTGCGGTAACCCTCGCCCTGGCCCTGGCTTTTGAACCACCGGAGAAAAATATTATGAAAGTACCCCCGCGCAACCCCGGGGATTCCGTACTCGGCGGGTATTTTATTTGGCGAATTGTTTTTGTTTCTGTGCTAGTGGCGGGTTTTTCGAGTTTGCTCTTTTTTTATTTTTTAAATTCCCACAGCGTGGAGTTTGCCAGAACCATTGCGCTGAATACCCTGGTGGCCGGGCAGGTGTTTTATTTGTTTAACAGCCGGTATCTAGTGAGGTCATGCCTGTCCTTCGAGGGTATCTTTGGCAACAATAAAGTAATCCTGGCCGGAGGGGTTTTGCTCCTTCTTCAGTTGTGCCATACCTACCTTCCTTTTATGCAAACCTGGTTTGAAACCCAGCCCCTGAAGATATCGGATTGGGGATTATTGAGTCTCGCCGGGTTGATGGTTTTTCTTTTGGTTGAAGCGGAGAAGTTGATTTATAGAAAATTTTTTAACTTTGGGAGGTAAATACTTTTCAGATGTTTTTTTACAGAACCATTGGGATCAAACTAATTGGTGTTATTTTTTAAAGAGATTAATCCTTTCTAAATGAAAAACTCCACCAACAAAATGGTCTATATTTAGTTTTACTATTAAAGAATCAACATTTATGCAAAAAAGAGACTTACTTTTTGGATTTTTATTATTTGTACTTCTGGTCGGTTATTTCTTCCTTATGAAAGCTGCCAATTTATACGAGAATTTCAACCTGAGATTTGTCAATGTGATTTTTTACCTCGGTGTCACCTGGCTGGCCATCCGAAAGTTTTACAAAGACCGGCCGAAAAGTGAGTTTAACTACATTTCGGGATTACTTGCCGGATTCAGGCCGGCACTGATCGGAGTAGTTCTCTTTGCCGGATTTCAAATGATATATCTCAATATTGATACCCATTTGATGGACTCCATCGCGGAACGTGCTCCCATGGGCGATGTACTCAACCCTTTTACCTCCACCCTGTACCTTTTATTCGAGGGAATTGCAGTGGGGTTAATAGGCTCATACCTCACCATGAGGGTAGTTGATCACAACCAAATTAAAGACGAGGAGTACGAAGAGAGGCTCTAACCCGGATTAAAGGTTTTTTTTGTAAAAATCGGCCAACTTGTTGGGAGAAATACCCATGTAATACCCGGTAAATACCGCAAGATTAATGAGTTGAACTCTCCAGTATCCGTTATTCTCATATTTCCGGGAAGAGACGATGGCATCGTGGGGTAAAATACGGAATGAAAACCTCTTTTTGAGCCTGCTGTGCAAATCAAAGTCTTCCATAATGGGCAGTTTTTCATTAAAGGCTCCCGCCTCAAAAAATATCTTTCTGTGAATAAACAAACTCTGGTCACCTCCTCCCGTGAAGATATTTTTCCTTCTCGTAGACCTTTCGTTAAATTTTTGGAGTTTGTATTTGTTTTGGTCAAATCGGTAGGAAAAATAGCCGAAGTCAATGTCATGGGAAAGCGCCCCGGAAATCAATTGAAGAAACCCAGCCGGAGGTGTACAGTCGGCGTGTAAAAAGTACAATATCTCAGATGATGCTAGCTCCGCTCCCCTGTTCATTTGCACAGATCTTCCCGCCACCTCGCTGATTACCAATTTAACTCCCTTTGTATTTTCAACTTCTTCCAAGGTGCCATCGGTAGATCCGCCGTCCACTACTATAATTTCAAACGGAACTGTGTTTTTATCGGTTTTTAAATAGTCTAAAAGCAACGGAAGCCGTTCCACCTCATTGAGCACAGGAATCACGATACTTATTGATTTACAATTTTTCATTTTCTCAGGTTTTAAAGACCTCTGAAGCGGTCAGGTAAAATCCAGAGAGTGAATTTCCGGAGGACCTTCAAGATATTGAATTTCGATAGTGGGCAGTCGTTTTTGTTTGTAACAAAAAGTTAAATAAATATTTAAACTATTGAAACAAGTAGTAAATAAATGAGGAGTGCATTTGTTGATTGCACATTGAATTTACCTTCTGCGACTCCTCAATGCTGAGGAGTAGTTCTGCTTTTTAAATGCCTTTGCACTCGAACATTCCCCGCACAACCCTAAAACTGTGGATTAAAAAGAAATGACCACACCTAATGTGGGCAGTGGTGTACCGTCGCCGGTGTCAATTTGTTTCAACGAGTACCGCTGCTCCTCAATGGGATCCATGGGATTGACAATTTGTCCCTCTCCTATCGGTCTGCCATCTCCGTCGAGAGGCCTATCGAGGATTAATTCTGCATTGTCGGGAGCAGAACCCAGTACATTCTGCACATCCAAATATACATTCAACGACCATTTATTAAAAAACCACTGTTTATCCAGGCGAATATCAATTCGATTAAAAGCGTCATTTCTCGTGGAATTTATGCGGGAGTAATCAGGCAATGCCCTGCCATTTCGATCCCAATTCAGCACCAAATCCGAATCCTCCGAAAAGGGCGTATGGGGAAGGCCGGATTGAAAACGCCATTTCACGCCCACCTCCCAGTTTTTTCCAAACTGCTTTCCTCCTGTGAGACTGAGGATGTGACGGGCATCCCAGGCTGAGGGATAGAAGGATTCGCCGCGGGCCGGAGAAGTGAATTCACTGACTCCAAAGGTATAGGCCCCAATTCCGTAAAATCCTTTAGTCAGCCTCTGTTGAAAGAGCAATTCCACTCCGTAGGTGCGGCCTTCTGATCCGGTATTTACCGGCTCGTTGCCCACTACCCCGAAGTCCCCGCCAAAGTTGGCCAGAGATACCTGTTCCCGCAATAAAAGAGGATAATTGGGATAATTTTTATAGTAGCCCTCCAGGGATATTCTTGAGCGTTCGCCGAGCAGATATTCCACTCCGGCAGTAAGATGAGAAGCCCGGACAAATTCAATTCCATTTTCCTTATTGACAAGCGTACCCTCATCCCTATAACCCAGGACGGTAAAAGGAGGGAGTTGGTAGTAAATTCCCGCTGTAAAATTTACTGCCAATTCCGGAAGTATATAATAAGAAGCAGAAAGCCTGGGTGAAATATTTTGAAGGGGGTTGGCAAATTCCGCGGAATAGGAATTCCCATCCATTCTCAATCCAAGAGACAGACTGAATTTTCCATTCCGGAAGTTGCGACTGACTTGGCTAAAGACAAAATACTTAAAGAAGTCTAGCTCCGAAAAAAAATCAACAGTCTCGGGCCCCTGGGCAGTATAAATCCTGTTGAAAGTAGAATTGGAGTATTTGATATACTCGGTACCCATACCGTAAAGAAATTTAAATCCAGCGGATCGAAAGGAATGTTCGTATCGAAATTTATTTTCTATTTCTCTGGACTGATAGCTCAACAGGAGTTCGTCCTCATCTCCGGTTTGATTGTTTCTGTATTTCGTCGCCTCATTATTGAGCATATTCCTACTCAACACAAAAGTCATAAAACCATTGTCCCGATAGTGTTTATAAACCAATCCATTGGTGTAGGTCCACTGTTCGTTGATGGGAAGATTGTCCAATAAAAATTGCTTTTCCTCTGTATCTCCGGCATTTAAATTCAATTTAAATTGATCTATGGCTCCAATTCCGGAAAAATACAACTCATCTCCCGATTCGAATTGGTGGTTGACTTTGAGTTGGAAATCGTTGTAAGTGGGTAAAAAGGGTAGCTCCAGGACCTCAAATAAAAATTGAAGATAGGACCTTCGCGCAGAAGCAATAAAAGTCGTTTTATTCCCGAGGGGGCCTTCAAGAGAAGCCCCTAAATCAGAAGCCCCCACAGTAATTTTTCCTCCCAGCCGGTCGCTTCTTCCCTTCTGTAGTCGAAACCCGAAAACTGAACTAAGAGCATTGCCCCTGTTGGCAGGAAAAGCACCGGAATAAAAATCTACTTCCCTGATAAAATCAATATTGATTATACTGGCCGGGCCTCCCGTTGCACCTTGGGTGGCAAAATGATTGATATTGGGTACTTCGATATCGTCAAGGTAAAACCGGTTTTCGTTGGGAGCCCCTCCGCGTATGATCAAATCATTTCTAAATGTAGAGGGGGCAGCTACTCCCGGAAGGGATTGAATAACCTTGGAAATATCGCGATTGCCACCCGGGTTTCGCTTAATTTCTGAAACACCTATATTTCTAAGTGAAAGTGGACTTTCTTCGGTTTTCCTGAAAGGAGATGCTCTGACTACCACCTCCTCGATTTCCTCCCTTTCGGCTTCCATTTCAATTTCCAAATCAACAGGGCGATTGGAGGGTACCTCAATTTCCGATAGAATAACGGTCCTGTAGCCCACAAAAGACACCCTTATATCATAGGTACCGGGAGGGATTTCATCCAGTAAAAACTTCCCTTGATCATCTGTGGTAGTTCCCCTTTCCAGAGGGGTCAAAAATATATTGGCGAAGGAAATTTCAGTTCTATTTTCAGCATCCAGGACAACTCCTTGAACAATTCCACTTTGACTGAATCCGGGGTGAAATGAGGCAGTAAAAAATGCCAGTAGAACTAAATTTTTAAAAAATGTCTTTAAAAAATCGATTGATTTACAACCCCTCATTTGATAGTGAATTTTTTTTAAAAAGCCTCTCCAACAGTCAGGTAAAATCCGGAGGTGTTTTTCCCCAGTGCATAATCCAATCGTACATTTAACTGGTTTTTCCTGTCTATCTGCACCCGCAATCCGGCACCGGCAGTCCATTTGAGTCCATCGAAATAGCTAGTCGAATACTCTCCAAATACATTGCCCAATCCTCCAAAAGCCACCATCCCGAATCGCTTATAAACTTTAAACCTGACTTCCGATTGGTATCCCAGGGAATATAAATCCCTGAATCTTCCCTCGTAATACCCTCTCATCCATTTCGGCCCACCCAATAATGCCATTTCATAAAAGGGAGTTTGCGAAGTACTGCCCTCGAAAAAAACTCCGTTCACCCAAATAATATGGCTGTTCAACTGGTTGTATTTTACTCCCTCCAACTTGAATTTACTAAAGGTATAATCACTCCATAAATTCGTGTTGGAGTGATCTATGGATGCATTCAGGTATATGCCTTCCGAGGGATAAAAAATATAATCCCTACTGTCGTATACTACATTAATACCCCACCTAAAAACCTGTCCACCAGTGTACCCCGTGATATTTTCATCGATTAGAACTCCCTCGGAATCCAGGTCACTTATTTTCATTTGATCAAAACCCAAACCCACTCCCAGATAGAAGTTGCCCCCCAACAATCTATACACACTTAGTCGAAATTCGGGGAAATCAGCCCTGTAATTTTCTCTTTGCTCGTTTAGAGTTTGATTCCCAAGATCGTAAAACCGATAAAAGTATCTGTAGTAGCCCATCTCCCCTTTAACCCACCAATTCTCCCGGTTGGAGTACAGAGAAAATGGCAAATACGCAATTATTTGCTTCTCCAATGTGTATCCGAACAGCATTTGAATCTGCGAGGGTTTCATGCTTTCCTCCTGATTTTTCCATCTGAAATTTATAGCCCCTACCAATCCAAAAGCCCAGTTGGTTTCCGGTTGATAAAAGACTATGGGAAAGGCTGCCCAGGTGTATTTTTTCAATGTATCCTCTTCGTATTGCACTGTGGCCGTTGCCGACAATGGCGACACCAGAATCATCAGCGCAAAAACAACAGGGCAAAAATATTTCACTTTTTAAAGTTTTTTCACAAGGGTGGACTGGGGATGGTAAATCTAATCGTCTCGGGGCTGTGTTTATCTTAATATTCTGTTCAATAGGGTAATATCTTCAGCATTACCAAACTTTTTGGAGCGCCTCGTTATCCATCCATTTACTCCATCTCTTATTGTACGTATGAATTTCTTTGGTGGATTTATTTTCCGGATTAACGAGGGGAAAATCCCGGTTGGCCCATTCAAATATACTTCCGTATAGGTTATAAACCTTGCGGTATCCCGCCTCCTGAAGAAGCTCTCCAATTTTTTCGCTGCGATAGCCAATCGAACAGTACACCACAATAGGTTGGTCTAAGTCAAACCGCTCTTTGATACCGGCCAGGTCAAAATCCCTGTACCCCACAAAAGTAGAACCGGGAATACTGCTGACTCTGAACTCCTCCTCTTCTCGCGCGTCCAATATAACATAGTCTTCCTTATGCTCCCTGAGTTTTTCAACCGATAAAACGGGTACAGAAAAAGACAAGTACCGTTTTACCCGCTGCTCAAATTCCGGGTTCTCACAATATTGCTGCCCGAGGGAGGCCTGCTTACATCCCAATAATACGGCAAAAAAGGCGATGAAAATTTTAAATAGGGTTCTGCTCCTCATTTCGATTTTATTTTTTCAGGGCCCTTTCCACATTGGTCAAAAATAGACTTCCCCTCTATGCAATAGGGCAGTAATTGATCTTCAATAAAACTCTCCACTTTTAATGAAACATCCTCAGGGTACAACAAGTGTACATTGGGCCCCGCATCCAGAGTAAAAAACAAGGGTATTCCGGTATCTTGTCTGAAGGACCTAACCCGGTTGATAACCGCAATGGTATTGGGATCAAATAAAATGTAAGATGGATTAGAAGTCAACATCAATGCGTGCAGCATCAGGGCTTCGTTCTCAATAATCTCACCTACCTCATCTACATGCCCCAATTTCAGCGATCTCAGGATATTCTGGAGGTTTTTTCCGGCCACTTCAAACCGCTGTCTGGAAAATTGATGCATATCCATGAGTGCATGTCCCTCACTGCTGGATACGGATTTGGGTTGATCGCTCACCACCAATATGGCGTCTTTGAAGGACTTAAAAACAGGATGAATCATATTGTCCACGGGTATGGCGTGCTCGTCGGAAGAGTCGTCCACCCCTTTGGTAAATCCCCATAGCGCAGCGGGCCCAAAAACCGACCTGCACGCACTTCCCGAAGCCAACCGGGCTACGTAGGATGCTTTTTTATAAAATTCTGAGCCGGAGTCCTCCACAAACAGTTGCTCTTCCAGGTCGCACAAACAGAGTGCCAACGCACTCATTGAGGAGGCTGAGGAAGCGATACCTGAGCTGTGTGGAAAAGAATTGTGCGTGTGGACGGTCAGTTTCAATTGTGCTATAAAAGGGAAAATATCCTTTACTCCTTCTAAAAACAAAGAGATTCTCTTTTCAAATGCCGGGTTTCTCTCCTTTTCAAAATACAATTCCAATTGAATGGAGTCGCTGTGGGTATCTTCTCTGAGTTTTCCCCTGAGTTCCATTACTGTATGTGCTTCACTCAGGGTAAAACTGACAGATGGATTGGAGGGAATTTGGCGACCGTATTTTCCCCAGTATTTGACCAGTGCAATATTTGAAGGGCTTTTCCACAGGGCCCGAACGGGCTTAAATTCTGCTGAGTTAATTATGTGTTTAGGACTGGAGTATTTATCAGGCATAGGCAAAAACTAGATAATAAGTATTATTCGGATTGAGGGAGTTCAACAAAATTTCCCGCAGTGGGTTTAATTATTAAATCGCCGAGAACGAGATCGAGTAATTTATCCTCTCCCGGTAAATATCCCTCCCTGAGATTGTAACCAAAAAGTGAACTCAGGGTGCTCCAATAGGTAGCGGTAAGTCCATTTCTGAGGTCTTTGATTAAAAAGTACATGGGGATATCCAACTCCTTTTCTATCATTTTGGTCAATATATAGCCCTGGGTGCGTGTCATTCCCTTCAGGGGTTCTTCAAACTCATTTCGCAAATCTCTTTGCAACTTTCTGATATACTTCCTTCTCTCCCTGTTGCTCATCTCTTCGGTTTGGGATTCCAACTGCCTGAACATATGAATGGCTGTCAGGGCATATGGATAAACATAAGCTGCGTGACGCTTATACCTTAAATACATCAGGTAGTCTTCCCTGTTTTCAAAACTCCTGGGACTACTGATGGTCACCTGGTCCAGATTGGCCAAATAAAGAGTGTCTCCATTCTCTTGTACTATAGCTGAATAAACGTCCCCCTTGTATTCAAAATACTCCTCCTCCTGTGCCTGCACGGTACTGATATTCCAGACAGCAAACCAAAAAATACCCAATATATATAGTAACCTCATCATTGTTATTCAATTTCTAATTTTACTGCGGCCGTGGACTTTCTCTCCGCTCTTCAATGGATTTTTTCCAAAAACAAATACGGCCGTTATTAATTCGAATGGTCAAAACCAATAAAACACAACTTCAAAGTAAATAAACCAAACAGAATCAATATACTTATAAAACTGGATTTAAAATCCACTATAAATATCAAACGAACTTAAGTAATGAATCGTTTGATCTCGTGCAATAAAAAAATATTACTCATCTTTGAGGTATGGAAAATGCCAACAGAATATTGCATCAACTGGTTTCTATTGTTTTTAATCCCTTGTTGATCGTGTTTTACCTGTTGTTTTTAATGACGGTAATCAATCCCTTTGATTTTGTCGGTTTTGAGGGGACCCAAAAACACATGTTGTTTTTTCAGGTGCTTATCAGTACTTTGATTTTGCCCGGCATTGCCATAATTATGTTGTATAGCTTGGGGTTGATAAGTTCTGTGGAATTGGGAGACTCCAAAGAGAGAATGTTCCCCTTTATTGCCACTGCCATTTTTTACCTTTGGTTGTTCGCCAATCTGGTCTACAATCCCACCATTCCTAAAATGTTAATAGTAGTGGTTTTTGGCGCTATACTCGGTTTATTTATAGCCATGGTGGTCAATTTATTTATTAAACTGAGCATACATTGTTTGGGAGTAGGGTCTTTATTTAGTTCCGTGGTAATTATAGCTTATGAGTGGTCGTTGTTATTTGACAGAAATGTAGCTTTTAATGAAAACACTATGGCACTTTTAATTGTATTGTGTATTCTTGTTGCCGGGTTGGTTGGAAGCGCCAGATTACAACTAAAAGTACACACTCTAAAAGAAGTGTACACGGGCTATTTTGTGGGAATAATCAGTCCGGTTTTATCTTACACGACTATTGATTTAATTTTTTATGGATAAAAAAACGGGTTTATTTTTCGGTTCCTTTAATCCCATTCACACCGGTCATTTGATTATTGCCAACTTCATGGCAACAAAAACCGACCTGGATGAGGTTTGGCTGGTGATATCTCCCCACAATCCCCTAAAGAAGAAAAGCAGCCTGGCTCCGGAGCGCGACCGCCAACATCTGGTAGAAATAGCCATAGAGGACAACAACAATTTACGCAGCAGCGATATTGAATTTTACCTCCCTCAACCCTCCTACACCATTGATACTCTGATACACCTCAAAGAAAAGTTTTCCGACAGGAAGTTTTGTCTAATAATGGGAGCCGATAATCTCAAAACCATTCACAAGTGGAAAAATTTTGAAATTCTATTGAGAGATTACGAAATATACCTTTACGACAGACCGGGTTTTAATATCGATCAAAACCTGCTGAAAGAAGCTAAAATAAGCTACTTCCAAAGCCCTTCAATCAACATATCTTCCACTTATATCAGAAATTGCCTGAAAGAGGGAAATTCCGTACGGTATCTGGTACCCGAACCGGTATACGACTATTTAACCCAGCATAATTTTTATAAAAAATAAGGGCTTTTAACTATTTACCTTCTGCAAAAAGCCATCTAAAATAAGGTTGAATTTTTCGGGGTGTTCCATCATAGGGGCGTGACCGCATTTGTCGATAAAGTGAAGTTCTGAATTGGTCAATAATTCGTGGAATTTTTCCCCCACAAAAGGAGGGGTAATATTGTCTTGTTTTCCCCAAATCAGGCAAGTGGGGGCTTTTATCATGTGCAATTTATCTCCGAGGTTGTTTCTGACTGCTGATTTAGCTATTGCAATTACCCTGATGGCTTTGTTTCTGTTGTTGACAATCTCAAATACCTCATCTACCAATTCGTCCGTAGCGACGTTGGGGTCGTAAAAAGTAGATTGCGTTTTTTCCTTTATAAATTCGTAATTGCCCCTCTTGGGAAAAGTGGATCCCATAGCACTTTCAAACAAACCCGAACTACCGGTGAGAACAATGGATTGCGTTTTATCCGGCCTGTGCAATGCGTACAAAAGTGTAATGTGTCCACCCAGAGAATTTCCGAGTACATTGACCTTTTCATAACCCATGGTATCCACAAATGAATCCACGTGCTTTACTAAGCCCCTTAACCCCAGTTTTCGAAAAGGCATGTCGTATATAGGCAATATAGGCACGACTACATTGTAACTGTCGCTGTACCTGTTTAATATTCCCTCAAAATTACTTAAGGCTCCAAATAACCCGTGCAGCAACATCAACACATTATCACCACCTCCCGTCTCTATATAATTAAAATCTCCAGACTTCTTTAATTCGTATTCCATCCTATGATTTAATGAATATAAGTAGCAAAATTAGGTTATTATTTAGTTTTCTTAAATTACTTGCCTATAAATTTACAACAATAGTTGATATTTTCAACCATATGTCTATACCAATGCGTAAAATTTTAATCCGGATTAGTCATGAGGGTTAATTTCGCGTCAATTCAATATACTAGCTTTGGGGAGGGCGTTATTTGAATTTATTACTGATGGTTTCGGGCCTTGGCGGTTTTTATTGATTGTATTTATCTTTTCCCCATTGGGCCGTATTATTCAAAATCATTTTTCACCCGATCACCTCACCAAACAAACAGGCCCGATCCTTGCAATATATTATAATATAATACAATCGCGCCTGACTGTAATCGTATCCTTTTAGGCGAATGCTGTGTCTGTTGTGGATGTGTATGTTGTATTTCATAAGGTTGATTTCGGTTGATCTCCTAATATTTTTCGCATTTATACACTATTGTCAATAGAATTTCCCCCCTTCCCTGAATCACTCCGATGACACCCCAAATAAATAATAAAAAACAAACTCAATAGCAAAATAGAGGCAATAGTCTGGTGTAGGACACCCCAAAATACGGGAATTTCCCCCCATGAATTAACCACCGTTACAATTCCGACCACCACTTGACTCAACAAAATTCCCGAAAAAATTAAAATGGCTTTCCGCAACAGCGGATCGGTGTACTTCTTGTAATAGCGAAAGGATAAAAACAAACCCGCAACCAGCAATACATAGGCGAGCATTCTATGAAAAAACTGCACAAAGGCAGACATAAACAGACTGTCGTCGTAATAGGTAAAATTATTGGCCGTCCAATTTTTGCTGTCCATAATTTCACCGGGTATCAACTCCCCGTGCATATCCGGCCAGGTTGGATAAAAAAGAGCCGCTTTGGTTCCGGACATCATCCCTCCCAAAAATATCTGCAGCACCAATAAAACTAAAAATACATACCACGGCTTCAGACTGAATGAAAAATTGAGCTTTCTCAATCCGATAACACCGTAACCTACCCAGGCCAGATAGGTAAATAAGGTCAACCCCAGTAACAGATGTATGGAGAGTTTATACGCATTTACCCACGGCCGATCCTGCAACCCACTGGCCACCATTATCCACCCGATGGAAGCCACTACCGCCGCAAGGCCTATAACCGACAGGAGTTTTTTAATCAGTAACTTATCTAATTTCTTTTTGATTAAAAAATAAATAAACGGCAAGAGAAAAACAAAAAACATCAATCTGGCCCACACGCGATGGACGTACTCCCAGAAATAAATGTACTTAAAATCCGCCAGGGACATACCTCTGTTAATTTGTTGATACTGCGGTGTTTCTCTGTATAATTCGAAGGCCTCCTCCCATTGTTTTTCATTCAAGGGAGGTAAGGTACCCGTGACAATTTCCCATTTGGTGATAGACAATCCACTTCCGGTAAGTCGCGTAATACCCCCGATAACTATTTGGAAAAAAACCATGACGATTCCTATCCAAATCCATATTTGAACCGATTTTGAATATCTATTCATATATTATGTTTAAATTCTAAATTCATAAAAACTTATTTATTCACATTTCCCCCTCTCCTATTATTAATAATTTATTCTCTAGATAAAAAATAATGATTATTATTAAGTGTGTGGATGTGTTATTAAGTTTTTGTCTAAATACTTTGATATTTGTTTTTCATCATTTAACAGATGTATTTAAACATCCTTAATAATTAGGAATCAATTGAAAAGGATGTTATCCACATGGACATTTAATTACACATATTTAAAAAATTATTATAAATATGTTGTTAATATGTTTGTTTTAATCGTGAATGAAAATAAATTAATGGGTATAAAAATAATGTATATATTAATTTTAAATATAACTTCAGATTAATTAGACTTTATCCACTTTTAATCAATACTTATCCACTTTGAAAGTTATGTATTTAATATAGAAAGTAAACTTAAAAAGGACCCTTAAAACGATATTGAAAGAGGAGTAAATTTTTTCAAAAATAGCAAAAGAAAATGAGAGCTGTATTACAGAGATGTCAAAGGGCGGAAGTATTTGCTGAAGAAGCCGGTAAAGAGGTGAGCAGAGGTAAAATAAATAAAGGTTTGGTAGTTTTACTAAGTGTGGAGAATGAGGACGATCAAACGGATTTGGATTACCTGCTGAAAAAGGTGGTGAATATGCGCATTTTTAATGACGAGGAGGGTAAAATGAATTTGTCCGTAAAGGACGTGGGAGGGGACATAGCTGCTGTCAGTCAATTTACTCTTCACGCCAATACCAAAAAGGGAAACAGGCCTTCCTATAATCGCTGTGGGGATCCCGATCACGCCTTGTACTGGTACGACAAATTTATCAAAACCCTGGAAGGTACTTTTAAGGGAAAAGTAATTTCAGGGGTATTCGGAGCTCATATGAAGATTGACTTTGTCAATGACGGTCCGGTTACTATAATTTTAGACAGTAAGGATAAAAATTTTTGAGGATGGATATTGAAAAAGCCCAGCGCGCCGTAGATGATTGGATTGAGAAATACGGGATCCGTTACTTCGACGAAAAGACCAATATGCTCATATTGATGGAGGAAGTCGGAGAGCTGTCGAGATGGATGGCCAGATCTTATGGAGAACAATCTTTTAAAGCACCGGTTAAAGAGAACCTTGTTAAGGAAAGTATTACCGACGAAATGGCGGACATCTTCTTTGTACTTTTGTGTTTGTGCAACCAGATGGATATAGATTTATCCACTGCTTTTGTTAAGAATTTAGACAAAAAATCCAGAAGAGACAGTGGCCGGCACAAAGAAAACCCCAGGTTAAAATAGCACTACAGGATCCTATCCCAAGGCCCTGCTCCCATTTTATTTTTTTCGATAGTACTTCACCAGAGTGGGATACCTCCCCACCAGACCTATAACCCCCTCTCACCTCAGAATAAAATTCATCAGCCGACTGTTTTATTTATTCGAATTATTTGACTTTGAGGCCAAATAAAAAAATTCAACGTAAATTTATTTTTTTAAAAGGTTGCTCATAATTGCAAATATTTTTAACCATTAAAATGTGTATTCCCTTTAATCTGGTTAATTTGTTTATTACTTTTGATTTACAAGATGTATACACCGGTATCTAAATACGACAAACTCGAAAACGAATTGAAGTTAAAGCAACTTCAAATAAAGAGTTTATTGTCCATTACTCAGGCGATAAATGAAAATATTCCCGCCGATGGTTTATACAGCATGTACAAGACCTTCTTGAACTGGGATATGGGAGTGGGAAAAATGGCTCTTTTTACCGAATCGACAGAGGGTTGGGAAAGTGTGGCCCAAATAGGAATCAATTACAATATTGATACAGAAGAAATAAAAGAGCGGTTGTTTAAATACGAGCGGACCTCGCCGGTAAAAGAGGAAGACCGGGATTTTCTACCCCAATTTGATGTCGTTATTCCCGTGTACCACAAAAAGCACCCGATTGCTTTTTCGTTAATAGGGGAGATAAGAGACGACAACGGCGATGTATACGACCACATTCAATTCATAAATACCATCACCAATATTGTCGCTGTAGCCATTGAAAACAAACGGTTGTTTAAAAGACAAATAGAACAAGAGCGCTTTAAGCGGTCACTGGAGTTGGCTGCCGAAATGCAACGAATGTTGATTCCCGATACCTTACCCTCTTCCAGAGAAATAGAGTTTGATTTTTACTACAAACCCCATTTCAATGTGGGTGGGGATTATTTGGATATTTTTGAATTTGGCAAAGACAAATTTATTTTTTGCATAGCAGATGTATCGGGAAAAGGAGTTGCCGCCGCTCTTTTAATGGCCAATTTTCAGGCCCTGCTCAGGAGCATGGTCGACAAGTTTCAACACCTGGAGACGCTTGTGCAATCCTTAAATGAGGGAGTTTTCCGCATAACTAAAGGGGAAAAGTTTATTTCATTTTTTATCGGCTGCCTGGATTTAAAGAGAAACTTATTCGAGTACGTAAATGCCGGGCACAATGCCCCCTTGTTTCTATCTGCCTCCGGCCCGGTTTGGCTAGAATCTGGTTGTCCCATACTCGGTGTGGTAAATAAATTTGAAAAAATTGAAAGGGGAATGGAATTGTTGGATAAAGACAGTTTAATTTTTTGTTATACGGATGGGATTTCTGAGTACAAGGAGCCGAATGGAAATTTTTTGGGCATGGATTTTATTCAGAAGTTTACTGTGGAAAACAGGCATTTAAAGGCTAAAAAATTTAATGAGCGATTTTTGAGTACATTGAAAAAACTGGGAGGTGAAAAGAGCTTTGTGGACGATATCGCGCTGATTACCTGTGTGTATAAAAAACCGAAATAAGCAAGAGCTTACAAAAGTGTATCGCCTGATGTGAACAGAGAAAAATTTAAAGCATGAAAAGTAAATACGTAACCGCTTTACTGGCCTTTTTTTTAGGATGGTTGGGTGTTCACAGGTTTTATCTGGGCCAGCGATTGCTGGGGGTGCTGTATATTATTTTACTCTTCGCCTTTGGTATTTCTTTTATTGTGGCTTTAATTGATTTTCTCGGGTTTCTGTTTATGAGTAAGGAGCGCTTTGACTTTCTCTACAACCGAAGGTATTTCGAGGACGACTACCAGGAGTTTCTAGAAAAAAGGCAAAAAAAGTACAAGTCCGGAGCTCCGGTAAAAAAAAGAAGCATGAAGAAAAGTCTGGTTACCGCAAAAAGCAAAAGGGAGGGAGTGGTTCAAATGAAACAAAAGGGAAAAGAACTCTTCAATAATTACGAATACCACGAAGCTGTTGAGTATTTTAAAAAGATATTGGCCATTGATTCCAGAGATGCCGCAACTCATTTTAATTTGGCTTGTTCTTATGCTATACTCGAAAACAAAGAATTGGCTTTTAGACATTTGGGCCTTGCTGTAGAGAATGGATTTGACGATTTTGAAAGAATAAAAAATCACCCCAAACTGGCTTATTTAAGGGTGCAGGTCGAATGGGATGATTTTTACCGGAATAGATTCAGAGCCTCGCCCCCCCCACTGGATAGCCCGCGAACGGATATCCTAAGCAGGAAAAAAGGCAGGGATGAGGAGGGCTTGGAATTGAAGGACCTGGAGAGCGGTACGGAAATGGTAAAGGAAAAAATTTTGGTCAAACTCAAAAAACTGAAAGATCTCAGAGATCGTGGGGAAATCAGTGATACCGAGTTTTCTGAAGAAAAAGGCAAGTTGTTGTGATTTAATGCTTAAATTTGAAAGCATAAGCACCAGAATGAAGTGGTGCTGAATGTGAGGTAAAATAACCGGTAAAGATGTTTGTTAAGGATATTCTATTATTGAAAAACGTATACATCTCTCCTTACCAGAGCAGAGAGGAAGCCATCAAACTGATGAGTTCCTACCACTCGTGGGATATTCCCGTAGTTAACGGCAAGCAGTTTATCGGCAACTTATCGGAGGGCGATTTATTGGCAGCAGATAAAGACTCCCTTATTGAGAGCTTGTGCGAGGACCTTCCCTGCTATCATTTAAAAACCTCAGACCACTTGCTTTTTGCCTATCAATTTATGTTGAAATCTGGAGTGTTTTTAATGCCTGTAATCAATGAAAATATGGAATTTGTAGGTACGATGTCCAGGCTTGTACTATTCGATAACTTCGGAAAGGTATTTGGATTTTTTGATCCGGGAAGTTTGATCGTGTTGAGAGTGAAAAGAACTGACTTTGTACTCAGTGAAATAAGTCGCATTATTGAGGGGGAAAACTCCACAGTCATTTCCTCTCTAGTGTCAGCGGACGAAGATCCTACCTTTTTGAATATAACCGTGAAGCTCCAGACTTTTGAAATCAGAGACATTGTAACCTCTCTTAAGCGCCACGATTACAACGTCTTGAGTTTTTACAACGAGGACAATCTGCAGGGCTTTCTCGAGGACAGATACGATCAGTTGATCAATTACCTCAATATTTAAAAGCAGTTGTTGAGGCATCGTTCAGGGAAACTGAATTCCCGATTGAGGTATATATAAAAGCACACAATACACCCGTTGAATTAAAACTTTTTTTGAGATGAGGATTGGGGTTTACGGACAAACAATAAACGACCGGGATTTGAGCTGGGTGGTTTCTTTTTTGGAAAAATTGATTTCTGACGGGCACCACCTTTCCGTGTATCATGCTTTTGCAGAACTCTTGCCCGAATCCCTCAGGAAGAAAACCCTCTCCGGAATCATTGAATCGGTGGATGATACCATCGACCGGGAGTTGGATTTCTTCCTGTCTTTGGGCGGAGACGGCACCATGTTGCGGGCGGTAAATTTTACCTATCAATCCAACGTACCCGTTTTAGGAATAAACCTGGGGCGACTGGGCTTTTTGGCTTCGGTAGAAAAGAGAAATGCCATTGATGCCGTTAATAAAATAGCTTTGGGGGAGTACAATATTCAAAAGAGAACCCTGCTTGAATTGGGTGGAAATAACAATTTGTTCGCGCCCGACCCGGTGGCACTCAACGACTTTACGGTATCCAAAAGGGATGCCTCTTCCATGATTAATATTCACACCTATATCGATGGAGAGTTTTTCAATACGTATTGGTCCGATGGATTGATAATATCCACACCTACGGGCTCTACAGGGTATTCACTCAGTTGCGGAGGCCCCATCGTCTTCCCTTGTTCCGGCAATCTTGTCGTAACTCCTATAGCGCCACACAATTTAAATGTGCGGCCCATTGTGATTTCGGACACTTCTCAAATCACTGTTGAACTGGAGGGCAGAACCGATTCTTTTCTCTGCAGTCTGGATTCCAGGTATGAAGCCATTACCAGTGCAGACCACCTGGTGATCAAAAAAAGTAAGTTTGTCGGGCGAATAATAATGATGAAAAATTATTCCTATGCCGAGTCCCTCAGGGAAAAACTCACTTGGGGTGTGGACAAAAGAAGGTTAAATTAGATGGAGACGTATTTCAATATAGGAGAGAAAAAGTACAAGACGCTTTTAAATGAGCCCCTGCCCATAGGGATTCGAATGGAAAATGGGCCCGACAACAACCCCAATTGCTTTTATGCCCTTCCCCCTGAAATAAAACCCTATGTTTCGGGAGAATTTATTGGAAGCATTGCCCAAGGCAGCCCGGTCAATTTTAAAAACGTCTTTTTTAACCCCCACGGAAACGGGACCCATACGGAATGCAGCGGCCATATTTTTGACAATGGCCTTTTTATTGGTGGTTTGCTCAAAAAATTCCATTTTTCGGCCCTATTAATTTCTATGGAACCCATTGATAATGAGGGTGATGCGGTAATTCAAAAACCGGATTTTTTGGACAGCAACACGCTCAGTGGAGTAGAGGCTTTACTGCTCCGCACCCTTCCCAATTCCAACAGTAAAAAATACAAAAAATACAGCGGCAGCAATCCCCCTTATTTCCATCCCGATTTTATGGCCTTGCTCAATGAGAATAATATTCAACACTTTTTAACCGACTTGCCTTCAGTAGACAAGGAAAAGGACGACGGTGCACTGAACGCCCACAAGGCTTTTTGGAATTCGGATAAAAACGATCGAACAAGATGCACCATAACGGAGTTAGTATTTATACCGGATGATATTTTGGACGGGATGTATTTACTTGAATTGCAGGTGATGAACCTGGCACTGGATGCAGCTCCCTCCAACCCCATATTGTATCGGTTAGAACCGATTTAAATCATGACTAGTGAGTTTTTAAATAAAGAGTACTTAATTCAGCGATTCAGAAATGAAGGTCTTGATTCGTACCGCTCAATTGTTGAATTTTACGAAATACACGCTGTAGAAATTAGACAATTGGAATTCGAGGATTTTTTTGACATCTACGTTGAATACGCCAATGCCTTGTACGAACTGGGTGCACATCACAAATTTATCAAAGAGGCTGATAAGATTGCCGAAATGAGTATTGCCAACAATATTGTCTTTTTTAGGGACAAAGACATCTTTCAATATTTTCTCAAAAAAAAGGCGGCAGCCCTTTACAATATTGGCTTGTTAGACAGAAGTGAAAAGGTGCTTCGGGAACTGTTGAAAATGGCTCCGGATAACAGGGAATACAGAGAATTGTATTATCGTGCCCTCATGAAGCGAAAGAGCGTTTCCAAAATAAATACTAGAATGTACGCCTGCGTATTCTTATTTTTGAGTGCTGTCGTAATCGGATTTGAATTGTTTTTCATCAGATTATTTATGGAGGACCTCACTTCCACCTTTGAATTGTTGCGCACTAGCTTATTTGTATTTGGAATTATGTTGTTAGTGATTGCCGAGTTTTCCTCCTGGGTTCACGCAAAAATGAAGGTCGCTGAGGTGGTTGATGAAATCAAAAAAGAAAAAGAGATTAAGTGAGAAAACATAACCAGGCAATAGCTTCAGTAAATTCAACACCTAACCGGGTTAACCATATCCGGGTTAATTTACCAAACTACTTAATCGGGCTCTCAAGGTGTGGTAAGTTAGAAACATTCACTGTATTTTCATGACCCTGTCTTGCGGGTATGGCCGGAGACGGATTTCAATGGAGGATAACTTCAAAAACCGAATTGGTGATCCTGGTTCCGGTATCGGGTATTTTAGGCAAGGGGTTTTTGGCTTCAATCCCGCCGTAAATGTAGCCCATGGTGGCTTTACTCCCTTTTTCAAATGACGAACGCGATATTACCCCATTATTTAATGCATGGCCATTGACTATTAATTCTGGATTGAGAATAAAATGAGACCCGGTGCCGAGCAATCTATTTTCAGGGATTGGATTGGGATGAATGTACTCCTTGTATTCAGATACGTCGTTAATTTGAAGTGAAGTAATGTCTGCAATAAAGGGCAATCCATCGTTTCGCCCCTGTTTGGTTTCCAGGTCGTAAATCACCTTTTGAGGATCTGTTTGAGAAATATAGTAGTGACTGATTCCGCCAAAAAAGGTGTGGTAAACAGCAGCCTCTTCAGATTCGTCGTCGTAAATAGAAATTACCGGACATTCGTATTGAGAAAATTTTTGGTTGATACTTCGGTCCAGGACATGGGTCTGTGGACCGTGTATAAAGATGGGATAGGTATAAGCTCCGATTTTATCCGGTGGAAAAACTCCACCATAGACCCCAATTCGTTCACTTCCTGTTACGGAATCGATGTCGTTCACTATATTCAGGTTTCTTCTGTGAAAGGGATGGTCGTATTCCGTATGAGTAGTGGATCCGTAACTTAGAATCTCCAGCTAGTTGGGATTGAGGCTGAAAACTCTGATTTCCTCGGTGTATTCCTGAGTGAAATCTGTCCTGCCCAAAGCTCCGTTTTGTCCGTCAACCCACTGTCCCATTACCAGGTAAAAGTTATTGTTCAAAACCAATAAATCTTCTATGGTCACTGCCAATCGGTCATCTTGCAAATACTCGAAGAGGGATTCAATTTCAGAAATAGCCATACCAGATTTAACCGCTTGAATAAACTTTTCTGCGTTCGCGGTAATCAGTGTTCCGAAAGTCTTCATATCGCTCTGATCGGCTTTCCACATGTATCCCCCTATAATATGCAGTATGCCGGACTCCCTGTGGTAATGGAATTGTTGGTTATTGACTTGTAGAGGAGCGGACAATTCCGATTTGAGCTGATTGACATCAAATGACCATTGGTTCCCTTCATCAATGTCTAATACAAAAATATAATTATTGGAATTGTCCCGGATAAAGTTATATTCAGGAGCGGGCTTAAAAGTATGCAATCCTTGTCTGAGTCCACCTAAGACCAATAGTGCTCCGTCGTTTGGCATAGCGTAAACATACGATTGTCAACGGGGCAACGACATGGAGTTGGAATAGGTCTTTTCTTTGAACTCAAGGGAAAAAGGAAGCCCCTTATTTATTATCTTTTCTCCTTTTTCCCCCAAAATATATGCTAGTTAAAATTTTTCATAAATTTCGGATTTATTTGTCACGATGATTTTTGATATAATGGTTTATGTTTACATTTCTGGATGGGGACAAGTATCTTTAAATAGCCATAAACCTTGGATTCAGAATATTTCTTGACCTGTAAATGGAGACTGTTCTGATATTTTTTTCAATTAGGTCCGGTTTTATCACATGTTATACATTTTTCCAGGACGGATTGTTTGCAAATGCCGATAAAGAGTGCTGATGTGAAAGGTCAACCCTTTGTTTGATTTTGGGGTAGAACTTGACCTCCTGAATCATCATATTTTCAACTTCGCCTTATGATGGGTTTTTATTGACCTGAGGTTCAGCAAAAACTAAATATAAAGATTCTTTGCCAGGAACTTCAGGTTGGTCAAAATTGAAGGGTTATTCGGAATTCAGGTAAAAGAAATTTCTTATATACTTAGATTATCATTAATTTTCATTTACAATGAGTTTACTATATTTGGAAAAATATTGAATATGGACAACAGTGGATATAAATCCTTTTCTCCTAAAGTTATAAGTTTCTCGGGACCCTTGTCAGAACTGGTATTTGTGAATGTGTCTAATCTTGGCGTTCAGGTCTTCTTAAAACCATCCAATGTGGGTGAAGACACCTTTTCCTACAAGAAAAGAAAGTATTTACCAGTTGGCTACAGCCAGGAATTGATTTCTGGCTTGCTCGATTTTTACTTTAAGGAATGTTCAAGAAAGAGACTATTCTATGACATTGAGATTTGGCCCAATGTTGCCATTGGATTAGAACCTATTATTGGTGCGCTGATAGAAGTTGTTAATCACAGTGAAGAGGATAGTCTGGAGTCTGATGCACTTTTAAAACTCACCTTAAAGTGGTCAGAATCTATTCTTCAAGAATTAAATCCGAAAGTATTGGTGACCTCCTTTTTAGGTGGGATTCGAATTTTTGTTGGAGAAGCTATTGGCGATCACTTTAGGGAACGTTTTCCCAAAGGTTTTGAATTGGTTCTGCTCTATTCAGTTGATGGATTTAATAAGGATGTATTTAATTCAAATACGGCTTTGGTCTACAACACCAGGAAAGTTGCCTCCTTTTTGAAGGGACTTTTTTACGGAAAGATTGATCTTTTACATCTTGGGATGAGTGTTGATTTAGATAATGGATTTATTGACTCTGATCATATTGATTCATTCTTTTGTCGTACTGCTATTCAATTTGAATGTATTGGTTTGGGGTTGACTGACGATTCCCATTTTCTGTACAGTGTTTTTCCCAACAGTTTAAAGTCTGATGATTTTTATAAAGAGCTTAAAAACTTTTTCGAAAAAAACCGCAGGTATAAAGTTTACCAAAACACTGTAGATGAAAGAGGAGTTCTGGTTACCTGAGTCTTTGATATGCTTTTTTTGTTTCACGTGAAACATTATTGGTTTTTATATAGTTTTGTGGTGATGGTGTAGGTCACGCAATTGGGTTATTTCGACTTCGCTCAATACCCATTGGGTGAATTGTAAATTGTAGAGGTTTTAATATTTCTTAAATTCTTAATAATTTCCATAATAACTATAAATTTACAAGGTAAGGTGTATTGAGCGGAGCCGAAATACACCATGATTTGTTTCACGTGAAACAAAGTCGCAAATAAAACTGGGCGCTCGCCTCGCTGTTAGAGTGTTTTGAAAAAGATATAAACCTACAATTCCAATTGGCTTGAAACTAATAGGTTTCAAATCTAGCATAATTTTGTGGCACTCTGGATTTTTTATTACTGAGTTTAGATGGCAAACCTATGTGGGACTTTAGCGGAAGTAATAAAGGTCTTGGGTGGGACGCAGCATTCGTAATCCGTTATGTCTGGTAGTGTGGTCCTGAGGACACAAGCCTCAACCCATCCCGTAACTTTTTAAACTGCTGTGTGAACCTGCTTTACCTATATGGTGGTATAGAACCCTACGGTTACCCACGAAAGAGCCTGGCTGATAAAAAAATCATTAAATATACCTGCTGTAAATATAAGCTTACAGCTTTTATACTTGCCTTGCTTTTGCATGCATAAAAGTTTTGAAGGGCACAGCCAGTTAAATTCTCTGGAGAGAAATAGTGGTAATTTTAATCTGCTAAACAGTAAGTTTTGCACAGTCTACACAATCAGTAACTTCATTTACTTTTTTAAAGGTAAACAGATTTCTATTTTTAATCTAAAAATAGTAAGAGAAAAAAGAGGGAATTGAGTGCTCTGGTAACTGGAATACCCTCAATAGATAGAGTGTCCGGCTATATTTTAGTCAAGCCAAGTTTATTACAGTCCGCAGGACTGTTAAAGTAAGTCAGTCTTTCCGGCAGGAGATTATGAAGTACTCACCTGCTCTGCCTGATTCAGGGTTTTAATGGTAATTGCACCTCCAATGATTAATAATACCACACTGACAATTACCGGTGTCAGATTGGATGTACTCATCCCGAGGTAGAACCCAAGGAAATTGTAAATTTCAGAAGACTGAAGGGCCTGTGGCCCAAAAATAAAGGTACCTATTAAGCCTAAAATCAAAAAGATAAGTCCAATCGCTTTCATGGTTCTATGGTTTTGTTTGAAACCACAATATACATAAACCTTTAATAAAATCATAATAAAAACATAAAAAAATTAAAAAAAAGTTAAATAACCCAAAAATTTTGTACATTTAAGATCGATGGATATTTGATTTAAAAAGGAGGTAAAGATTTATTTTTAGGCTGTAATGTTCGTCTAATACCCCCAATCACCCAGGTTGAAACACCTACCTGAATTACCAATATTGCGCTCCGTTCATTCTTATTTCTTCCAAGTTAGGTTACAGTGGAATTGCATTGCAGTTCAGAAACACCGCCTAAGCTTAAATCATTTGTCCCGGATTACATACTTATCCGGATAATTGAACTATCTTTGCGGCATATTTGAACAATTGCAGAGAACTACCCACTCCAATTATTTTTTCAGGATCATTTATTTGTTGATTAACCCCACCTTGAAATGGTCATTTTCATTAAACATTATACATGACATTTAAAGAATTAAAAGTACAAGACAATGTCCTCAGGGCATTGGACGAACAGGGATACGAAAAACCTACACCTATCCAGCAACAGGCCATTCCCTATTTGCTCGATGGAAGAGACATTATCGCCTGTGCACAAACAGGTACGGGAAAAACTGCGGCTTTTGCCATTCCCATTATACAATTACTGACTGGAAATTCCTCTCAAAACCGAGGGATTAAGTCATTAATACTCACTCCCACCAGAGAGCTGGCTATTCAGATAGAGGAGAGCTTTAAAGCCTATGGAAGGCACACGCGCATCTCTCACACCGTTGTTTTTGGGGGAGTGCCCCAGGGAAAACAAGTGAGTGCCCTCAAGAGGGGAGTGGATGTATTGATTGCCACCCCGGGCAGACTGCTCGACCTTATCGGTCAGGGACACATCAAACTGGGTGGACTGGAAATATTTGTATTGGACGAGGCGGATCGCATGCTGGACATGGGTTTTATAAACGATGTGAAGAAAGTGCTCAAACTCATTCCAAAAAAGAGACAAACTCTTTTGTTTTCCGCTACCATGCCCGACGAGATCAAAAAATTATCTCAACAGATGTTGATCAATCCGGCAAAAGTGGAAGTTACCCCCCCGGCTTCTACGGTGGATAAAATTGAGCAAACGCTCTACTATACCAATAAGTCCGACAAACGGAAACTGCTGGTCCATTTAATACAGGAAAAAAATATTGAGATGGCACTGGTATTCAACAGAACCAAACACGGAGCCGATAAAATTGTGAAGTTCTTGAAAAAATCCGGCATTTCCGCTTCTGCCATTCACGGAAACAAAAGTCAGAACGCCAGACAAAAAGCCCTCAAGGACTTCAAAGACGGAAAAGTCAATATACTGGTGGCTACAGACATAGCAGCCAGGGGAATTGATATCGATGAACTCACGCATGTTTTCAATTACGACCTTCCCAATGTGGCCGAGACCTATGTTCACCGCATCGGCCGTACAGGAAGAGCCGGAAACGAAGGAACTGCTATAGCTTTTTGCGATGCGGGAGAAAAAGGAGATTTAAAGGACATTCAAAAACTGATTGATCTCAAGATTAAGGTAGTTGAAGATCACCCGTTTCCCCTCACGGATTCAGCCCCGGAAAAGAAAAGCCAACCACAGGGTAGAAGATCAGGTGGGGGCCGCGGCGGCAATCATAGGGGGAGAAGAAGGTAGGTCCCATTTTATGGTGTTTACCTATTATTTTCGATCGAGGGTGGTCCCTCTTATCCTTCGATAGCCAAATGACGAGATAAAGATCAATCCCAAAACCTGAAGGGTAAGAATCTTCCGGTGGCTTCAAGAGCCCTTCGGCAGGCTTAGTTACCACCTCAGCCACCGGGATAACAGCCTCAACCACCGGAGACATAACTAAAAAAGTGGATAACCCACCTCCCAATAAAAGTCACCCGCCAAAAACTCTTATATTTGCTTTTGTACGACAAAAACCATCAAAATGGCAGAGAAAAGACTTTTTTTACTGGATGGCAACGCATTGGTTTACAGAGCACATTTTGCTTTTATCAGCCGGCCTCTGATTAATTCCAAGGGACTTAATACTTCGGCTATTACCGGATTTGTGCGCACCTTGTGGGATATCCTGCAAAATGCAGATCCCACCCACATCGCGGTTTCTTTTGACCTCAAGGGGCCCACTTTCAGAAATGAAATGTACCCGGAGTACAAAGCCAACCGGGAGGCTCAACCGGAGGATATTTCACTCGCCTTGCCATATGTATACGACATTGTAAAGGGTTTTAATATCCCCGTAATCACAGTCGAAAATTACGAAGCAGATGATGTAATTGGAACTCTTGCCAAAAAGGCTGAAAAAGAAGGGTTTAAGGTCTACATGGTTACCCCCGATAAGGATTTTGCCCAATTGGTCTCCGATAAAGTATTTATGTATAAGCCATCCCGCAAAGGCAATGGAGTGGAAATTTGGGGAGAAAAGGAAATACTTGAAAAATGGCAGATCAAGAGGATTGATCAGGTAATTGACGTACTCGGTCTACAGGGGGACAGTGTGGACAACATCCCCGGCATTCCGGGTATCGGCCCCAAAACAGCGGTGAAGTTACTGGAGCAATACGACAGCCTGGAGGGGATACTGGAAAATGCCGATCAGCTTAAAGGTAGACAAAAAGAAAATGTCATCGAGTTCGCCGAGCAAGCCCGGTTGTCCAAACAACTCGCTACCATTGAAACCGATGTTCCCCTTGATTTTAATGCCGAAGATGTAGAAATCGAACCCATCAACAAAAAGGAACTGGCCTCCATATTTAAAGAACTGGAATTTCGAAAGATGGCTCAAGCCATTTTGGGCGAGGAGGACAAAGAAAAGGAGGAGTTCACCCAGGGAAATTTATTCAACTCTCCTTCTCCCGGAGTGAAATCCGATTTGAGCCCCGATATTAAAGCGCATTCAGTGGCGGAAATAACCATAACCGAAGTAGATCATCAATACCAACTCGCCGAAAACGTAAAGCAAATAAAAGCATTGGTCGATCACCTCAGTCAATCAGACAATTTTGCTTTTGACACCGAGACCACCAGCTTGAATGCTCACGAAGCGGAGCTGGTCGGCCTCTCTTTTTCCACTGAAAAAAACGTGGCCTTTTACGTGCCCGTCCCCCGGGAGCGGGAAGAGGCGGATAAGATTGTAGTTCAGTTTAAAGAGGTACTTGAAAATCCAAAAATTTCCAAAACAGCCCAAAACATCAAGTACGACGCCCAGGTCTTGCGAAAATACGGAATCAAGGTGGATGGATTCTTTTTCGACACCATGATCATGCACTATTTACTGGAACCCGAATTGCGGCACAATATGGACTATCTCGCAGAGACTTACCTCAAATACAAGCCGATTTCCATTGAATCCCTCATTGGCAAGAAGGGAAAAAACCAGCGGACCATGCGGTCGGTTGAGGTAGATAAGGCCCTCATATACGCCTGTGAGGATGCCGACATTACACTTCAGCTCAAAGACTACCTGGAACCCGAATTGGAAAAAGAGGGTCTGATGGAGTTGTATAAGAAAATAGAAGAGCCTCTCATCGACGCTATTGTAGAGATGGAAGCTACAGGAGTCAAAATAGACCGCGAATACCTCAAAAAATACTCGGAGGAACTGGGGGAGAAAATCGATGCCATGGGCAAAAATATTCAGCGTGAAGCCGGCGTGGAATTTAATATTTCCTCTCCCAAGCAGGTGGGTGAGGTCCTTTTCGGTAAATTAAATATTCCCTACAAATGGAGAAAAACCAAATCGGGACAATATTCCACTAACGAAGAGAAACTGAGTGAATTGAGTAAGGACTACGGCATCGCCAGAAAAATTCTGGATTACCGGGGCCTGACGAAACTCAAATCTACTTATGTGGACGCGCTTCCCAATTTGATCAATTCGAAGACAGGGAGGATCCACTCTTCGTTTAATCAGGCGTTGACCGCCACCGGTCGACTCAGCTCCAACAACCCCAATTTGCAAAACATTCCCATTCGAACCCCGGAGGGAAGGCGGGTCAGAGAAGCTTTTATTCCCGGGGATAAAGACCGGGTGATTTTAGCGGCCGATTACTCTCAAATCGAACTTCGGTTAATTGCTGAAATCAGCAAAGACGAAGCCATGCTAGACGCTTTTCTCAACGACCAGGATATCCACCGCGCCACGGCTGCCAGGGTGTACGATGTATCTTATAAAAAAGTCACTGACGACCAGAGGCGCAATGCCAAAACCGTGAATTTTTCCATTATTTACGGTGCGGGTTCCACCAATTTATCCAGACAGCTCAATATTTCCCGCAAAGCGGCAGGGGAATTGATCGATCAATACTTCAAACAGTACAGCGGACTAAAAAAATACATGGATGAAATCGTCGAGTTTGCCAGAGAAAACGGTTATGTTTCCACGCTGATGAAGAGGCGGCGCTTCCTCAGAGACATCAATTCGCGCAACGGCATGATGCGGAGCCAGGCTGAGCGAATGGCCATCAATACTCCTGTGCAGGGAACTGCGGCAGATATGATCAAAAAGGCCATGATCGATGTGCACCAATTTATCCGCAAAGAAAATCTACAATCCTCCATCATCATGCAGGTGCACGATGAGTTGGTTTTTGACGCAGTGGAATCTGAGTTAGAGCAATTGAAAAGTGCCATAAGGGAAAAGATGAAAAACGCGCTTCCCAATTTAACGGTCCCCATTAAAGTCGATATTGGAAAGGGGAAAAATTGGTTGGAAGCGCATTAGTATGTGCATAATAGAGTAGTTGATGGGCTTGTGTGTTGCGGTTAGAAGTGCAGAAGGATATATACTCACCACACGTGTCTGCGCCCTTGCCAATCCTGTGGGGTGGTAAACCCATAGGAATTCTCTTTTATGGAAGCAGCCAAGTTGCTATTCCATTGGGTGCACCCGGTGGAATCCACTTTGTGAAATGCTTTGCCATTGTCATTTTTAACTTTCAATTCCCTCATTGGCATTACCCCGAATGCTTATTAACTTCCTCCCAAACTTCTTCTTTTCCAAATCCGGATTAACCCCTACTGTTAGCATTCACCTGCCCAAACTTACACATTTCCAATCAAGTCTAAAGGGCTTTTTAGTATTTTATCAGTCCAGTAAGGGTTTTTAAAATTCAATCCGGAGTGTCCGGATTGAATGGGTATATTTGAATTATCTGCAGTATTTTTTCAAAGGAGATGCTGATGCCCCTAGTAGTTTTAACTACTCACGGTCATATGTCACATCACACCTGTCCAAAATAAATATAGAGCATAAAAATAACGCCTCAAAATCAATTATTTGAGTCAAAAAAGTGTGTATTTTAAGAATGAATCCCCTATAAGCTAAAATAGTGTGTTTTGAGGGGGTGGTTTTTGGACCTCAATTAAGGGTTTATCCAACCAATAATACAGATCTGTTTTAACAAGTAAATTAATATTGATAAAGGTGATCAAATTTGATAAATGCCAATTGAATTTTGCTATATTTTTGAAGTATTTGAGTAACAGCATTGCAATCAATGAACTCCAGATTTGAATTCTCACTGCATTAGCTGAGGTGCCCACAAAAGATTTTACCCTAAACAACTGCTTTAAATGCTTAAAAAATATTTCTATATCCCATCTGGCCTTATATAGCTTAGAAATGGTGTTTGCTGTCCAAGACCTGTTAATTTGTCAGCAAGGTCAGGTATTGATCATTCAGCTTATCGTAAACCTTTACCATACGGAGTTTGCCAGGATACTTCTTTTGTGTCTTGTATCCGGTGAGTGTTATGGTTTTGTCGCTTTGTATGTGGGGATATTTCTCATTTACTCCCCAGTTGTCAATAATCTCATACCCGGCATTTGATTTTAATCTACTTACAAAAATTACTCCGCTGCTGTCCAAATTAAAAGCCACTCAAAATCAACATAGGCCCTGTCAATGACCAGAACGGAATCTGCCGGAAAAACAACTTTCCTGACTGCATTAATATCATGAGTCCTCCCTTCTGAGACATATGCATAATTCGGTAATCCGGAGTCATAATCCAATACTGCATGTAACTTGATACTTCCTTTCACAGGGCGAAATTTAGCTCAATTGAAAAGTGATAAACACAAGGGGATAATACTTGAGTCCATTATGTAAACTTTCCTTTTAATTTTAGATGCATACTGCCTTTGCCTCTTCAAGGAAGGTTCAAGAATAGATAATAATTCAAAGTAAATATCTCTGAAATAGCGAAATCACGATGTTTGTTGAAATAGCTTATTGTAGACTTACTGGGCGCTCTTTCTAACCCAAAATGATTTAGATTCCAGTAGCACTTTTTAATCCGTTGATGATGTCCCGAACTGAATCAACTCCTGCTAAATGCATGAATAACATACTCACTAAATGTACCCAGCTATTTATCCCCTTGGAATGCTTGTCTTAGTTATACTTTTTTGAGATCCTTTTACAAATGCTGCGGTCAACTTTTGCTAAAATTTGTGAAAATAAACTTATGTTTGTTCCAGACATGGTTGGTTTTTGTTTTTTTCGACCCCTAAATTTAGGGAAAAACATTCAACCATATCTTTTTTCTTATTTTGGACGCTTGTGGTATTTGTTCTTTATTTTTACCAAGAAATATCTATCTTGCACACATGGGCTTGTTGGGAACAATCGTAAAATCGGCAATATCAATTAATCAGACATTAAACTCCAAATCACAAAATGCTGAAGAGGAACAGGGGGCAGTATTGCGCGACCTTTTAAACAACGCTAAAGATACTGCCTTCGGAAAATATTACGGATTTCGCGACATTTTAAAATCCGGCGATCCAATTCGCCAATTTCAGTCCGAAGTACCCATTCACAATTATCAGAAAATAAACTTTTGGTGGAAACAACAGCAAAAATTTCCGGATATTACATGGCCGGGAAAGCCTGATTATTTTGCCGTAACAAGTGGGACAACAGGAAATAAAAGTAAGAAAATTCCAATTACCAATGAATTTTCCGAGAGCATGAAAAAAGTGGGAATCTCCCTTGCGAGCGACCTCCAAAATTTTCCGGTGCCTAAAGTGGTATACGAAAGGAGTGTATTAATGTTGAGTAGCTCAAGTCATTTGAAAACGCACGAAAACGGTCATTTGGAAGGTGAAATCAGTGGAATAAACATCCACAATTTTCCGGACTGGTACGATTATTTTTATTGCCCAGGGAAAGAGATTGCATCCATAGACGACTGGGACGAAAGAATTAAAAAGATCGTGGAAAAAGCTCCTGAATGGGACATCGGTTCAGTTGCCGGAATACCTTCTTGGGTATTGAGAATGTTACAGGCTATCATGAAACACCACAATCTTGAATACATTCAGGATATTTGGCCCAATTTCAGTGTTTTCGCGAGCGGTGGAGTTGCTTTTGAGACTTACCGCAAAGATTTTGAAAAAATTTCAAATAAAGAACTCATCATAATTGATACCTATTTGGCCTCCGAAGGTTTTTTTGCTTATACAGCCAAACCAAATACATTGGCCATGAAACTGGCCACCGACCACAGTTACTTTTATGAATTTATACCTTTTGATGAAAGAGGCGTTAATGAAATGGGGGAAGTTTTGGAAAATCCCGAAATATTTGACATCTCTGAAGTCAACAAGAAGGATGAATATGTACTCGTGATTTCTACCAATGCAGGTGCCTGGAGATATGTAATTGGAGATACGATTCAGTTCACCAATCTCGCTCCACACGAAATTAAAATTACAGGACGTACTAAATTTTTTCTCAACGTATTTGGATCCCAGTTGTCAGAAGAAAAGCTTAACAACGCCATCGCAAGTACCGCCGACAAACTGGATATTACGGTTAACGAATTTATGGTCGCGGCAGTTAAGGACAACGACCACACACATGAATGGGTAATCGTTACTGATGACAATATCGATCGTGAAAAATTTGCAACACTATTGGATGACCATTTACAATCACACAACAACAACTACAAAGTTGCCCGAAAAAAAACAATAGATAAAATTGTAGTCCGAACTATTTCAAAAAACGAATACTCTAATTATCTCAAAACGACCAACAAGAAAGGTGGGCAAGTAAAAATTCAAAAAGTAATGAAATCAGAAAAGATGCGCGAATTCCTTTCTTTTTTTGACTAAAGATCGAGATAAGGCTTCAAAATGGTTTTGTCTTCTGAACAAAGAAGTACGTCTTCCTCCGGCAGGTAATATTTCAGGATTTTACTCTTGTATTTATGTCCGATCAGGTCGTGTTCGATAATGTATCGCTTCGTGGCCAATATTTCATCTTGAAAGCCATAGGTTATTGCAATGTAATCTGCATCGTGTTCAACTTTTTTCTTAAATTCCTTAAAAAGCAAATACTTCATGCCAAAAATGATCATTTTAAAATTAGAATGCTGTTTATAATCCACCACGTGTCCCAGTTCGTGAGCAAACCACCCTTTCAGAACATCTTCCGGAACATCCCTTATCTTGAGCTCTTCGTGATCCCTGATGTACTCATTGAGCTTAATTCTATAACGTTTTACACCGGTAAAAATAGACTTCAACGAGATCACTGGTTGCGCTTGCATGGTGGAAGACTTTAATTTTTGCTGGCTCACCACAATTTCAAACTCATGCAGTACCTCAAAGCTCTCGATCACGTCACAAAAACAGTCTCTGATTCTATTGTTTTCAACATCTTTAAAAATTATATTCATTGGAGTGAGTTTTTTGGAAGATAAGGAAAAAATTGGAACTCATGGATCTTTAATTACTCTTCCAATCGTTTTGTATTTTATTGTACACTTTCGACAATATTCCCCTGGCCTTTGATTAAACTATAATCCAGATGGATTATTTGCCAGTGAAATTCGATCACCTTATGGGATCTATTTTTCATAATATTATTACCCGGTCAAAAATCAAAGACCAGACCTTCCCTTAGGTTTGGTATCCCTTTTAGAGATTATTTTGTTAATTTCTATTAAAAACAATGTAACATCCGATTTTCAAAAATCCCTTACAAAGGTCTCTGTATAGGCCTTATAAAATGCCCGCACCAGTGACTTACCAATTATTAGTATCACTTATACCCCGTTCATTCACGAAAGGCTTCTATTACAGCACCACATGTGTTTTCCTTGTCGAAGTAAGGTATGCTGAGCAATGTCAAAGCAGCCTCATATATATATGCACATATATATATAAACTAGTCGAATTAGGGCTAGGCTGTATCCTTTGCTTTGGCTTATATAAGCCACAATCTTGATAATTTTGCTATTTTTCAAAAAAAAAGAATCCTTAATTAACTGATTATTAATATGTAATAGTTTTATTCGTATTTTACGGTAATTTACGCAAATTACCGTAATTAGCAATTTACCACTTTTTTCATTACCTTTGTAAAAGCCCCCTATAAAGGCTCCACAACGGTTCACCTTACACTGGAATTAAAACTTGATGATCGTGTCAGCCAGGAAATGTAA
>JAGTVA010000114.1 GCA_018224445.1 Saprospiraceae bacterium
AAAAAAAGAAACCCGACCTGGAAAAACTGGCCGGGGGGGCAGGCATCTCCATAGATACGGCATTGGATATTTACAGCATAGTAAAAACCTGAGATCGATTATTCTAACTCGCATAAAAAAATGTAAATCAATGCTTTTTAAATATTGTAAAACTAAAATCGTATTGATGTAACCTATTTTTTAACTTTTTAATCTTTGGGAATCTAACTATCCATAGAATTATTCCCTATACGTCGTTGCTTTTCTTTGGTTTAGCCCGCTAAACCTTCAGAAAGGCGTCTAGTCTAGGCAATCTTCTATGAATTATGTGTCGCGACAATAATCGAACCCAGGTTTTTACAGAAATAAACATTTATGCTGCGGAGTAGTTCTTCAAAGTTGTTAAATCCAGTAACCTACATCAAAGGGGTCGGTCCTTCCAGGTCGGATTTACTACTGAAGGAAAAAGGCATAAAGTCCCAGTGGGATATGTTGCTTGACTTTCCTTTCAGACACATCGACAGAACCCGTTTTGGCACGATCAAAGAATCAGCAGACGATGGATTCCCCGTTCAACTAAAAGGGGTCATTACTCACGCAAAAATTGCCGGAACCGGAAGGGGGAAACGACTCACTGCCAATTTCACCGACGGTACGGGAAGTCTTTCGCTCGTTTGGTTTCAGGGAGTAAGCAGAATCGATAAAATGATAACTCCCGGAATAAAGGTGATTCTTTTCGGTAAGTTATCCCTGTACAACGGGAAAAAAACAATGGCTCATCCCGAAATGGAAATTGTTGAGGATGGGGCCCTACCCCCCTCCCAAAGAACGGGCTTACAACCGGTCTACAGTACTACTGAGAAACTGAGTTCCAGGGGATTGGATGCCAGGGGACTTCGACGGATTATCAAAAACATCTGTTCACAGCTCACCGAGAGGGACATCCGGGAAACTCTGCCTAAATATTTGTTGAACAAACTCAAGCTAATAGGTAGATATCAGGCATTTATGTGGATTCACTTCCCTCAAAACCAGGAGCAGCTGAAGGCAGCCAGAAAACGCCTGGCCTTTGAAGAACTCTTTGTCCTCCAACTGCGCATGCTGTTCAGGATGTCCGCGAGAAAAATGCAGCTTAAGGGTTTTAAATTTGATCAGGTAGGCCAATACTTTCACGATTACTTCTCAAAAGAACTCCCCTTTGAACTCACCCGCGCTCAAAAAAGAGTGATTAAAGAAATCCGGAGCGATACCAGAACGGGGATTCAAATGAATCGCCTGGTGCAAGGGGATGTGGGCAGCGGAAAAACAATAGTCTCTGTAATGGCCATGCTATTAGCCATAGACAATGGATTTCAGGCTTGTATGATGGCCCCCACAGAGATTCTGGCCACCCAACACTATCTCAAAATTTCTGATCAACTCGAAAGAATTGGCTTAAAGGCAACTTTTCTGAGCGGTAACGTCAAAGGTAAAAAGAGAAAAGAAGTTTTAGAAAATCTTCGCGAAGGGAATATCCATGTATTGATTGGTACCCACGCCCTAATTGAAGACTGGGTTGTATTTCACAAATTGGGATTGGTAGTCATAGACGAGCAACACCGCTTTGGGGTACATCAGCGTGCGAAGTTATGGAAAAAGTCGGGTAATCTCCCCCCCCATGTCATGGTGATGACCGCCACGCCTATTCCCCGGACGCTGGCCATGACACTCTATGGCGACCTCGACATATCGACCATAGACGAACTGCCTCCCGGGAGAAAACCCGTAAAGACAACCCGAACCAACGACCGCTATCGGGGGCGTTTAAACAATTTTTTGAAAAGTGAAATTGCCAAAGGCAGACAGGTGTATATTGTATATCCCTTGATTGAAGAATCCTCCAAACTGGATTTAGCCAATCTACAGCAGGGATATGAGGATTTGCTCGGGCAGTTTCCCAGGCCCCAATATCAAATCGGCATAGTTCACGGAAAATTGAAAGCCGAGGACAAAGACATGGAAATGAGAAAATTTGTCGAGGGTAGGACCAACATTCTGGTATCTACCACCGTAATTGAAGTGGGCGTTAATGTACCCAATGCATCGGTCATGGTGATAGAAAATGCGGAGCGCTTTGGGCTTTCTCAACTCCACCAACTCCGGGGGAGAGTGGGCAGGGGCGCGGATCAGAGCCACTGTATTTTGGTCACCGGATATAAACTAACCAAGGTGGCCCGAAAGAGGATGGAAATCATGTGCAGCACCAACGATGGTTTTGTGATTGCGGAAGAGGATTTGAAGATACGAGGACCAGGTGAGATAGAGGGAACCCGTCAAAGTGGAGATATTGAATTAAAGGTTGCCAATATGGCTCAGGACGGTTTAATTTTACAAACCGCTCGCAAATTGGGAAAAAAGATACTGGAAAAAGATCCCACCCTTTCGCACCCTGTAAACGAATTGCTCAAAAAAATAGTAGAATCAGATAGTGCGTCGAGATTACTCGGCAGAATTGGCTAATAAAAAAAAATCACGTACTTTTAACCAACGTAATAATACGCAATAAAGAATTGAAAAAAATATGAGAAGGAAATATAAGCTTACCGGTTGTGCCAGATTTTTAATTTTTTTATTGATAGCCATACCGGTTGTGTACATTGCAGCCACAATGGTGACAGGCACCAGCCCGCTGGAAGAAATCAACAAACTCCTGGGCAAAGATGGAGACACCCGCGAAATTCAGACTTCCACTCCATCTAACAGCGACACCACTACCCTGGATGCCCCTATTCCCGGTGAACAAGTCACCAAAATTGAAGAGAAAGATGCCGAACCCATAATTTCCAATAGAGAATTACTCGACAGAATAGAACAGTTGGAAAAACGATTGAGTGTACTAGAGCAAAAAATGGAATAGCCGGGTTAAAAGAACTACCTCTGCGAAATTTTAGTTAGCAATTTTAAGAAAAGGATATAAATAATTGCACTTCTTCGCGGGCAATGTTTCTCAAAAGAAGAGGTTAGATAAAGAAAAATTAAATGCACGATATAGAACCATACTATTTCTGGCGGGATGAATACATAGCTTCAGAGGACAGCGATTCTCCATTTTTCAATAGAGAGTACAACGAGTTTTTCTTCGAGAACAAAATTTACAATTATTACATTCACCCACAATGGGACCCCTTCGGATCTCCTACCCTCTACACCAAAGTACTCTATGTAGATTACGACATGGAATTTGCTATTTTGGAAATGTTTGGAGAATGGAACGATTGCATTCAGAACGACATCATGTTTCTCAAAAGGAATTTGGCTGAACCGATGATGGACAAAGGCATAAAAAAGTTTATTCTCATCTGTGAAAACGTATTGAACTTTCACGGTCACGAGGATTGCTACTACGAAGAGTGGCACGAAGAGGTTCAAGATATGGGTGGATATGTGGCACTGATAAATACCCTGAGTCACGTAACCGATGAATTAAAGGCCACCTATTTAGATTACTACATGTTTTTTGGTGCTCCACTCGACGAATTGAATTGGAGAAAATTAAAACCCTCTCAGGTTGTGACTTCCGTTGAGTTTGCCCTCAGCCGACAAAATAATAAAAGGATCGCCCAATGAAGCACCATTCCGGATTTGTAAATATCATAGGAAAACCCAATGTGGGGAAATCTACCCTGATCAATGCGTTGGTGGGAGAAAAGATGTCCGTGATCAACAACAAGCCCCAAACTACACGCCACCGAATTTTTGCTATACTCAACGGGCCTGAATTTCAAATTGTATTTTCGGATACTCCCGGACTGATTAAAACTCCGGCATATAAGATGCAATCGGCCATGAATAAATTTGCCTACTCTACCTTTGAGGACGCCGATATTTTTCTGGTGGTTTCCGATGGCGGCAATCCGGATGAAATTCCCGAATCCGCCTTAAAAAAACTCAAACGCAGCAGTGTTCCCATAATTCTGGTAATCAATAAGGCAGATAAACTTTCGGACGAGGAAATTGAAAAATCCATATTCGAGTGGGAAAAGGAACTCAGTTTTTCAAAAACCATCATCATCTCGGCACTTCATAAAATAAATACCGGGTTGGTGCTCGACCACATCCTCAAACACCTGCCGGAAAGTCCGGCCTACTACCCCAAGGATCAGTTGACGGACCGGCCGGAGCGTTTTTTTATCAGCGAAATTATCAGGGGACAGATTTTATCTCTCTACCACCAGGAAATCCCTTACTCCACCGAGGTGGTCGTCACCGGGTTTGTGGAGGAGCCGGATAAAAGGCTCACCAAAATTGCGGCGGAAATTTTTGTTTCCAGAAAATCTCAAAAACCCATCATCATAGGAAAAAATGGGAAGTCCATCAAGCAACTGGGGATTCAGTCGAGAAAAGAAATTGAAGAATTCCTCGATTGCAGGGTCTATTTAGAGTTGTTTGTGAAAGTCAAAGAAGATTGGAGAGACAGCGAAACCTTGCTCAAGCAATTTGGCTATCAGCCCTGACAAATTATCACTTATTGGATTTGTCCAGGTAATTCCTGAGAGCCATGGTCATGGAGGGGCAATCCTTTGACGGGGCTTTAATATTGATGGTCAAACCGTAATCCTCGACAGCTTTTTGCGTACTCTTTCCAAAGACCGCAATTCGCGTTTCATTTTGCTTGAAATCCGGAAAATTTTCGTACAGGGAGGTAAGGCCCAAGGGACTGAAAAAGACTAATATGTCGTAAGTTATATCAGACAAATCAGATAGGTCGCTGCTCACGGTTCGATACATCATGGCTTCCTGAAAGTCGAATTCCTTTTCCTTCAGGTAATTGACCACGGGAATACTTCCCAAATTGGAACAGGGCAGAATAAATTTATTTCCCTCCCGGTGCTTCATCAAGCTGGTGGTGAGGTCCTGAATGGTTCTCTTTCCGTAAAAAACTTTTCGCTTTCTGTACAGAATAAATTTTTGCAAATAATTGGCAATGGCCTCGGTCAGGCAAAAATACCGGGTGGCCTGGGGCATCTTGATGCGCATTTCTTCACATATTCTAAAAAAATGGTCAATGGAATTCAGACTGGTAAAGATCACACAGTTGTATTCATCGGGTCGAATACGCGATTTGCGGAACTCCTTTTCTGTAACTTCTTCCACGTGAATAAAGGGCCTCCAGTCAATTTTTATTCCGTATTTTTCTTCTAATTCAAAGTAAGGCGACCTGGCCGGCTCCGGCTGAGATACTAATATTGACTTTACTCTTCGATGCTTTTCTTTCGTCTTAGCGTTTGCTACCATGCAGAACTCCTAGTTTTTATCCTGGTTAAAAAAAGATGGATATAAAAAACTTCCCCAAAATTACCATAGGGGCGATTTCAACGGTGCAAAGATAGATAAAAAAATGAAACTGATTATTTATTAAAAATTTACTTCCTATAAAAAGGCCTCTGAATTGTCTCAATAAATATATTGCCACCACCATAAACAAACCAATATACATGGCAACGCCACCACTGACTGAAGAGGCAAAGGCCGCAAAGGCATTTAATGGAAAGATTACCAATCCAATAAAGATATTAAATATAACTATGGTAAAATAGAATTGCCGGAGCTCTTTCCTGGCTTTTATAAACAACAATTGATATTGAGTGAAAAAATAGCGTGCCAGATAAATCAAGCCTACACCTCCAATGCAGTGCCATAACTTAATTTCCCTTTCTAGACTGAAGATTCCGTTGAAAAAGAAATAAGCAAAAAGGCCCAAATTAACCACAAAGAATATATAGAGAAAAAACAACTGCAGCGAAGTTCCCCCTTTCTGTTCCCGTAAAAATTAATTGAGAAACTTGTCGTTGTTCGAGGACCGGTATAGCTTACTCATAATAGATCGGTCGGCAGCTACGATCAAAGCGAGAAAAATGGTAAGGGTCAGGAAAATAATTAACAATAAATTGTTTTTTTTCGGGGGGGAGTAGGGAGTGAAAACACGGTCACTTTTTTCGACTTTTTCAACCTCTTCCGTAGGCTTCTCGTCCATGGCCTCCTCCTCCATGCGCTCTTCCTCTATGGGCTCTTCCCCCACAACGTCCTCCACTCTGTCAAAGGGGTTATCTGTATACTCTTCACTCAATCGCACCGTATCCAATTCCCCATCCGGCGCTACTGTATCCAGTTCAACTGTGGGGTCTGTTTCATCTTTCGGGCCTAAGACATCCCTCAATGCCGGAATTTCTGTTGCTGTATCAGATTCAGGCCTGGGATCGTGGATAAGTGTATCTTTACCCAATCTGTGTTGCAGGTCAAAGGGATTCTGCGCAACAATCGAAGCGGGAATCACCAATAGAAGGACGAAGATATACTTAAACCAACAACCTCTCATCTGATTTTTTTACATTCCAAATAAGGCAGAAGTGCATTCTACAGAGTCACCCCGGTGCCGAGCAGTAGATATGGCGAACCGACCATAATATTTGAAGCCGATTTTGGACTCCTGCCCTTTACATTAAAATTTCAAATATATTACATATTTTAATATTGCTGCACTTTTGGACGGGATAAAAAAAGAAATGTACCAATTCGTGCCTGCCAATCTGTAAATTACTACAGTTTCAGGGTTTGCATTTTTGTACTGAGTACTTGACAAAATTTTAGAACCCTGATAAATTCAAATTAATCTAGGGCTGGTGGAGAACCTAATGTTGGTTTAATCATGGGGATTTATATGGGGCTTCGAGAGCCTCAGCCACCAGATATCAGGTAGAAATAGACAAAGTCCATGGCAAATAATATATATAAATTCATGCAAAAGGCCGCTCCGAAAAATCATTTCCCAATTCAAACCTATAATTTAAAGCAAGTGGCAAGTCAAAGAGCGATCCAAGGTAGGTACCTTTTTCAGCTTATTAAAGATAAGGGTTAATTTGCGCCTGTAGCTGTGCAGCACTCATATACCCGGATTGCCTCCAGACGGATTTGCCCTTTTTAAATACCATCAAGGTGGGTACTCCCCTGACCTGAAGGGCCTTGGCTGCAGCCGGATTTTTATCTACATCTATTTTTACCACCTGAATTTTACCTGAATTTTGAGTGGCAAATTCCTTTAATACGGGATTCAGCATTTTGCAAGGGCCACACCAGGTAGCATAAAAGTCGATCAAAACGGGCTTGTCGCTATTAATCAATTCCTGAAGACTGGTTTTATTTGTTTTGGTAGTCATTTTTTTTTTTTTATTTAGTTTATTAACATCTAAATTGTTTTACTATAATTGTTTTATAAAATAACTGATTATATCGAATTAAATCCTATGACTCAATTAATTATTCATTACTCCTAAATAATTAATCAATTTTCCTGCAAACTGAAAAATGGAGGGCGCACGTGTCCCCAACGAGCTGGAAGAAAGCGAGGCCGCATTGGGTTGTATCGCGCTCGACAAATTATTCATGTCAAAATGCGTTGTATTAATCCTATCGAAGTAAAACCTTTGCAACGCCCAGGGCGTGATTAAACCCAGTGGAATACGATCAAGATTGTAAAAAATGAAGATTTTTATCCCACCGGATAAACTCCATCTTTGCGAAATCTTTGCGTCCCTGGCTTCTCAGCAGTGAGATATTATTTTCACCATTCCCCAATTCACCCACTCGTTAGGGTCGCAGCAGGTAACAATGGGCCCCGTGCACTCTTTTAATGAGAAACTCAACTATATTTCAATTTTTATCACATGAATCTTTTTATTATTTTATCAAAGAATACCCAGCACAATATTAAGAAGACTTGTAATAGCCGTTCTAAAGAATAATCCTGGTTTTATTACCACAAAGATAAACCCACTGCGCGTAACCGCCTGTGACCAATGTCACATTGGCTCTCGTCATTCAAATCCGAGCTAAATTCAAAAACATACAAAACATACATTTTCTCTATGGGTATATTATCTTTGCACCTCACAAGACAACTCATGGAAGAAATCAAACCCTACCGGGAAGAGGGCGGAAAAAAACAACAGGTTGCAAAAATGTTTGACAACATCGCCTGGAAGTACGATCTTCTCAATCGTTTACTCTCGCTCGGCATCGATAGAAGATGGAGAAAGAAAGCCATTTCCCTATTGGACCACGACCGTCCTGGGCTGGTGTTGGATGCAGCGACCGGGACCGCAGACGTCGCTATTGAAATTGCGGAGCGCATGCCGGATGCCAAAGTAATTGGCGTGGATATATCCACCAAAATGCTGGAAATAGGGAAAAGCAAAATTGCCAAAAAGAATTTGGAGAAAAATATTGAGTTGGCCTATGGAGACTCAGAATCCCTCGACTATCCGGACAATCACTTCGATGCGGTAACGGTAGCTTTTGGGGTGAGAAATTTTGAAAATTTAGAAAAGGGGCTGAGGGAAATTTACCGCGTAGTAAAGCCTGGTGGGACCACCGTAATACTGGAATTCTCAAAGCCGAGAAGATTTCCTCTCAAGCAATCGTTCAACCTGTATTTTAAACACATACTCCCCACCATCGGTAAACTCACCTCCAAAGACCCCCGCGCTTATAAATATTTATACGAATCTGTACAAGCTTTTCCGGATTACGAGCGTTTCCTCTCTGTTCTCAGGGAGGTAGGATATAAAAAAAGCGAATATATAATATTAACAGCAGGTATTTGTTGTATTTATAAAGCACAAAAATAAACCCGCCTGGAATGTGGGATAAAAAGAGGCAGTAAGAGGGGAAGTTCCCTTTCAAAGTCTCAGGTTAATTGTTTAAAAAATTATCCATGAATTGTTTAAGATTATTTGGATTCCTGTTATTGGGATTCTTTTTGACTACTGAAATGCAAGCGCAAACCTTGCAGAATTACAATTTCAATCAATTTCAGAACCGCCCGTACTACTTTGGAATCTCGTTGGGATACAACAGTTCCAATTTTAAGATTAGCCATTCTACCGATTTTATAAAAAACGACTCCTACCGCCTCACCGAGGCCATCAATGGACCGGGTTTTGAAATTGGGGTCATCGGAAATTTAAAATTTGGAGACTATTTCGATTTCAGAATGGTTCCCACTTTTGTTTTTACTGAAAGAACCATACAGTACACCGCAGTGAACAGCGACGATACCCACACTGAAAGGCTGGAGTCGGTTTTTGTAGAAATACCATTCCTCCTCAGGTTTAAATCTCATCCGTACAAGGATAAGAGATTTTACGTGATCGCAGGGGTTAAATACAATTACGATCTGCAAAATAACTCGCGAACCAGACAGGCGGAAAACATTATTCAGATATCTCCTCACGATTATCAGGCAGTAGCAGGTTTTGGAATGCAGATATTCCTGCCCTATTTTATCCTATCGCCTCAGATTACTTTTTCCCATGGCCTGAGCAACTCCTTAATCATAAACAAATCACTGGAGGAGGCCTCTGTGCTCGAAAAAATCCTCTCCAGGACCATTAGCTTTTCCATTTTATTCGAGGGTTAGAAAGCCCGAGTTCATCCTCCTGAAGCACTTGCCTCATTTCGTTTATAAAAAAATTAAATTCACTGTCTAATAGCCCCCGATTCCGGTGGTATATGTCCAATACCATCTCTACCTCCAGAGTAGGTACTATTTTTTGAGACAATTTATTAAAAACACGAATCAACCCCTCCCGGCTTTTATACACATCCAACCACTGATTTTGCGCCATTCTGCTTATGTTACTTTGGGCGGGTTGTGGAAGTTGATCGGACTGATCTAAAATACCCCTGTAAATTGAATTCAAATACCCCGAATATGAGTCCTCGAATAGTTTTTTCCAATGTAGGGCTATGAGGTGATCGATAAATACATCTAAAATCACCGGACTGTATTTTGAAAAATGAGGTCTGAAGCATTGGACCATCCTCCTGAAGTGCACATTATTGTCGGTAGTGGTATCTATAAACCGATGCAACCTCACTCCCTTCAATACCTTCTCCTCCAATAGGGGATGAAATCGGTTTTTCAACATATCTCCGGCCAAATTTCCCAGCGTTATTTCGTCGTCCTTTGGTGAGAATACCGCATGTCCAAGGTAATTCAATTTGTTTTATTTTATATTTAAAAAGTTCAATCTAGCATTCTTATAACAGTTTAAATTTTTTAGTTGTTAAATTTCTTTATATAAATTCTTTACAAATAATATAATTGTGCTGACTTGAATTATTTAGGTTACTTTTTGCCTGTCCCCAAGCGGCCAATATGTATTCGATAATCACTTTTGAAGTACCCAAAAGCATCCTTTGAAAATAATCTACCTCGCTGTAATACTAAACTTCAATGATGATTAATTCACCTCGATCATTATCGCAAAGCAGGTCTAATTGATTGTGCCGGTCACTTTCGTCGGTTTTGATGCTTTCCGACTCCAGCAGGCTTTGAATCGCCACATCCTGCATCAATAAATCTAACAAAAAACCCTCTAACCACAATTATTCATGAGAACTGCGTCAGGAAAGGTTAGAGGCCGCTTCGACAGTCGCATTTCGACGGCGCTTGTTTCGGCAGCGCTTGTTTCGGCTCAGTACATCGTATTTATGAACTTATGTAGCCTTGTAATAAAAGCCCTCATGAATAATCCGAGCTAAGTTATCAAAATGGCTTTCTACCTTAACAGTCTTTTAATGGTCCATTCAAAGCTAACCAACGTTCTTTTTATCTGTTTAAATTTGTTTGTGAACCATTGACTGCCGACGAGAAATTTGCCAACCCGCCCGCTTTTAGGCTGACCCACCCTCTTCGAGGTTCGGTCATTTGGAGATCCCCCGGATCTCCATCCTTTGGAACCATTCCCTCACTCACTTGAAGGTCCCCCGGAGCCAACCCTCCCACTATCGTGGTTCACTCTCTTGGAGGTTCCTCGGAGCTAGCCCACCCACTGTCGTGGTTCTCTCACTGGAATATCCCATGGATCTTCAGCCTCTGGGATTGTTGGTTCACCTTTCAGGGTCGTTCGTTCACCCTTCGGGTACGTTCGCTCATAGGCCGTTTCAGCCGGCAATCTTTCTCTTATCACCTAAGATAAGGAAAAAATACTATTCTGCTAAATCAGTATAAGATTTATTGTCTCAGGATACATAAAAACAGTAACTTCCAGCCCAGTTACATTCCACACTGATCAACCCATTTTGTGCTAAATACAGCTTATTCTTTCCTCTAAATTTACCTGTGAAACTTGAAATAATTTTTTCCTCCCCCAGAGTTTTTCACCTTTTTACCTCACCGTTCATCCTACTGCAATTTTACCCCTATCAATACCCGGGCCGGATTGTGTTATTCTGCACCGAAATAAAATTGTTCCTTCTAAATTCTATCTTTGCAGTAAAAAAAATCTTCTAAAACCAGTCTTGGCCTCTCAAGTACAAAGAGAGTACCGGCTTACTTTAGATTTTTTTCGTCAGCAAATACTGGTAATAAAAAATAGAAAATGAAAAGTAAAAAATTATATACCCACATCGGGAAACTGATTCAGGTCCGGGAAGGACTTAAAGGGCCGCTGAAAGGAAATGAAATGGCCGAATTGCCGTATATGGAACAGGCTTGGTTGCTGGTTGAAAACGGAAAAATAGCAGATTACGGGAAAATGCGTGACAAACCGGGTGTTGGAGAAGCGGAGGAGATAGACCTGAAGGGCCGAATAGTTTTGCCGTCATGGGTGGATTCTCATACGCATATCGTCTATGCTCAAAGCCGGGAGGAGGAGTTCGTAATGCGGATTAAGGGCCGGACCTATGAGGAAATAGCTGAAAGCGGAGGGGGGATACTAAACTCGGCCATTAAATTGAGAAAAACAGCGGAAAGCGAGTTGTACGAATCGGCTGAAAAAAGGTTATTGGAAGTGATATCTCTTGGTACGGGAGCCATAGAGATCAAGAGTGGATACGGATTGGACACTGAGAGCGAACTCAAAATGCTACGCGTCATAAAGAAATTAAAGGAAAATTATCCCGGAATTCCCATTAAAAGTACCTTTCTGGGTGCCCATGCAATACCCGCAGAATATAAAAACAGGAGATCGGAATTTATTGAGCTAGTCATTGGTGAAATGATCCCGCAGGTGGCTGCTGAAAAACTTGCAGATTACTGCGATGTGTTTTGTGAAAGGGGCTTTTTTACCGTGGAGGAAACGGATCAAATACTCAAAGCTGCTGCCAAATACGGAATGAGGGCAAAAGTCCACGCCAACGAGTTGGCCCTTTCGGGGGGAGTCCAGGTAGGTGTAAAAAACCGCGCAGTTTCAGTGGATCATTTGGAGTGTATGGGAGAGGAGGAAATCGAATCCCTAAAAAACTCCGATACCATCGCTACCCTATTGCCCTCCACTGCCTTTTTCCTGGACCTGGAATACGCCCCCGGCAGAAGGCTTATCGACGAGGGACTTCCGGTAGCGCTCGCATCGGATTACAACCCGGGATCCACACCCTCCGGCAGAATACCACTGGTACTTTCGCTGGCCTGTATAAAAATGAAAATGACTCCGCAGGAGGCCATCAACGCAGCTACCATCAATGGAGCCTATGCCATGGAGGTAGCAGATCGGTGCGGTAGCATTACCAAAGGGAAACAGGCCAATCTGATATTTTTAAAAGAGGTACCCTCCCTGAATTTTTTACCCTATGCCTTCGGATCAGATTGGATTGATCAGGTGATTGTAAATGGGAAGAGGGTCCATTGAAAAAAATGGGCTTTGTCATTGAGACTTATTTGGAAAAAAAGTCCTTGCGCTGGTAGTTTAGGGTAAAGGTAAACCAAGGGTGGTGGTGAAAATTTCTAATTTAACTAATTGCCAACCCTCAGGCAGCCATTTGTATCCCTTATGCGGTCTTCTCAACAAATTCATATAATCTCACGGGGGTAGGAAACAGTCCAGGGTCGTAAATTTTAAGGTGCTTTACTTATGAAATGAATAATCCTTTATAAATTCACCGTAAGAAACCAAATGTTCAGAAAACTTTAACAGGCAAAAAGTATAAAATATAAATCATCTTATATAAATTATTGCAATTCGTTTAATTATTTGCTTACTTTTGCCTCAGTTTTAGTTGTAAAAAAGCATGGGCAATGGCCGCACAAGACCATATTTAAAAAATTGACTAACAATATTTTAAACATTCAAAAAACAATACAATGAATAAGAATTCCTTTACACTGATTTTTACCACCATTTGTTTTTTTCTCACACTTCCCCACTTTTCAGCATTAGCCCAATCAGATGACGACGTTCATTTCTATATTGAAGAGGCTACTGTTGCCATGGGTGAGGGAGTTTGTCTGACAATCAGCGTGACCAATTTTGAAGATATTGTATCCACTCAAGCCTCCCTACAGTTCAATCCCTTTCTACTCCAATTTGATTCCATTTCAGCTCCGGCTCCTGAATTGAATTTATCCGAGAATAGTTTTGGGTTTGACTTTGTGGAACAGGGCCACCTGAGATTTAATTTTTTCGACGCCAGTAATCCCTATACATTAGAGGACAGCAGCAGTATGTTTTCAGTTTGCTTTACTGCAATAGGAGAACCCGGGGCTTTTGCTCATGTAAACCTAGGTGACTTCCCGATAGAGGTGGAAATCATAAAAGAAATAGACAATGAGTTTGTAGAAATTGGCTACAGCCTTGAGAATGGAGGGGTTTCAATTGAGCAGCCCGAGTCTTTCCAATACTACACCAGAAGTTGTGCGACTGATACACTTGAAAATGACGGACAGCTCAGCTTTACTTTTTTTGCTGACAGCAGCTTTTTTCCACTACTTCTGGAATACTCTCATTTGACAGATACCAACAGCACAGGAATCGTCCAGGTTTCTCAAGCGGAGAGTGAGGCAACCATAGGTGATTTACCCCCGGGAGATATAGTTTATACTCTCAGTTATTCGGGAGGAATTCTTTCCTCGGACACGGCCACCGTTTACGATTTTGAATCGGTAACCACTTCATTCACAGTGGAAAACCCCTCTTGTCACGACACTTCTGATGGTGCTATAGAAATCGAGGTCAACAATCCCGACAGCATTTTCTATTTTGGCAGTTGGGGGAATCAAACTCTTTTTCAAGAGCGATTGGAGGGACTTTCCAACGGGGTTTACTACCACTTTTTGACTGAGCAGGGCGGCTGCGAGAGAATTGATACCGTTGAACTCTTTACTTCGGAAATCACCCTTACCGCAGAAAAAGAAAACAATTCCTGTCCCGGAGACTCGCTCGGACTAATAACAGCTTCTGCCGCAGGAGGAACCCCCTTTGCGGGCAACACCTATGAATATACCTGGGAAAATGGACAAATGCAAACCACCATCAATGCCCTCAGACAAAACCTGGTCAGCGGTACTTATTTTTTAACCGTCGAGGACCGTAACGGATGTAGTATAGACCGCGAATTTGATATAATCAATGAATTCGAGCTGGTTATTGAGTCCCTGTCTATTGAACACGTAGGTTGCGAAGGAATAAATCTGGGTTCTGCCTCTTTTGAAGTATCCTATAGCCACCTGGCTGATACTCCCGGGTTCACCTACTCACTAAACGACACTTCCGCAACTGTTCAGGTGGACAGCAATACTATCAGCATTGCCGAATTAAACGGCGGCACCTACACCCTGATAGTAACTGATACCCTCAATGGGATGTGCAGTGCTGAATACAATTTCACCATATTGGAGGCAGACACTCTTTTATCAGTAACTGCTGTGGCCGTGGTAGATGAGACCTGCCAAGGGGATTCGGATGGGTTTATTGAAATCGCGGTATCCGGTGGACTTCCCGATGGAGATGGAAATTATACTTTTGAATGGAATACCGGAAGCGATCAACCCGCAATCGATAGTCTATTGCCGGGAGATTACAGCGTTACAGTCAGCGATATTGTCGGTTGTGAAGAGGTACTGGAATTTTCTATTGGAACTACCCTCCCCCCCTCAGTCGATTTAACAGAGTCCAATGATCCGACTTGTTTTGGTGAGACCAATGGTAGTATCCTCGTTGAGGTCACTGAAGGAACCGGTGGCTCCCCTGAAATTGTGTGGAATACGGGTGAACAGAGTACCTTACTCACTGATCTCGGACCGGGATCTTATCAAGTGATAGTCACAGATAGTGTGGGTTGCTCCGACCAATTGGAAGTCAGCCTGACCGAACCGGATTCCATTGTACTCACTGCAGAGATAGTTGATGAAAGCACTTCCGGATCAGAGGATGGAAGCATTACTTTAACGGTCGAAGGCGGAACCGGATCCTTTTCTTATGATTGGAGTACAGGTGATTCAGAGGCGAGTTTATCAAATTTAGAAGGCGGTGAATATTGCGTTACGGTAATGGATGCGAATGGTTGTACAGCCAGTGCGTGTTACGAGGTTGAGATAACTACCTCCACCAGAAACCTGTCGGAATTTATAGGAGTTGAAACTTATCCCAACCCTACTAAATCTGAGTTAATAATAACTTTAGATAACCACCAATTCGAATTGAGAGCCATTGAAATTATCGCTTTGGACGGTTCACTTGTAAGGTCGATCAGGCAGGATTTCACCGAAGAGATAACGCTTCAATTGGGAGACCTGAGTGCCGGTCAATATTATGTGCGATTGAGATTTAATGAGGGCACTGTAGTTAAGCCCATTGGCGTTATAAAATAAATTAGATTGCAATGAAATGCAGTAAGTAAATATAGATTCGAATAGGAGACGCTGTGTTCAAAAATAGAATTTGACTACAGCGTCTCCGGTTTTAACTCAGAGATCAAATTATTTGATCATCCAAGCCCGCTGAATAAATTTGCGGGTTATTAAAATAACATTGATGAAATTTTTGAGAAGTACCCCATACCTCATTTTAATCCTGTTTGTATTCCAGACAGGTTTAATAGCCCAAACTCCATCTTCCATTTTAATCGACGAAACCCACACGGGAGCTACTTTCAGAACTTGCACCAACGAAGCGGGAAGTATCAGTCTGGGGCAAATCGATGCCATGAGTAACGACATCGATCTGGACACCATGTTTCTCTGTTTTGGAGACCGCGTTTTTATCGATCACAACGGGGATTTTAGTCTCACCGGGGACCCAGAACCTACTTCTGATGGGGGGATAGGATATGCCTGGTACAGATGCCCACCCACGGTTGAGGGGCCAACCCTTCAGGAAATTGTGGCAGACCCATGTGTGCTTTCAGATCCTCCACCAATTAACGACCTGTGGGTTTACGTGGACAATCCCAACGGTGATGCATGGTTTGAAAATGGGTTCAATATCAACGACACTACTACCCTTCAAGATTTTTTTAACTCGGGTAATCCGGTACAAATGTTTTTTGCCCCCATTACTTTTGATAACCTAATGGGAGACTCTGTAGTTTATGAGGGTTCTCCGGCAGGAGAATGTGTAAATGTTTCGGTCGATCAGGCCTTCAGCATCGTATACCTCAATCCGATTTCTATAAGTGATCTAACACACGATGGAGGCAACAGCGATATAGAGGGTAGTTTCACTGTGGATGGTGGCCTGCCTGAATTTGATGGCAGTGAATACAACATCAGCATTCAACTAAAGGGTACGACGCAAACTGCTACGGTGACATCGGGCCCTGCCACCTCCGGAGAGGTGGTTGAATTTATTGCAGAAGAACCCGGAACCTATATATTTACAATATCAGACGGCAAGAGTTGCACTTATTTTGCTGAGTTCTGCATTGGGGAGTGTGTGGAGCTCATTGTCGAAAGTGCGGATGTAGATGAAGGAGAGGAATTCTGTCTGGAAGTTTCTATCGTCAATTTTCAGGGGATGCTTGCGCTCACCGGAGCCATAACCTGGAATCCCAACATTATTGAACTAATCAGCGCTACTAACCTAGCTTTACCCCAGCAACTAATTTTGAATACAGCATTTTCACAAAACGGTTGGCTTACCTTACTGTGGTTTGACGAAGATAATGGCGACACCGGAGGACAGTCACTCCCTGACAGCACCGCTATTATTGAGCTTTGTTTCAGAGCTGTTGGCAACCCGGGACAGAGTTCTCCGGTTACCTTAACGGAGCGACTGACAACCGACCTCATTGCCTTGAAAGCCAACGATGTTCCCATTGGCGTCGGAACCACACATGGTGTAGTAAATATCTTGTACCCTGAAGAATTGGGATTGGTCGCCACGAGCTGTGGAACTTTACCCGGCACCACTGAGGGCACCATAATCGTTACAGCCTATGGGGGAGAACCACCCTATGAAATCTTTTTTGAAAAATCAGATGACCCCGGAATCAATGGGACTGCTGATATTGATCAAATTGGAGGAATGGTAAACTTTGAAAATTTACCTCCGACATCGGGTGTCGGCGTATTTTATAACGTAGGAGTGGTGGATGCGCTGGGTGATACCGTCACCATAGAGGTAATTATAGATCCGGATGGCCCACCAATGGTAGATTTAACAGGTACGGAACCTACCTGCCAAAATGCTATAAATGGTAGCATCTCGGCCGAAATAGACGGACAGGGCCCCTTCGTCATCGAATGGTCCAACGGAAGTTTTACCGATAGCATCCTCAATAACATCGGCATAGGAAATTACACCATTTCAGTAACAGATGACTTTGGATGTCAGACTTCAGCGTCCATTGAACTGGGATTTACCCCAATGGAAATCAATGTTAATATTACCCCCGCCACTTGCGAGGGTGTTCCCAATGGATCCATAACGGTTAATGCCAGTGGAGGGGAGCCTATCAACGGTAACGAATACCGGTACCGTTGGGAGGGACGAAGTCCTCAAACTGCAACGGTTTCTACCTTGTCCAATCTCAATCCGGGCACCTACCGGCTCACTGTCACCGACGCCAATGGTTGTAGGGTAGAAGATTCTTTTGAGGTTGGATTTGGAACTGGAATTGAAATTTTCGATTTAAACATTGTGGATGAAAGTTGTGCCGGAGCAATGGATGGATCCATAAGTATTACGGCGCAATTATCAGGAGGAGCGGGTTCTACTTTCTTTTTATGGACGTGGAGAGATGATAATAACAATATTCTTCCTTCCATTGGGATCGGCTGTTGCCAAAGTGTTCTGGAAGATCTCGGACAGGGAAGCTATACCGTTACCGTTGCCGACACCTCCGGTTGCGAGGCTAACTTTGAATATGTGGTTGGAGCTCCCGAACCTATTGTAATTGAATTAATAGAGATACAGGATGAATTTTGTGATACTCCACAAAGTGGGTCTATTCAAATTGAAGTTTCTGGAGGAGAAGTTAACGATTCTTCAGATTACACAGTAATATGGGATCATGGAGACAATGGTACTTTTATTGAGAACCTGGCCTCCGGTCAATATACAGTGAGGGTTTCTGATCTCACCGACTGCGAAGAGGTAGCCACTTTTAATGTAGAGAATGCCGATGCTCCGGTAATTGATTCTATTGCTGTAGTTCCCGCCTCGTGTTCGGGCAATGGCCAGGGGGAGCTGACCGTATTTTTTACCCCCGGTTCAGGAAACGTAATTTCTATAGATTGGGAGGATCAGGACCAAAATAATTACGGTGGATCAACGATTACGGGACTTAATGCTGGGACTTATACCGTTTATATCCTCAGTGCTGACGGATGCGTAGCTATGGAAACCGTGGAATTGGAGATCGAGGGAGAACTCGTTTTAGACGAGATCGTATTCAATAGTCCTTCCTGCCCCGGTGATTCAGATGGAAGAATTTCCGTAATTCTTGAGGGTAATCCCGGCTCACTCGATTACGAATGGTCTAATGGAAGTACCAATCAAGGGGTTTTAACAGATATTCCAGCAGGAACTTATTCTGTTACAGTCAGTCAGGAAGGTGGAGATTGTGATCCACTGGAAATTGAAGGTATTCTCTTGGAAGACCCGGATCCTCTATCTGCTGAATTTATTAATGTAGTGGGAACCAATTGTTTTGATTCCTGTGAAGGACGAGCAGAAATTTCTGTGAGTGGTGGCACAGGTGGTGTGTATACCTATCTCTGGGAAAGTGGCCTGGTTGGCCCCTTCAACCCTTCACTGTGTGGAGGGGACAATAGCGTAATAGTCAGTGATGGTTTATGTACAGATACTTTTTTTGTCAATATACCGACTCCGGAACAGGTGGGAATTGACCTGATTGAGGTGCGCGATCCCTCTTGTCACGGGAGACCCGATGGAGAAATACAGATTGAAGCTACAGGAGGCACAGGCCCCAATTACGCATTTACCTGGGACGACCCCGATGGAACAATGGGAACTGTACTCTCCAATGTGAGTGGTGGCACCTACAGTGTAGAAGTTATTGATATGAACAATTGCAGAGACACTTTCTCTGTGGTATTGGAAGAGCCCGACAGTTTAGTTTTGCTGGTGAATACTGTAAATACAAGGCCAATTAGTTGTTCCAACAGAGCAGACGGGCAGATTGGATTGTCTGTTTCCGGGGGAAATGGCAACAACCAATTTAACTGGCAGCCCGATGTCAGCAATAGCCTAGTCGCAGAAAACCTGAGTGCGGGCTTGTATGAAATTCAGGTGGTCGATCAAAACGGATGTACAGATACCACCTCCTACCTGATGGAAGAAGCTACTTCCATTAATTTTTCTTTTGATCAACCCGGCCAGGTAAATTGCTTTGGGGATACTTTTGAATTTACAGTGGAAAATGCATCCGGCGGGTCTGGAGGTCCCTATCAATATGCTATAAATTTCGGAGGATTGATGCCACTTGGAGAGACAATCGATCTATTTGCCGGGAATTATGTAGTCAGTGTATTTGACGGTGCGGGATGCTCAGCAATCGATTCTTTTACGGTGGATCAACCCCAAGAGATAATCGTTAATTTGCCTCCTCAAATTGAAATCCAATTGGGGGAAAGCATTCAACTGGATCCTGAAATAATTGATCCTGTACCCGTATCTACTTATCAATGGGTTACTGAAAATGACATTTTGGATTGCTACGATTGCCGAGACCCCCTTGCCACCCCGATCATTGAGGAAGAAATCACACTGGTAATTGAAAATCAAAATGGATGTCAGGCTTCAGCAAGTACAACTTTCATCCTGGAATCCATAAGAAATGTCTACATTCCCACTGCCTTTTCGCCCAATAACGACGGGGTAAATGACCTCTTCAGGGTCTTTACAGGCATCGGTGTCCTGGAGGTTCCCACCTTTAGGGTTTTTGACCGCTGGGGCAGAAAAGTCTTTGAGCGAATCAACATCCCGCTATCTCAACTGGATGACATCGGATGGGACGGATTGATCAATGGAGAACTAGCTAACCCAGGAGTATTTATTTATATGGTAGAAGTTGAATTTACCGATGGTTTTGTAGAGGTCTATACCGGAGAAGTGGTTTTGGTAAGGTAAAAATAAATTAGCTTTTACAGAATTTAAAAAGGCCATTGGCGTAATCGAAATACAACTACTATTTCCAAAGATTCAGATCGCACTGGAGGCACTCACCTGCCTTAAACTCAAATACAAAAGCTGCAACACTGAAATAAGGAGAGCGCAGGTGTCACTCCCTAACAAGTTGGTATTTAGAGCGGCGACCCGTGTGTCTATGTGTTAAAAAAAAGAGTCAATTGGAACCACCCAATTTTCCATTTTCAATTCCCTCAGCGCCCTCCGTTCATCTTCAGTGAATAAAAAACTCAACCGCATTACGCAATTCATCCATTGAATTAACGCATTACCATCACCTGGCCGGATTTAATAAAAACCTCTCCGCCACATCTGAATTGAACCTTGTATAGGAACACTCCGGGATTGACAGGTTCACCCCTAAAATATCCATCCCAACTGTCGCTTGGATTTGCAGTGTAAAAAACAGTGCCTCCCGAGCGATCGAAAATCTCAAAGGACAATAGTTCTTCGACTAAAAAGGGATTGGAAATAAAGAAGCGATCGTTCAGTCCATCCGCATTCGGGGAAAAGGCCGACGGAAGTGAAAGGTCGTCACAGGTCACCTCGTTTGGATCGACCACAATTATAGATATACTATCTGTGGTCGTACAATTGAATTCGTTAAATTCCAAAACATAAACCTGAGATTCCATGGGCCGCAGGGTGGTATTTCCTGTGAAAATATCCTCTACCCCACTGACCGGAGACCAGGTATAAGACTCTGTACAATCGTCCGTAACCCTAACGTTCACCTCTGAATTTAATAAAATGACCGTATCCCGACTCACAATTTGATTGACCTCTCTCCGAAGGTTAAACTTCTCCTGTGCGTTCAGGATGCGATCGTATATCCTGAATTCGTCTATAAGTCCCGAAAGAGAAGCCCGCGAATCCGGCACACAGGGTCCCCCTCCAATGACAATAGGAGCAGGATTAAAGAAGTCAATTAACCCTCCGGAATTCACCTCACCCAGTTTAACCCCGTCAATAAAGAGACTGTGCCGGCCGCCTGACCTTTCAAATACTATGTGGTACCAACATTTATTTTCGGGCAAGTCAACCGTCAGTAATACTCGTCTTCCTATGTCCCTGGAGAGTTCAATGTCGATTTGATGGTTGTCCGCCAAATAATTCATTGTAAACCCGTGCAGTGAATTGCACTCTTCCCGATGAGACAGCATCACATAGTCTCCTGACTGCCGATCGGGTTGAAAGTAAAAGGCAATACTGAATGTCAGCAAATTAAAAGCACTGGTATCGGCTATCTCAATGGCATCTCCATCTCCGTAAAATCGGAATGAATTTCCAAAAACCCCACATTCACAAGTCGGTGAGCCAATGATTTCTCCGTCCGGGCTATTGGGCCCAAGATTTACAGCATCGCAATCGTCAAAGGATAGATTTAAAATCGGAGCCTGCGAGTGAAGTCCGGACCACGCAGTGAGAAAATAGATACATAGTAAACATACTAGAATTGTATTTTTCAAGGTAATCAATTTAAAATTAATAATGGAATTAACCAAAAAGGCCTTTCAATCCACCTAAACCACCGGGCATAACTTCTTTTGCCACATCTTCCATCACCTCTCTTTCCCTATCTGCGGCTTCTGTAAATGCATCGTTTAGTACATTGGTCATTACATCCTCGACCAATTCAGGTTCGCCTTTGTCAATCAATTCCTTAGAAATGCTGATATCTAAAATCTGTCTCAATCCGGAAACTTCAACTTTTACCCAACCGTTGAGGTCGCTTTTCGAAATCACCATTCGTTTTAATTTTTCCTGCGCCTCCAATTTAGCGCCTTCAATTCGATTCATAAGGTCTCCCAACATAAATGTGTTTTTTTAAATGAATAAATAATATACAAAGTACAGATAGAAAAGCAAATAAAGATATCCCTCCCATCGGGTAATCTGTTTAGATAACGAACTGACAGCCAAAATAACTGTGGCTGCAACCATGAGCGGCAGACTAAAATCTGCCAGAGACTCCGTTAAACTGAGGGGCCCTACCAAAGCGGCCACGCCGACTACAAAATAGGTGTTGAAAATATTAGACCCTATAACGTTTCCCACCGCAATTCCTGCATTTCCTCTTTTGGCTGCTGTGAGGGAAACAGCGACCTCGGGAAGACTGGTTCCCAAAGCCACTACTGTCAAACTGACCACGTCCGTTCCCAAATTCAGCCCATTGGAAATTAGAACGATAGAGTCCACTGTATATTTTGCACTAAAATATACTAAAGTGCCACCAAATATCAGCAATAAGTAGCTCTTCCACCCCGCCTTGATTCTGTATTCTTCCTCTACCACCATATCGGAAAACGAACTCCAAACGAAAACACCGAGGGCCAGAATCATAATCAATGCTTCCATCGTATTGATATCTCCATCCTGAATCATAAACCAAAACAAAAAAGCAGAGATAACCAATGCGGGAATATCACTCCTAAATAAATCAAAATCGAGATCGATTTTAGACGCAAAAACAGCCAACAAGCCCAACACTAAAAAGATATTGGTAATATTGGATCCAATTACATTTCCCAATGCAATTTCAGATTGGCCTTCCAGGACTGCAAATACTGCCGTGGCCAATTCCGGTAGAGAGGTACCAAAAGCCACGATTGTCAACCCGATGATAAATGGAGAAGCCCCCCAACTCTTGCCAATTGCTTCCGCAGCCATGACAAACCAATCCGAGGATTTTATTAATGCCCCCAGGGATACAAAAAACATAAGAAAATAAAGAATTATTTCCACAGGTTTAACTTTCGTCCTACAAAGATGCAAAAATGAATTTGACCATTTGCCATGATTTTAAAAAATATCCGGGTTTAACCCGGATTATTCATGAAGGCTCCTACTATAAGGCCACATGCCTTCATAAATGGGCACTTGTTCGATTTTCTGTCCTCATCGTAGCTGGGCTACGTCTGCGGAAAAAAATACTCACAAAGCCCCCATTTCTATTGGCCTCTAGTGTCAAGTCAAGTGTACTGTGTCGGTTAAGTCGCCGGTATTTTATTCATTTTCAAGGCGGAAAAACGTAGCATAGCTTTAGCTACGTGAGGCTTTTACAACGCTGAAAAGGGATAAAAGGCCAAGATTTGGGCCGGCTAAAGTATGCGTGACTTGACACTAACCTTTCACAACGAAACCCTCATGAATAATCCGGGTTTAACAAATTGAAGAATGATTATCAGTTTTGAAATGAGAGCGGCCATACACAGCAGACCGATGTGGCAGCCGGCCTCATGAAAGTAAAAATAAAACTCACTTCAAAATCTTGAGAGATACCGCCCATACAGTCAGCAGCCTAGAATAATATGGGGAATTGGAAAAAGTGAATTCTTCAAAAACCACTTATTATTTCCTTAAAGACGACCCAGTATTTGCTTTCGAGAAGAGAAGCAGTGTGGAAGCCAATGGTAATGGAATTACAAAAATGTGGTTCGTTTCCAAAAAAATAAAGGGTGAACTCTCAATTTATTGATCTTCACGACCTCCACCCCAATTGATATCGAATGATAGCGAGAAGAGGTGGGACACCTCCACTGCTGAAACTTGCCCCAGATTACCCAGTGCATAATCAATCCTGACACTTCCAATTTTTAGTCCTATACCAAAATTGGGTTGTGCTGTCCAAACTTCAGAATTTCCATTAATTTCTTCCAGGGCTTTTTGAAAATTATAAACTCCTGCCCGGAGGTAAACCAACTCATTGTACCCCACTTCAAACCCAATCCTCGGGTCCAGGCTCACCGTTTCCGAGCTCACCAATGTATTTCGCTTTCCATCTGTAGTGAAATGAAAGTCAGTGGCCAAAAGAAAAGAAAAATCCTCGCTTATATTTCCGGAATAGGCAATGCCTAAAATTAATTGAGGTAGAGCTATCTCGGTTGAGTTTTCCGGTACTGTATTGTTGGTCTGCTCCAAAATGGCTTTTTCCTCCTCAGAAAAAGAAAACGACCAACTGTTATAGGTAGTCGTAACATCTCTGGCCATCAGGCCAAATCTCCATCGCTCTGTTCGAAAGGTAGCCCCGAGGTCCAATCCAACGCCCCAGGCATTTGCGAACTTTCCAGCCGATCGGTGAATAATTTTGATATTACCCCCCACGCCAAATCGCTCGTCGTTTAATTTCCTTCCATAGGATATCAAACCGGCGTAATCGCCCACTGAAAATCGCTCTATCCGATTGTAATCCACACTGCCATCCGGGGCGTATAGCCTCAGTGTATTTTGAATCTGGTCTACCCCCAACCTAATGATACTCAAGGCTCCGTAACTGTCTGTAGTGGAATTTAATTTTTTACCAATGGACAGGTAATCGTAATTTACAATGCCCCCAAACCACTCGGCGTGCATGGCTGAAACCTGGAAAGTAGAACTGTTGAAAGCCAGCCCTCCTGTATTCCAATAAGCTGCGGAATTGTCGCTTACATGCCCGGCCATCGCTCCACCCATTCCGTGGGAACGCGCCCCCACTCCGATATTCAAAAACTCGTTGACAAATTTTGGAGTTTGTCCTCGCGCATCGGTGTACATTAATAGACTGATAAAAATAATTAAGGAAGTGAGTCGATAGATCATAGCTGGGTATGTATCGTTTATGGCAGATCAATTTTAACAATCAAAAAACGAGCCTCTTCTAAAGTAAATTGTTTGTGTTAACGTATAATAATTTTTTGTTATATGTGTCTAGGCTTGTTCACACATTAGATTATAAAATGGGACTTATCATAATTTCTTTTGTTACACATTGAAAAAACTCTGTACATAATCGGGCTAACATTAAACAATTGGGACTGAATTTTATTAAATCGTATTTACGTGTCGTTAACGGGTGACCTCTGCTCCTCCTCTGGCGAGTCTAAAATGAAAAAAAGTAAAAATGAATAAATTTAAAATCCCCTACGATGAAAACCTTCACTTCTCAAAAAAGGATTTGTCTTATATCCAATTGGATGAGGGACTCAAGCCCTTTTATAAATACCCACCTGATTTAGATTCAGTTGAAAAGGTCATTTCCGATAAGACCAGAGAATATTCCCGAGAAAGACGCGAAGTTTTGGTGTCGGACCTTAGGAAACAATACCTGGATATGCCGAAAGATTCAGCAGCTGAAGAGCAACTGGATCTCTTGGAACAGGACCGCACTTTCACCGTTTGCACCGCCCATCAACCTTGTTTACTCACCGGGCCTCTGTACGTAATCTATAAGATATGCAGCACCCTGCGGCTCGCCGGGGAATTGAAACAGAAATATCCCAATTTCAATTTTGTTCCGGTATTTATTTCCGGAGGTGAAGATCACGACCTGGAGGAGATCAATCACTTTTACCTGTACGGCAAAAAAATAGAATGGGATACCTCCCAGGAAGGATCCGTGGGGCGGATGTCCCTTGAGGGTATAGATGAAATCATCGGTCAGGTCAAAGAGTTTGCCGGAAATTCCAATTACGCTGCAGAGGCAGTTGATTTATTACTGGCCGCAAAATCAGGAACTAACAATTACGGGGCTTTTTTCAGGAGGCTCATTTCCCTAATTTTTAAAGAAAGTGGCTTATTGATCTTGAACATGGATCGTTTTCATCTCAAAAAGTCTGCCTCAGAAATTTTTAGAGAAGACCTGGTGGACCAGACCTCCAAAAAATTAGTTACTCAAACCCAGGAAGAACTGCAGGATTTAGGATTTTCTATGCAGGCCTACGCGAGAAAAATCAATTTATTCTATTTTCACGAAGGCCAAAGACTCCGTATCGAAAAAATCAACGATCAATATCAGCTGGTGGATACCTCCATCGTTTTTTCTGAATCTGAATTATTGAATATACTTGAAAAGCACCCCGACAGATTCAGTCCCAATGTGGTATTAAGGCCCTTGTACCAGGAGTACATCCTGCCCAACCTCGCCTATGTGGGCGGCGGTGGAGAACTCGCTTATTGGATAGAAAGGAATTCGCAATTTGAGCATTTCGGAATCAACTTCCCCATGCTTATCAGGCGAAACTCCGTGTTTTGGATAGACCATATCGGCACCAAAAATTTAAAACAATTGGAATTGAATGGGCCGGAAATATTCAAGGGCTTAGATCACGTAATCAACGATTACGTCCTGGAGGAAGCGGAAGAAGAGATTTCTCTATCCGAAGAAAAAAATGAATTAAACGATCTTTTTGAGCGGATCGAAAAGAAAGCTGCCAAGTTGGATCAATCCATTCTAAAAACCATACGCGCCGAGGAGGTCAAACACTTAAAATCCATAGATCACCTGGAGCACAAATTACTCAAGGCCAAAAAGCAACAGCTCGAAATAAAAATAAACAAGATCAAAAAAGTGCACGAGAAGCTTTTTCCAATGAACAAGCCCCAGGAACGGGTGGACAACTTTTTAATGTACTACTTTAGAATGGGACCGGAATGGATATCGCTGTTGACAAACTCTCTCAATCCAATGGATAAGGAGGTATTGGTTTTTCAGGAGGAGGGTTGAATGTGAAAAAGGTCGAGTAATTCTGTCAATTTGGCTTTGAGGTCTTTTCTGTCTACAATAAAGTCCAGGAAGCCATTGTCCATTAAAAATTCGGAGGTTTGGAAGCCTTCCGGCAAATCCTTCTTGATGGTTTCTTTGATTACCCTCGGCCCGGCAAATCCAATCAATGCCTTGGGTTCGGAAAAATTGACATCTCCCAACATCGCAAATGATGCGGTCACTCCCCCGGTGGTGGGATCGGTGAGAAAGGAGAAGTAGGGAATTCCCGCCTTGGCCAACAAGGTGAGTTTGGCCGATGTTTTGGCCATTTGCATAAGTGAAAAAGCGGATTCCATCATCCGGGCTCCCCCGGATTTGGATATTATCATTAGGGGTTGTCGATGCTCGATGGCATAGTCGATGGCTCTGGATATTTTTTCGCCAACTACCGACCCCATACTTCCACCAATGAAGCTGAAGTCCATAGCGGCTATTACTAATTTGTGCCCGTTGACTTCCCCGGTAGCCACAGCCATGGCGTCCTTTAAACCGGATTTGACCGCCGCTTCTTCCAGCCTTTGCTCGTAGGGCTTGATGTCTTTAAAGTTGAGAAAATCATAGGACACCAAATTGTCAAAAAGGGTCTCGTATTTGCCCTCTTCAAACAACAGGTCAAAATAGTCATGTGAACCTATGCGAACATGATAGTTACAGGCAGTACACTTGTAGTGATTTTCTCTCAATTCCTTTATGGTACTGAGATGACTGCACGATTTGCACTTGTGCCACAAACCGTCCGGAGTCTCCTTTTTAAATTTGGTGGCGGTCTGTATACCGTCCTTTAGTCGTTTAAACCAACCCATTCCTAACTTTTGATTTACAAGGTTTTTTTCAGAAACCGTTTAAATAATTTTAAAACTCAGTCACTGGCTTTAAACAGACGGATTAAATTCACGGGACTACAAATGTACGCAATACCTCAAAAATAAATAAATCAAAAAATAAATAAAAATAAAATTAGATGTGTTGATGGTTTAAAATCAATACGTACAATCTTTAAGCGTGAGTAATTTATTTTAATTACTTATTCCGTTGAGCTTTTAACTCATAATAATAGCTAAATTCAATACCCCTTTTGAATCCTTATAAAATGGGATTTTATTTATGACAATTGAATTTGTATCTTTGTTTGCTGATTACTAAAAGTTAAATATCATGGCAGGACATAATAAATGGTCGAAAATAAAGAGAAAAAAAGGGGCGGCAGATACCAAACGGTCCGCCGTTTTCTCAAGAATAATTAAGGAGATCAATATTGCTGTTAAAGAAGGAGGAAGCGACGATCCGGATTTTAATCCGAGGCTGAGGTTGGCCCTGGCCAATGCCAAAGGGGCCAATATGCCCAAAGACAATATTGACCGCGCCATCAAAAAGGCAGTTGACAGCGGGAGCGAAGCCATTTTACAACCTACCTACGAGGGGTACGCTCCTGGAGGAGTGGCTGTTTATGTAGAGTGTGCCACAGATAATCTCAATAGGACCGTGGCCGCAGTGAGGGCTGTTTTTAATAAAAAGGGAGGCAGTCTCGCCACTTCGGGTTCCGTTGATTTTTTGTTTGAGCGAAAGGGAATTTTTGTGATCGAAAGCAATGCCGAGAAGGCCGATAAGCTTGAACTGGAATTGATTGACGGGGGAGCTGAAGACATTGAGGTGGACGACGAGAATGGGGAAATCACCATAACGGTGGATTTCGAAGACTTTGGGAATATGCAAAAAAAATTGGAAGATCTGAACATCGAACCAAAAAGTGCAAACCTGGAGCGAATCCCACTCAATACGGTAGAACTGGAGGTGGCTGAAGCCAAAAAAGCCATTCAACTTATCGAGGCATTGGAAGACGAAGAAGATGTGCAGAATCTATTTCACAATTTGGAGATGACGGAAGAATTAGAGGCTGCACTGGAATAAAAAAACCTCGTTGCCGAAGATGACAACGAGGCCGAACACACTATGAGAACACCCTAAATTCTTTGAGTAAGATTACTATTAACTATCTTACGATGCAAATATAACATAACTTAAAATTAACGTCCAAATATATCCTATGATTTCTTCAAAAAAAATTGATAAAATTTTTGACACTCTACAAATAGAGGAGATCATAGAGGATTTTGTAAGTCTAAAAAAAAGGGGGACCAACCTGCTTGGCCTCTGTCCCTTTCACAACGAAAAAACACCCTCCTTCACGGTATCGCCCTCCAAAGGGATCTTTAAGTGTTTCGGTTGTGGTAAAGGGGGCAACGCCATACACTTTCTCATGGAGCACGAAAATTTCACCTATCCGGAAGCGCTGAAGTACGCCGCTGATAAATACGGTATTACCATAGAAGAGGAAGTTTACAGCCCGGAGCAACAGGAGAAGGAAAAAGAACGAGCCAGCCTTTACATCGTGAATGAGTTTGCCAAAAAATTTTTCAAATCCCAATTACTCAAGACAGGAGAGGGCAAATCGGTTGGACTGGAGTATTTTGAAGGCAGAGGATACGATCTAGAATTGATAGAAAAGTTCGATCTCGGCTACGCACCCAGATCGGGAAACGCCTTAAAAAGTGCTGCACTGAGGGCCGGACACGAACTGGACCGCATCAAAGCCCTGGGTCTCGTATCCACCCGGGGAAATGATTTTTTTCGCGAACGGGTGATGTTTACCATTCACAACCTGAGTGGAAAACCCATTGCCTTTGCGGGTAGAATGTTGGGGGAGAACAAGAAAATGCCCAAGTATATCAATTCGCCCGAAACGGATATTTACAATAAAAGCGAAATACTTTACGGTATTTATCAGGCCAGGCAAGCCATACGCAAGGAGAACCACTGCCTGTTGGTGGAGGGTTATACGGATGTTATAAGTCTTCATAAATACGGTATAGAAAATGTGGTAGCTGTATCGGGCACCAGCTTGACTCCGGGCCAAACGAGATTGATCAAGAGGTTCACCCGACAGGCCACCCTTATTTTTGATGGAGACCCCGCCGGTATCAAAGCTGCTGACCGAAGCATCGACTTGTTGCTTGAACAAGAACTCAATGCCAAAGTGGTCATTCTGGATAGTGAAGACGATCCGGATTCCGCAGTAAAAAAAATGGGAAAGGATGGCTTTCTCGAATTCATTGAAAAAAATCAGCAGGATTTCCTGGAGTTTAAAATTTCTCATCTATACGACAAAGCTTCTGACGACCCCTTTGAAAAGTCTAAAGCCATAAAGGAAATAGTAAAAACACTCAGTCTTATCTCAGATCAACTGAGCAGGAGCTTATTTGTAACCCGGGCGGCTAATCTGCTCTCCATCCCTGAAGACGTAATTATAGGGGAGGTGAATAAAGCCCTCAGGTCAAAAATGTGGGAGGCAAAAGGAAGGGGTAAAAGGGAAAGGGAAAAATCTGAACAGCGAGGAGAAATCAGTCCAAAGTCTCCCTCTGCCGGGCAATCCAAGGTCGGAACTCAGGATTATTTTCAGGAGGAAGCGCTCATTCAATTGTTGCTTAAATTTGGAAATGAGACCCTCGAAAGTGGTGAATTGTTACATCAATACGTATTTGAATACCTAGAGGATGTTTACGACACCCTAAATGACCGGCTCGTTTTAAAAATGTTGAGTTTGATAAAAACTTCCCTGGAAAAAAACGGTAAAATCAACACCCATGACCTGATCAATACTACCGACAAGGATGTTTCGGAATTGGCGGTTCAACTCATCTCTGAAGAATATGAATACAGCGAAAATTGGCAGAAACGCTGGAACATTGTCCTGCAGAATCAAAAAAGCCCTGAAGAAAACTACGAATTAGACGCGGAACAGATACTGGTAACCCTCAAACTGCGAAAAGTAAGGCGAGTAATCAAGGAAGTAATACAGGGCCTGACCGATACCCCTGCCGATGGCAGTGAACAGACCAATGAAAATCTTGAGGTCTATATGGAACTCAAAAATCTGGAGCAGAAATTAGCAAAAAAACTCAGAACGATCGTCTACGGATAGGGGTAATCCTCTACCTACCAACGATCGCATTCAAAAAAAACAGGCTAGGAATTGGTATTTACACAGTTCAAATCCTCGAAAGCCAATTTCAGTCTCTCTACAAATGATTCTTCGCCCTTTCTTAGCCAGACTCTGGGGTCGTAATTCTTTTTATTGGGTTTGTCTTCTCCTTCGGGATTGCCGATTTGACTCTGTAGGTAATCCTTTTTATCTGCGTAGTAATTTTTAACCCCGTCCCAGAAAGCCCATTGGAGGTCGGTATCTATATTCATCTTTATCGCTCCGTATTCAATGGCTTCCCTGATTTCCTCTCTGGAAGACCCCGAACCTCCGTGAAATACAAAATTCACCGGATGGGATGAAGTTTTAAATTTTTCAACTATATGGTCCTGAGAATTTTTTAGAATAATGGGTTTTAAACTCACATTTCCAGGCTTATATACGCCGTGAACATTCCCAAAAGCTGCCGCAATGGTAAATTTGTCGCTCACCTCCATCAGTTTTTCGTAGGCGTAGGCCACTTCTTCAGGTTGGGTGTATAATTTGGAGCTGTCGACCTCTGTATTGTCCACCCCGTCTTCTTCTCCCCCGGTAACTCCCAATTCGATCTCAAGGGTCATGCCAATTTTTGACATTCTTTTGAGGTACCTAACACAAGTTTCCACATTCTCCTCCAGCGGCTCTTCTGAGAGGTCTAGCATGTGACTGCTGTAAAGTGGGAAACCTCTCTTCCGATAGAACTCCTCTCCGGCGCCCAGCAATCCATCTACCCAGGGAATGAGCTTTCTCGCGCAGTGATCGGTGTGCAATACAACGGTAACCCCATAGGCCTCAGCCATGGTATGAATATGGGATGCTCCTGAAATACCGCCGTAAATGGCAGCCTTTTGATCTTTATTGTCCAATCCCTTGCCTGCAAAAAAGGTCGCGCCCCCATTGGAAAACTGTATGATGACCGGGCTGTTAACTTCCCGGGCCGTTTGCATTACCGAATTAATGGAATTGGTACCAATTACGTTGACAGCGGGTATCGCAAAATTGTTCTCATTGGCATAATTAAACAGGTCTGTAACTTCATCCCCGTGCAATACGCCAGCTCTGAATCTTTTCTTTTTGGACATAATTGATCATTTTTATTAAAAAAATCGTTTTATTCAGTCTTTATTTTAAATAATGCCGATGTCAGTGAGATAACGCTCCGCATCCAAAGCAGCCATACATCCCGTGCCCGCCGCAGTTACGGCTTGGCGGTAAATTTTATCTGCGGCATCTCCACTCACAAACACACCGTCGACATTGGTTTTGGTCGATTTTCCTTTGGTGATTAAATAATTGGTCTCATCCATTTCCAACCAATCTTTAAAAATGTCGGTATTGGGTTTGTGACCGATGGCCACAAAGAAACCACGAATGTCTATTACATTCTTTTCACCGGTCTGATTATTAACTACCCTTACGCCGGTGACTTCTTCCTCACCTAAAATTTCCTCGGCCTCGGTGTGCCAGTGCATTTTAATATTGGGGGTTTTGAATACCCTTTCCTGCATGATTTTGGAGGCCCGCATTTCGTCTCTCCTCACCAGCAGGTGGACTTCAGGACAGAGTTTGGCCAGGTATTGCGCCTCCTCTGCCGCTGTATCTCCCCCACCGACAACTGCTACTTTGGTGCCCTTGAAAAAGAATCCATCGCAAACCGCACAGGCCGAAACCCCCTTGTTCATAAATTTCTTTTCCGATTCAATTCCAAGCCATTTGGCACTTGCTCCTGTAGAAATAATAACAGAATGTGCGTGAATTTCCACCCCTCCTTCTGTCCAGGCCTTATGCACAGGACCCGTAAAATCAACTTTTACTACCGTGTCGTAATGTACCTGAGTGCCAAATCTTTCGGCTTGTTTTCTAAAGTCCTCCATCATTTCCGGCCCCTTGACTCCATCCGGATAACCGGGATAGTTTTCCACATCGGTGGTTATCATCAATTGCCCTCCCGGTTCCAATCCTGTGTAGAGCACCGGATCCATATTGGCTCTGGCTGCATATATAGCAGCAGTATACCCTGCCGGCCCTGACCCTATAATCAGGGTTTTTAAAATTTCTTTGTCTTGACTCATTCTTTGAAAGTGGTTTTTTTAAAAAAAGAAAATTCACAACTCGGGTTAACGGTAAAAATAGAACGAATACCCGAAGGTTTCATTACAACCGCAATATTAAGAAAAAGCGGGCAAAATTCAGTGGAATGGGGAGTTAAATAAATAGCATTTCCAAATCTCTTAACCCGTGACTTATATCACTTGTCAATCAATTTATAAAAATTAAAAATCTGTGATTTCATCTGCATCCGGCCTAATACTCCACCTTATCTGAATTGAGTTTTTCGATGAGTAAATCGGTTTGATCCATTGCATCGTGGGTTATGTGAGCCCGCTGGTAGTGGTGCAATCGGTTTTCGTAAAGTTGGATTAACTCCTCGTCCTTCATTTTCTTGAGCAGGGGCCTTTGTATGATCGCGGGATCCTTTTTGAGCCTGTACAAAAACAACTCTTTAGAGATTTTCAAAAACACCACCGTTCCGTGCTCCAGCATGAAGTCCATATTGTCGCTAAAACAAGCGGTACCACCACCGGTAGCCATGATAAATGGTGGCGTGAGTAAGGACCGCAACAACTTTCCCTCAATTTCGCGAAAATAATCCTCTCCCTGATTTTCAAAAATTTCTCCTATAGCACCGTAATTATTTGCAAGAATTTCATCGGTGTCGTAAAATCTCCATTTGAGCTCTTTAGACAATTGTCTTCCCAAAGTACTTTTCCCTGCGCCCATAAATCCTACCAAGTAAATCCTTTTTCTCCTCATTTGTATATCTTTGTGATTGTATTGTTCGTTCAACTTACTTTTGAAAATGTTATTTAAATACTTTTTAAATAAATAGAACTGCAAAAGTATTACAAATATTAAGCAAAACTAAATAAAAGTGAAATGAGAATACCTTTATTAGTCACAATTCTTATCATTTTGATTTCATTCATTATCGCCTGTCAGGTTGACGAACAAAAGAAGGTTGAATCCATCGAGGGTCCCTCCGCTTCTGAGCTTATTAGAAATCCCATGACACTCAGTGGTGATGCAGATACCACCAATATTCCAGTAATTTCTTTTGATCGGGAGGTCATTTATTTCGATACCATTCCGGAAGGAACCGTAATAGAAGAAACCTTTAAATTTACCAATACTGGAAAGCCCCCCTTGTGGATAACAGACGCCCGATCTACCTGCGGGTGCACAGTTCCGGATTACCCCAAAGAACCCATCCCTCCTGGTGAGGGAGGAGAAATTAAAGTCCGGTTTAATACGGCGGATAAATATTACCTTCAAGACCGACCAATTAGTATCTTTGCAAATACAATCCCGGGAAGATCTGTAGTGAGACTTCGAGGGTATGTTCAACCTGTAAACGAATCTGAAAATTAACCTATTAGCTATGAATTTAATGTTTTTTCTCGAAGGGGGTGCCGGAGCCCTTATCGGCATGTGGCCGATAATTTTGATGTTTGTGGTAATTTATTTTTTTATGATCAGGCCTCAGGCCAAAAAAACCAAAGAACAAAATAATTTCATCAAGGGCCTGGAGAAGGGAGATGAAGTAGTGCTGTCCAGTGGAATTGCTGGTAAAATCACCAAATTAGAGGAC
>JAGTVA010000115.1 GCA_018224445.1 Saprospiraceae bacterium
ATAGCTATAGCTACGTGAGGCTTTTACAACGCTGAAAAGGGATAAAAGGCCAAGATTTGGGCCGGCTAAAGTATGCGTGACTTGACACTAACCTTTCATGACGCATCCCTCATAAATACTGCGGGTTAAGGCAGTTCGGGTAGAATGAAATTATTTAAAATTAAATTTCACTAAAAAAGAGTGTTGTCGCCCTGGGGCTTCGTCACTCCCAGGTGGTCGTAGGCCTTTGCAGTCGCTTCGCGTCCCCGGGCGGTTCGCTGGATAAATCCCTCCATGATCAAAAAGGGTTCGTGTACTTCTTCGATAGTTCCCGCCTCCTCCCCTACGGCAGTAGCGATCGTAGATATGCCTACGGGTCCCCCGCTGAATTTATGGATTATAGCCGACAATATCCGATTGTCCATTTCATCCAATCCCCTGCTGTCCACATTTAGGGCTCCCAATGCGTAAACGGCAATGGACTTATCTACTCTGCCCGATCCTTTTACCTGAGCAAAATCCCTCACTCTCCTGAGGAGGGCGTTGGCAATTCTGGGGGTACCTCTGCTACGTCTGGCAATTTCCAGAGCCCCCTCCTGATCAATGGGAATATCCAATAGGTTGGCAGAGCGATATATAATTTTTTCCAGTGTCTCCACATTGTAATAATCCAGGTGACAGGTGATGCCAAACCGCGCTCTCATGGGTGCTGTGAGTAACCCCATCCGGGTGGTAGCTCCGATCAAAGTAAAAGGGCTAATATTGATCTGAATACTCCTTGCATTGGGCCCACTGTCAATCATAATATCGATGCTGTAATCCTCCATAGCAGAATAAAGGTACTCCTCCACTACATTGTTCAGTCGGTGAATCTCATCGATAAAGAGTACATCTCCCTCCTCCAGATTTGTTAATAAACCCGCTAAATCTCCGGGTTTTTCAATAACCGGCCCGGACGATTGCTTCAGTGAAGCTCCCAACTCCTCCGCAACAATGTAGGAAAGTGTTGTTTTTCCCAATCCCGGAGGTCCGTGCAGCAATACATGATCCAGTGCTTCTTCACGCAACTTGGCAGCCTCAATAAATACGGAGAGATTTTCTACAATCTTAGGTTGCCCCCTGAATTCACTTAGGGTAACTGGCCGGAGTGCCTTCTCGTACTTTTTGTCCTCTTCCGTGGATGAAGATTCCCCGTGTCCGGGAATATTTTTTGGCATCGATTAGTAATTTTGAGTCCAGATAACTTCTCCTTCTGCAAATTGATCTCTCAGCTCTTCACAAAATTTCGTAGCTCTCGCCCCCTGAATAAAACAATCTATTTTTCCGTAACAGTTAAATATTATGGTATTCTCGCCGCTGAGCAGAAAATAATTGATGGTATCCTGCTCCAATACTTTTATCTCTTTGGGATTGAACGAGCTAATGGCATCCTGCATCCAATTTCGCTTGAAAACGGTAACCTTGTTGGCACATTCCGTTTCCGGAAAAACCAAAACCTCCATACAAGTAATCCTAACCACAGCGTGTTCTACCTCACAAACACTTACCATGTCGGCAACTTCTTCGTAATCCACCCTGACTTCCATCCCATCCGAAGGCCTCGGCCCCTGATTCACTCCCTCAACTACCAGCAGTTTCCTGCCGTCGTGCAACACCAGCAACAAATGGCATCCCGTGTTATTTTGAAATGAACGAAAAACACCCATCTCGCTACACTTCACCGTTTCCTCCTCAACTGAAGCAACTTCCCTGGTGCCTGAACAACCCATGAAAATAAAACTAACCACCACAAAAATCACAAAAATATATCTTATCATTTCTATTCGTTTATGCTAAACACCCTACAAATTTAAGTATTTTTTATTCAAATATGCATATATTTGCATCAAACGAAAATTCAATTACTGAATAATCCGTTGGAACTAATTTCAATTTCCTGTCGTTGAAAAAATACTTAAGCTAATTGGGAAAGAAAAACATCGAGACAGTTCTTAATAAAACGGTCTGTTAACAAACGATCCCGAATACAAAGAGAACGAAGCGCGAAGAGGGTGGGATAGCCAAATAGTGAGTAGTCAGACTTTCAAGTCAGCAGTTTTACGGAAGGAATAAAATTTAAACAGATGAACCCAAAAGACCTAATTCACAGATCTGCCTTTGGCGTTTGTTCCTACATAGGTGAGAAAATTGGCATCGCGAGTTCCAAAGTCAGGATATATTTCATCTATCTTTCCTTTCTAACGTTGGGCTCTCCTCTTATAATTTATTTATTTTTTGCTTTTTGGCTGGATATCAAAAGACTTTTCAAACCCTACAGAAGCCTTTTTTCTGAATAGCTACAAACTAAAGGCATAAGCCAATATATTTACCCCCATGCGCAAGGCAGCCTGTCTTAGGCTTTCTGGATTGTTGTGTACCTCCCGGTCCTCCCATCCATTTCCGAGATCGGATTCATAGGAGTAAAAACAGATTAATCTCCCCTCCCAAAAAAGTCCAAGTCCCTGCGGAGGCTTCCCGTCGTGTTCGTGAATTTTAGGCAATCCATCGGAGAAGGTAAAAGGTTGCCTGTATATCTCATGTGAAAAGGGCAGTTCTATAAAATCCAACTCGGGAAAAACTTTTTTCATCGCCACGCGGACAAAAGGATCCATGCCGTAGTTGTCGTCTATGTGTAAAAAACCACCACCTATCAAATAATTGCGGAGGTTTTCGGCTTCAAAATCACTAAACAACACGTTTCCGTGCCCGGTCATATAAACGAAAGGGTAATTAAATATATCCGCACTCCCCACTTCCACGGTTCCGTAATTGGGGTCGATATTCATTTTTTGGGTCTGATTGGCAAACCCGGCGAGATTCGGCAATGCGGTGGGATTTGAATACCAGTCCCCCCCGCTGTACTTCAAAAGCCCCAGTTTATAGGAAAAAGTATTTATATCTGCCGGGGCAAAAGAAATGAAGCTGAAAGCCAGAATGGCCAGAATTGCAATTATTCTCATTTTTACCAGGTATTTTTATTGCTGTTGAAAAATCGAATTTAACTGAGTGACTGCCACTACTCCGGCCGTCTCAGTTCTCAACCGATAATTACCAAGTGTAACGAATTTAAAATCATTTTGATGCATTACTTTCATCTCCGATTCAGAAAAATCCCCTTCCGGCCCTATGTATACCACTAATTCAGGGGGCGATCCTCCGAGGGCGTAAATCGATTCCTCCGCACCCTGTGCAGCGACCAAATGAGTGCGCCCTTCCTCTTTGCCGCCCTCTTCAATTAACTCCTCCAGCGGTCGAAGGGGTTTTATCTCAGGTAAAAAAAGCCTGCCGGATTGTTTCATAGCAGAAAGGGCAATATCTCCGGCCCTCCTGGTATTTATTTTTCTCCTTTCACTGTGTTTGGAGACAAAGGGCTCGATTTGATAAACTCCGATTTCAACTGCTTTCTCAATCAGCCACTCAAACCGGTTGCTGCTCTTAGTGGGTGCGAAGGCAAGGGTAATTTTAACACAGGTTAATTCTTTACTTTCCAGTATATCCACAACCTCAACCACCGCTCTCTTTTTTGAACTTTGCCGGATTATTCCCAAGTATCTTCTCCCATTGCCATCGGAAAAATGAATTTTATCTCCTTCTTTTTTTCTCAATACTTTAAGGCAATGTCTGGTTTCAGATTCGTTCAAAACGGCCGATTGGTCCGATTCCAGTTTGCCGTAAAAAAGTGGTAGACTCAATTTGAATATTTTTGTATTTGAGGACTCAATAGAAAAAGCTATTGGCAGACCGAGAGACTATTTGTTTGAAAAAAACTTCATGGGGTAATCAGGCCTCACCTCCCCCTGTCTTATCTTATTCAACCGCCTCTTCAGCATACGCTTTTTTAGTGGTTTCAAATGATCGGTAAACAGGATTCCATCGATGTGGTCGTATTCGTGAAGGATCACTCTTGCATTGATTCCGTCGTAAGTTTCGGTATGTAGTTGAAAATCCTCGTCCATATACTGAATGATCACCTCCTCCAATCGGTCCACTTTGGAACGAACCTCCGGTATACTCAAGCATCCTTCTTCATAAGACCAACTGTTCCCGCCTTCCTCTAGAATTTCTGCATTAATAAATACCTTGCAAATGCCCTTATTCATTTCTTCCTCCTCGAATGCCTGTTCAGTGTCGACCAGAAACAATCTAATCGGCAATCCGATTTGAGGTGCAGCCAAACCCACTCCCTTAGCGGCATACATGGTGTCCCACATATTTTCGATCAACTCTTTCAAATCTGGATAATCCGGCCCAATTCCCTCTGCTTCCTGACGCAAAATCGGGTGGCCGTATCCGTAAACAGGTAGTACCATTGCAATTAACACTTTTTAAATGTGATTCAAATATCGCTGTAAAATTAATATCGCCGCCACTTTATCCACCAGAGACTTATCTCTTCTTTTCTTTTTTCCCGCCCCGCTGCCCAAAATTATACCTCTGGCATCCCGGGAGGTGTAACTCTCATCAAATAACTCCACCTCCACTTTTACCTTCTTTCTCAGGTTTTTTGCAAATCGCTCAATTTCCCCGGCATTGGAGGAGGGATTCCCATCGGGATGATGTGGCAATCCGACAATAATTTTATCCACTTTTTCTTCGGATAAATAAACGATAAGAAAATCAATAAGTTCAGTAGTAGCCACCGCAGCAAGGCCGTGTGCAGCAATTTGCAGGGAGTCGGTCACCGCAATCCCCGAACGCTTCCCCCCGTAATCAATGGCGAGTATCCTTCCCATCAACTTTTCTTTTTTGCAAAGATCGTTAAATTATTAAAAAAGTGATGGTCTAAGGAAAGTTTACCACGTCTTCAGCGTAGAGAAATGAAAATTTCCTGAGATATCTCTTACAGTGGGCAAACTCTCTACCATTAAATTCCATCGGATCGACATTTTTCTAAAAAAATACAAGAATTATTTTTTATGGATGTTACTTTTTGGCATTGCCCTCTCGTTTTCCAACAAGACAGGAGCCAAGTAACCAAAAAGGTCTAGGGCAGTTTGCTTTTTCTGATCCATTTAGCGATGGCTCCGCCGGACTCACTTAAACTCACTTATG
>JAGTVA010000116.1 GCA_018224445.1 Saprospiraceae bacterium
CAAAGGAGGTAATTTGCCTGGCATCTCCTCTTTTCTGGCCGTTATTTCCTATTTCCTGGCTGTATAGATTGTAGGTCCCTGATTCAGAGGAGAGGTAAAAAAGCGTATTTCCCACCCATTTGGGATTGACGTGCATGGCCTCTCCATCGGTGATTTGATGGTATTGCTCCCTGTCGGTATGGTAGGTAAAAATGTTTCGCACAGCAGGACCGGTATAAGGCTCCCTGTTGGTAGGGGCAGTGCCCTTTTCAAAGGCGATGAGCCTTCCGTTTTCGGTGGGTGTAGGACTGAATCCCAGGGCATCCATGGCGCGATAGGGCGTTTTGATTCCCGGATCCAGGCGAAAAATTTCCCACTCTCGCTCCACTGTGGCATACGCCCTTCTGGTATTGAAGAAAATCGTTCCGTCGGACTGAATACCCGGATTGACATTGCTGGCGGAATGGTAGGTGAGGCGCTCTATTTGGGTCCCGGCAATGTCGACTTTAAACAGGTCGTTGTTCCCGTAGCGATTTCCTGAAAACACCAGGTGTTTCCCGTCTCTGGTGAAAACGGGATTTGACTCGTAACTCTCGTGCAAGGTCAGGCGGATACCTACTCCACCTTCGTAAGGAGCTACCCAAATATCCCCCTGATAGGAAAACGATATCTGGCTGCCATCGGGTGAAATGGCCGGATTTCTGGCGAGAATCTCTTCCTGGGCCAGTAGGCTCTGGCTGAATAGTAGGGACAGGATTATTAAAAGTGAACATATGATAATTTGGACTGGCAACTGCTTCATTTGTTTAAATTTTTTCTGAACGATCAACTGCAGACATGACCTTTATGACAATTTATTAAGGCCGGCAGTAAATCTCACGGTCAATGACCACTTCATTTGATTAAGATTTATTGCAAATAACTTGATTTCAACAACTTGTATTTTACATGGTTTATTAAACGGCCATAAGGTTACGAAAAAAGTTAGTGTTGGAGAAGTTTTAATCAGAATTATTCATGAGGGTGCTTTGACATCGTTTAATACATCGAATTTCGATAGACTCAAAACATCACTCTGAACCCTGTGTTTCTAACATGTTTGAAAAAAAATCACCAAAGGAACAAAGAGCACAGAGGGAGTGCACAAGTGTCCCCAACGTGTTGTTGGCAGGTGTCGTGAAAAAAATTGATTTTTCATGTTTAAACCGATATTCCACATAACCACTCCTCCTTGTTTCTGAATAATCCCAGTCACGAACTGGTCGTTGTTTGTGTTTTTGGCAATTTATAAAAACCGAATTAAGTTTCTATCTTGTGACAGGTATCGCCTTTAACTTGACACTATGAGGATACTCATTATTTTTAGAGAAAAAAGAAGATTGAGGGTACATGATTAAAAGTGATTTTGAGCACCATTATTCCGAAATCTCCCGGCAGCCCGGGGTTTATCAATTTAAGGACGAGGACGGGGAGATTCTCTATGTGGGTAAAGCGCGCAATCTTTACAAGCGGGTATCGACTTATTTTAGTTCCGGTCAAAGCCTCTCTCACAAAACCCGGGTGATGGTGCGCCAGGCGAGCAGACTGGACTACATTATTGTAGATTCGGAACACGACGCACTGCTCCTGGAGAGCACCCTGATAAAAGAGCATCAGCCCAAATACAATGTGATGCTCAAAGACGGGAAGACCTACACCTACATTTGCGTTAAAAAAGAGCGGTTTCCCCGGGTGTTTTTTACCCGAAGGGTACTCAAAGACGGATCCACTTATTTCGGTCCCTACACTTCTAAATACAGGGCCAAAATTGTGTTGGAAATGATAAGAAATCTCTTTCCACTGCGAACCTGCAACTTAAATCTTTCGCGAGAAAATATCGAAAAGGGTAAGTTTAAAGTTTGCCTTGAATACCACATTGGAAATTGTTTGGGACCCTGCGAAGATCTCGAAAGCGAAGAGGATTACAACGAGAAGATTCGGCAGGTTAAAAACATGTTGAGGGGTAACTTTTCAGAAGTAATCAGACACCTGAAAAAGCAAATTGAGGAAAATGTAAAAGTACTGAATTTCGAACAGGCTCAAAAACTAAAGGAAAAACTCGATGCCTTTGAATCCTACCAGAGCAAGTCCACAGTGGTCAGCAATACCATACGGGATGTGGATGTATTTTCTATTCAGTCCGAGGAGAAAAGGGCGTATGTTAATTACCTGAAGATAGTGGACGGGGCGGTGATCAATACGCATACCGTGGAATTGGAGAAAAACCTGACCGAGAACAAAAGAGATCTTTTGTCGTTTGCCATTTCCAGTCTGAGGGAGAGGTATCAGAGTATTGCGCCGGAAGTGATCGTCCCCTTTGATATGCAGTTGCCCGAAAAGGAAATTCAAGTTACGATTCCTCAACGCGGGGACAAGAAGAGCTTATTGATGATGAGTCAAAAAAACCTTAAGTACTTTGTTTTTCAAAAGAAAAAGGATCGCGAGGAGAGGCGACAAAAGTCGGGTTCCGGAATGCGTGTGGTAGAGACCCTGAAAAAAGACCTCGGGTTGGAGGAGCTACCCGTACACATGGAGTGCTTTGACAACTCCAATCTTCAGGGATCGAATCCCGTGGCCAGTTGCGTGGTTTTTCGCAACGGCAGGCCCAGCAAAAAAGACTACCGCAAGTTTCACATTAAAACCGTCACCGGCCCCGACGATTACGCGTCAATGGAAGAAGTGGTTTACCGGAGATACTACAGATTGCTCAAAGAGGAAAAAGGTTTGCCGCAGTTGGTCGTGATCGACGGGGGAAAAGGACAGTTGAATTCCGCTGTAAATAGCATTAGAAAACTGGGACTGGAAGGTCAGATCAAGGTCGTGGGCATTGCCAAAAGACTGGAAGAGATCTTTTTTCCGGGTGATCCCATCCCAATTTATCTCGACAAACGAAGCGAATCCCTGAAGGTTTTGCAGCAAATGAGAAACGAAGCTCACCGATTCGCAATTAATTTTCACAGAGACAGCAGATCTTCTAGGTTGCAAATCAGTAGTTTACAGGACATCCAAGGAGTCGGCAAAAAGACAAGCGACAAACTCCTGAAACACTTTGGATCATTGAAAAAACTGAGCAAAGCCCCCTTGATGGAAATTGAACACCTGGTAGGCCCCGTATTGGGCAAGAGAATTTATGATTTTTTCAATTCGGGGGAAGTGTAAGCTGTTTACCGGTAAAAAACAGCGGTTTGAATCTCCTCTTTTCCAAACACAATTCTCCGGTAACACGGCCTGGCAGTGACCTCCTGAAAATCATCGCAGCGGTCGTCCACAGTAAAAAAAGGAGAGGGGGTAATACAGATTGAAATGCCGGGATGGAGAATGGTTTTTTCAATGTGGTAGTGGCCGCAAAATACAGTGAGACTGTATGAGTTAATTGCAATAAATTGTTCGAATTGTTCCGATTGTTCAAAGGGGTATTTGGCATCCATATAGGGAACTCCGCACGCCAGGGGAGGGTGGTGCATAAAAATTACCTTTTTCAGTGTGGGTTCTTCCTTCATTTTATCGCCCAACCACTGCCATTGCAAGGGACTCAGTATTCCTTCCCCGCTGTCCAGATACAACAGATGAAAGCCAGAGATTTTTTCATCGTAAAACAGCTCATTGGTGGGGTGGAGGGCATGGCCATAATGGAAAACCGATGCCAAAACAGTTGAATCGTCGTGATTGCCTGCGAGTATGCGGTATGGAATATTGAGTGCATCCAAATGCACTTTCATCCATTCATAGGTCTCCTTATCCCCGTCCCTGAAGCAAAGGTCTCCGGTGAGAATAAGTAAACTGCTATTTTCCCTTTTTTGCAGTTCGAGGGAATCCAGGAAGCGCGCCCGGGTATCTACCCCGAAAGGACGCTCTTCCTCCGGCGCTACATGAGGATCGGTAATTTGAGTGACAATCAATTTAAAGGGGTTATTGCAATGTTTTTAATAAATTGCTCATGGACGTATTCTCGCGAATTACGGCCTCAACTTCTGAAATGGGGATTCGCACCTGCTCCAGGCTGTCCCTTTCTCTCAGGGTTACCTCACCGTCTTCAAGACTTTCAAAATCGACTGTGATGCAGTAAGGGGTGCCTATGGCGTCTTGTCTTCTGTATCTTCGGCCAATGGTGTCTTTTTCATCGTACTGACAATCGAATGAAAATCTGAGGTCGTTGAAAATGGCCTGGGCTTTATCGGTGATGGCTTCTTTGTTTTTTACCAGAGGCAATACCGCGCATTTAATAGGTGCCAGAGCGGGTGGAATCTTCAAAACCAATCGGCTGCTGGCTTTTCCAGAAGCGTCCGGCACTTCATCCTCCTGATAGGCCTGGGAGAGAATGGAGAGAAACATCCTGTCCAGTCCGATGGAAGTTTCCACCACATAAGGAGTGTAATTCTCATTCAGGTCCGTATCGAAGTACTGCAACTTTTTACCCGAAAACTCCTGGTGCTTTTTTAAATCAAAATCGGTTCTGGAATGTATGCCTTCCAACTCCTTAAATCCAAATGGAAAGTCGTATTCAATATCCACGGCAGCATTGGCGTAATGAGCGAGGTTGTCGTGGTCGTGAAAGCGCAGCTTGTCCTCAGGGGTTCCCAGTGCGCGGTGCCATTTCATCCGGAATTCCTTCCAGTATTTGTAATAATCTAACTCCTCCCCGGGGCGCACAAAGTACTGCATTTCCATTTGTTCAAATTCCTTCATTCGGAAAATAAATTGCCGCGCTATAATTTCGTTTCTGAAAGCCTTCCCGGTCTGAGCAATACCGAAGGGAACTTTGGATCGGGTGGTGTTGGCTACATTGAGAAAATTGACAAAAATTCCCTGTGCTGTTTCAGGCCTGAGGTAGAGTTTGTCTTCTTTTCCCGCCACACTGCCCAGTTGGGTGGAAAACATAAGGTTAAACTGTCTGACTTCAGTCCAGTTTCTGGAGCCACTTGCCGGATCGGCTATGTCCAGGTCAGCGATCAGTTTACCCAGTGCCGGGAGGTCCCCTTCGGTAAGACAGCGCGCCAGCTCCGCTCTGATTTCGGCGATTTGCGCCAGGTATCCCGATACCCTTGGATGTTCGGATTTGAATTTTTCTTCAACAAAGTCGTCTCCAAACCTTTTGGCGGCCTTAGAAACTTCCTTATCTACTTTTTTATTTATTTTTTCGATGTAGTCTTCAATAAGGACATCGGCTCTGTACCTTTTTTTGGAGTCTTTGTTGTCAATTAGAGGATCCATAAAGGCATCGAGGTGCCCACTTGCTTTCCAGGTGGTGGGGTGCATAAAAATGGCGGAGTCAATTCCGTGGATGTTGTCGTGCAATTGCACCATGGACTTCCACCAGTATTCCCTGATGTTGTTTTTCAACAGGGTTCCCATAGGGCCGTAGTCGTAAACAGCTCCCAGCCCGTCGTAAATCTCACTCGACTGAAATACAAACCCGTACTCTTTGCAGTGGGAAACTATATTTTTAAAAAGATCGCTCATGCGGTATCGTTGTTTGAGATGCAAATATGAGGAAATCCTTTAATTATTGACTCAAGTTTGGCAGATTTATGCTTTCCGGTCCTGGTTTTTTGTACATGTAGGGGACAAAAAAAGTCCTTGATCAGTTGCTCCCCTGCCCGGTAGTTGGCATGCCCGCCCTCTTTGAGGTTCGTTCGTTCAACTCGAAAATTCTCAAAAAGCCGGTCCAGAGGGTTCGTAAGATGGGGTGAGGAATAGAATTTTTTTAAAAGTCATGGGGATGCTTTGGTGGAGATAAATTCGATGAAAATCTCACCGCAAAGAACTCATCACTCACCCAAGCAATCCGCTGGATATCCTGGCATCAGGTGGATTTTAAAACACAGCACAAAAAAACTACTACCAGTTCTCATTCCATCTTCAACATCCTACCTGGATAAAATTCCCCATCAAATCCCAGTTTGTAGAGGTAAAATCCCGAGTTGGGTAAGTCAGCGGCCTCAATGCGCCATTCGTTTTTTCCCTCGGGGAAGACCCTGCTCTGGTGATAGAGTTTTCCGCCGTAGGAATTGTAAATGCTCAAGTGAACCGGCCCGGTTTTGTTTAGTTCGAAGTCGATGACCGTATGGGTGGTAAATGGATTGGGGCGGTTGGGCTCTATTTCAAAGCTGGTGTATTCCAACGGCTCCTCTTCCCACTCGGAAAAGCCGGAATTGAGCAGAGCCGTCTGACCTCCGGAAGTTGGTCGGTCTCCTTGGACGACGGGGCCCATAATGCCACTGAATGGGCAGGTATTGCGATTGTCCTGTACCTTTAGGTAGGTGGTGCAGTGGTTTTGGTGACCGTATTTATTGGTCACCCAGATTTCTACAATAAATGTAATTTCCTTTTCTCCATCCAACTCGTCGCAATCCCAGGTATGGTGGGTGTGGGTCAGATCGCTGCTGAAGGTAAAGTGGAGGTCGTCGTCATTGGTGCAGTCGTCCCAGCTGGCTACATCAAAGGCGCGGGCGGGAATGGTAACTCTTCCCGTATTCGGACTGAGGTTGGTCGATAGGCCGTGCATGCAGACCGGGTTGGGAGGGTTCCTATCTACCAGGGTGAGGAACTGCTCTTCTATCACCACATTCCCGTGCTCGTCCCTGATCTCCCATTGTACCCGGTGGGTGCCGAAGGGCAATTCTTCTTCTATGCGGAGGTTGTCTCTCATGCTTCCGTCAGGGCGGGGCTGGCTGCTAATGATATCGAACTGGCCGGTATTGTGTATATCCAGCCACCAGAGGGAGCGCTTTTCTATTTCACTCAGATCGCCGCAGACTTCTATCTCCGCCTCCCAAAAGGCAAATCCCCGGCAGTTGGGCTTAGTGGATCGAAGGACTGCATCTTCTCCATTCAGTAAAACAGGAGGGGCGGTGTCGTCCAGAAAATTCACCTCCAGAGCATCGCTCTCCTCGCTTTCGCAATCGTCGTCGTCGGTGTAGATCACCGAATAGAAACCCGCTTCAGTCACTGCGATCACTTGATCATGATGTCCGTTGAGAGGTTGGCCGTCCTTGAACCAGGTGTATTCCACTCCATCGGCTTCGGCCCGGAGAATAAGTTCTTCTCCCCGGCAGAGGGGATACTCACCCTGGTGGACAATGGTGGTAGGGGAGAGATCGCAATCCAGGTAATTGCATTCTTTATAAGAGTCGCCCTGAAACACCCAGTTTTTTTCGTTAATCAGGCTGTCACGAGCCTCCTCTCCGAGCCAATATTCCAGGTTGGTTACCCCCAGTATCTTAAATCCAGTATTTTTATTGTTTTTATTCCACCCTTTTAAAGTCAAGTCATAACTCTGGCAACTCATTCCACTGTTGTCCAACATTAACCTTAAATTGGCCGAAGGATTAAAAACCCAATTTCCCAGGTTCTGATCAAAAGATACAGCCCCTGAAAACATACTTAGAAAGTTCATGCAGGAAGACACATCCCAGTTATCCAAAGGTTGGTTAAAGGAGGTCGCCCCACTAAACATTTCATGAGCATATATTAGATTTGAAACATCCCAGTTATTCAGTGGTTCATTGAAGGCAGCCGCCCCACTAAACATATATTGGGTTTCCCTTAAACTCTTTGTATTCCAATTATTTAAGGGTTGATTAAAGGAAATTGCATCCTCAAACATGCCTCGGGAAGCAAGTAAACTGGAAACGTCCCAATCATCTAAGGGTTGGTTAAAAGAGGTGGCTTGTTCGAAAGTCCCATCCATTCTAAATACATTGGATACATCCCAATTATTTAAAGGTTGATTGAAAGCAACAGCCCTTCTAAAAACATACGAAATATCTACTACATTCCTGATATCCCAATTACCAATCGGTTGATTAAAGGAGGAGGCACGTGCAAACATACTTGTTACCTCACTCACATTGGATACATCCCAATCCCCTATAGGTTGGTTAAAAGCAACAGCACCTCTAAACATGGCACTCATATCGGTCACATTGGATACATCCCAATCCCCTATGGGTTGGTTAAAGGACTCGGTTTCTGAAAACATAAAAAGCATACTGGTTACATTGGATACATCCCAATTCCCTATGGGCTGGTTAAAAGCAACAGTACCTGAAAACATGGAATTCATTGAAGTTAATGAAGAAACATCCCATTCGCCTATGGGCTGGTTAAAAGCAACAGCACCTGAAAACATGCCCATCATTTCGATAACATTGGATACATCCCAGGCCTCTATGGGTTGATTGAATGATTCAGTTTGAGAAAACATTCCCTGCATGGTGGTCACATTGGATACCTCCCAATCGCCAATGGGCTGGTTGAAAGAGGTTGCGCTGTGAAACATGGCACTCATATCGGTTACCTTAGATACGTCCCAACCCCCTATAGGGTGATTAAAAGATGATGCCTGTAAAAACATTCTGCTCATGTAAATGACACTGGATACATCCCAAGCCGATAAGTCACCATTAAAATTGTCACATCCATTAAACATATTTGCTGTAGAACTCACCATTTTGAGGTCGGGCACATCCATTGCATTGGATTCCATATTCCGGCAGCCGCTGAATGCACCATCCATGCTTATCCATTGAATATCACCCCATTGTTCTATTCTCAATAACTTGAGTTTGTCCCCTCCCTCATCAATATTCCCAAAATGTATCCGCTCAAAATTACCGCTTATAGCTACCCGGTAAGTGCCGGGAGACGGCAAAACCAAAGTATACGCATCAGAAACGGTCTGACTCCCGCTATTGGCCGAATTGTCCACTTCCTCCCATTCCACCAGATAATCGTTTCCCGTTCCCGGTATCCTGATGCTGGAATCATTGGAAACACCCGGATTGTCGGTCTGCCAGGTGGTGATGAAAGGAGCTTGGGAAAACACCATATTACAGGCGAATAAACAACAAAGTGTAAGGTAAAAATAACGATTGATCATTTTTAACGGCTTTATGCTTTGAAATAATTTAGGTAAAATTAAAATAAATTTTGGTTATTTCAAATAAAAAATGTATCTATGCTAGGATAGATTTTAATGAGGAAAATACATTCTCCGACTACTTTAATTTATTTACTCGCAAGCGACTTGGTGTTTGCAACCCCTAAAGTTTATTTCTTTAGTTTCTCCTGCACCTATATCATAAGGTTCTGAAATAGGACTCCCAGATCCTGAATAGCATGTAAGAATGATTTCTAGAATTAGACTTGTATGAGGATTAGATATACTCATTGCAGTTCCTGCGGGTACACATTTGTAGGTAAGTCGGGGAGGATATGGGGACCATGGATAGAATGGCGGACATAAAGGTTCCCTTAAACTGTTCCAGGTAACTGATTCACAAGGGATAGGGATAAAGCAATCTGCTTCTGAGGGTAAAATATCCATTGCAACACAAAAAGAGGGAAAAGGTAAAGATTGATATTGAGAGGGTTGGGTTAAACCCTCATAAACCCATTCAATAGTACAGCAACACAAGTTTGAAATAATACAATACTCTTGGCAATAGCCTGCATCGTCACCACAGGAAGATCTCTCAGATGAAACTATTTCAGTGGAATCCAAATAATCTTCTTCTAATGGAACCTGATCTTTATCACAGGCAAAGAATAAAACGCCTAAAAATGTAAAACCGAAAAATAATAATGTCTTTTTCATAGCATATGGTTTAAAGTGTTAAGAAATATTTAAATAAATATCGGTTTTTTTTTTTTTATACTTTTCAAGTTATTCAGTATATTTAACAAAATATTAACTTATTGAGTGGTCATTTTCAGGCGTATTCGAGGAGTAACTATTCCTTAATCATATCTAAGTAGGCTGGGGGTTGCATCGACCAAATTCTCCATTCCAATAATTTTATGGGGAGATAGCTTTTGAGCTTAAAAGAAGAAGAATGAAAGGATAAGTACCATCTCCCTAGAATCTAACAGGTTGGCAAAACCAGTAGTCTGCCCTTGATTAATTTTCTTTCTTTTAGCTTGAAATTGAATCCTTCACAAATAATTCGGGATAAATTCATTTTTTGAATTAGATTCCTTGGAGTATCTTCGCGTAAGCTCCATTGAATTAGTAACCCCATATTTACAAAAAAATGGCAGACCACAGATTAGAAAGGGAATTGAAGCTGTCTGAAGAGATAGAGAGTGGGCGAGTAGAAGAATTCCTACCCATTCTGCAACAACTGCCTACCATAGAAGTAGCGGAAATACTCTCCGAGATCAGTGAGGAGAAAATGCTCGAAGTCATGCCTCTTTTTACCAGGGAGCAACAGGCACAGGTGTTTTCCGACCTTGATTTCGACCTGCAGTATCTTTTGTTCAACAGCCTGGATCGATGGCACTTTGCCAATATTTTCGAATGGGTACCCTCTGAAATAAGAGCGGATTTTTTCCAGGAAATATCCAGAGAGGAGCAAATTCAGCTCCTGCCCTATTTGATAAAGTCGGTCAGAAAAGATGTAATAGAGCTCAGTAAATATCCTCCTGAGACTGCCGGGGGTATCATGAGTACTGATTTTGCTACTGTACTGGAAAACATGACTTCCACAGAGGCCATTGCCAAAGTGCGGTCAGATGCGCCCTCCAAAAAAATGATATATTACATCTACGTGGTGGATGAAGACATGATGATGAAGGGGTTTATTACTTTAAAAGATTTAATCCTGGCCGAGCCCCATCAGTTGGTAAGTGAGATTTTACACCTGGAATACGTTCATGCCGAGGTGGAGGAAGACCGGGAATTGGTGGCCCAAAAGATTGAAAAATACGATTTGGTAGCCATTCCGGTTCTCAATCAGAGGAGGCAACTGGTGGGAATAGTTACCCACGATGAGGCCATTGAGGTAATACGGGCAGAGCAGACGGAGGATATGGAGAAGTTCATGGGTATTGTGCCCGATGGGGAGGACTTGGACTACCTGGAAACCACTTCTTTTCAGCACTATAAAAAAAGGGCTGCCTGGCTGGTCTCTCTGGCTGCCCTGGGTATTGTTTCAG
>JAGTVA010000117.1 GCA_018224445.1 Saprospiraceae bacterium
ATGATTTTGGTTTCAGCAACCTCCTCGTGGGGTCAAACTTCCACTCAAACGGTAAAAGGAGTAGTGATCGACCGCAGCAATCAACAAACCCTTACCGGAGCCAACATAACCCTGGTGGATTCAGAGCCTGTCAGGGGAACCACTACGGACATCAACGGGAGGTTCGAACTTCGGGATATTCCCCTCGGGAGACATTCCCTAAGGGTGTCCTATCTGGGGTACGAGACTGCAATTGTAGCCCATTTTTTGGTCACCAGTGCACGCGAAGTCCATCTCGAAATAGAACTTCGCAGAGCCGCTCAGGAAACGGAGGAGGTACTGGTCCGTCCGGTGAGGACCGACAGCGAGCCTTTAAATGAATTTGCCACCCTATCGTCCCGCTCTTTTTCGGTAGAAGAAACCCAGCGGTATGCCGCCTCAGTCAATGATCCTGGTCGCCTCGCAGTGGGATTTCCCGGAGTGCAACCTCAAAGGGATACCCGCACCGATATTTTTGTGCGCGGGAATTCTGCATCCGGAGTCAGTTGGCGGTTGATGGGGGTCGACATTCCCAATCCCAATCACTTTGCCAGAATTGGTTCCTCCGGCGGGGGGATATCCATTTTTTCGGCCTCCCTTTTGTCTACCTCAGACTTCAGCAGTGGGGCTTTTCCTGCGGAATACGGCAATGCCTTATCCGGTGTTTTCGATATGAAATTCAGAAAGGGGAATATGTACAACAGAAACTACACCTTTCGCGCGGGAATACTCGGTCTGGATCTGGCTGCCGAAGGACCGATTAAAAAGGGAAACAGTTCCTATTTGGTCAACTACAGATACTCCACCCTGGGCATACTCAACGAATTGGGGATACATCTGGTCGGTCCAAGAATTTCCAATACCTTTCAGGATCTCTCTTTTGCGGTAAACTGGTCTGGAAAAAACAACGAGCACCACTTTACACTCTGGGGAATCGGCGGCATCAGCAGGGAAAATGAACACGTAAAAGAGGACAAATCGGAATGGAAAACCTATACCGATTACCTCGCCTACGATTTTAATACAGACATGGGAGCCATCGGCATGAGCCATACCTACCTGATCGACGATCAGTCCTATCTCACCACCTCCGTCGCACTCATGGGGCAGCAAATTATTCTGCGCTACGACACCCTCAATACAGCCGATCAAAGATATACGATAGACGACCAGGATCACAGGGACAACCGACTTACATTGGCCAGCAACTACAACAGGAGGATAGGAACCGATCTGCAATTGAAAGCGGGGATTCACTTCAGTTTGATCAACTATAACTTCTTTCGGCAGCGGTTTGATTTTGAAGAAAAAAGCCAGGAATTACTCGTATATGGAAGTGGCAATACATTTCTCTACCAGGCCTTTTTGCAGGCCGCCTATCAACCCCACCCCCGATGGAATTTCAGTGCGGGTTTGAGAACCGTATTTTTCACCTTAAACAACACCTCTTCCGTAGAACCCCGGCTGGGATTAAGCTATCAACTGGATGATCGGCAGCGATTGAGTTTGGCCTACGGATTCCACGGCATGGTTCTTCCCATGGGCTCTTATTTTACACGCAATCCCGATCATCCCGGAGAATTGCCCAATTTGGATCTCGACATGGTCAAAAGCCACCATTTGATATTGGGATATTCTCTGGATTTCTCCAGGGGGTGGCGCGCAGGAGTGGAATTGTACTATCAACACCTGCAGGACGTACCCGTAGTCGACGACATTAATCGGACCTATTGGTACCTTAACGAAATACAGAGTTTTGCGACTGAGCCCCTTGTAAGCCGGGGTTTGGGGTACAATCGCGGAGTGGATGTCACGCTGGAGCGATTTTTTGACCGGGGTATTTTTATGATTTTATCGGGTTCTGTGTTTAATTCCGAATACGAACCCCTGAATGGGGAGCGGTACAGCACCCAGTTCAATTCCAGGTATGCCGCAACCATGATGGGCGGTTATGAATGGCCACTGGGTGAGGGCAATTCGCTGCAGGTGGGAGCCAAAATCATATACACTGCGGGATTGCCCATCCATCCTCTTTTGTCCGGTGCCGATGAAATCAACGACCGGGAACCCCCGGTAGATGAATCCAAACCCTTTTCAATTCAAGTGGCCGATTATTTCAGGACTGACCTGAGAATAGCCTGGCGGAAAAATTACCCCGCCACCTCTTTTCTCCTCGCCCTGGATATTCAAAACGCCACTTCGCGGGAAAATGTCGATATCGTCCGCCGGCAGTACGATCCCGATCTCAATGAATGGGTTTACAACCGACTTGCGGGTATAACGCCTTTGATTAGTTTTCAACTGGATTTCTAATTTATGAACCTCTATTTAATAGCTCTGCTTCCGCCCCAAACCATCAGAGAGGAGGTGAAATCGCTAAAAATGGAAATGAGAGACCGTTTTGATGCCAGTCACGCATTGAAATCCCCTGCGCATCTCACCCTGTTTATGCCCATTAAAAGAAGAGGAGAGGAGGAAGGTGAAATAAATAGGTGCCTGAATGATATCGCAAATAATCAATCCGCGTTTCAGGTAGAACTCAACGGATTTGACTGCTTCCCCCCGAGGGTGCTCTTTATAAAAGTAGTCGATCACCAACCGATTATTCGTTTGCGCAACGCCATGATTTCTCACCTTATTGAAAAGCTGAACTTCAGTCCGCGGGAAATCGGACTGCGTTTTCATCCGCACCTCACCATTGCAACAAGAGATTTGACCGAAGAGGCTTTCCATCGCGCATGGCCTGAATTTAAAAAACGAACCTACACAAGCGAGTTTAAAGTCGATAAGATTTCCCTTTTAAAACACAACGGAAAAAACTGGGAGGTTTTTACCGAAAGTCTATTTAAGCCCCCGCAATTTATTTAAATGAGTGGATCCTCATTAAAAAAAACATAAATTTCCCTGCGATTTGGGAAAAATTCAATTTTGTCTTTTAGTTTTGGATATGCGTTGTCTTCTGTATCTTATCTTTTTGGCATCACCCCTCCTGTGTAAGGCACAGGAAACACCGGAAAAATACCGCGATGCTGAACCTACAGGTGGAATAGACCAGCTGGCCAAAAGCTTTTTTTCCATTAAATTCCAATCTGAAGAGCAACGCGAATTGATGGGTAAACATCTCGAATTGGTTTTTCATATCGACCAAATGGGAGTGCCTTCGCTCGAAGCGGTTTTTGGCATTGAAAATAAAGTGATTGTAGACAGCTTCCTTCAGAAAACTGAAGAAATTCCCCTTTTTGCCGCTGCCAGGGCAGGAGGGGATTACACCGAAAGTATGTACGCCCTGGGGCTGACCTATCCCTCCTTTCAAACCGTTTTTCAACACCTGCAAAAAAGCAATATTCACGCGTTTCGAAAAGCGAAAATGGAGGATTTTGAAAAATTCGAACTAAAGGACAGCAGGTTCGATTTTGTATTTGGTGGCGTGGTCAATACCCCTGCGGGAAGTATCTCCAATCACCTGAGATCGGGAGGAGGCCTTAATCTGGATTTTATTTTTACGGGCCGAAACGGCTGGGGGGGCGGTTTGGTTGTAACCGGTCATTACAATCGACTTTTTAATAATTTTTCTATACCTTCCACCAGGCCCAACCTCAAATATCCCACAACCAACATGATCGGTTTATCAGCCAATAAATGGATGCCTCTGGGCGAGAACCCCCACGGACTGTTGCTTCAGCTGGAACTGAATTACACTTACTTTTTACTCACGGAAAATGAAGGAAAAAATGATCCGGAATCCATAACTTTTAAAGGCTTTAGCCCGGGACTATCCGTGCACTTCCCCTTGAGAATAGGTCAGCCTACTGCCTCTACTTATTATAATTCACCGGTACTTATAACTCACCATATCAATATTCACGCTGCTGCAAGACCCCTTTTTCTGGATTTCCGGCAAACGAGGGGAATGCTGTTTGAGCTCGGAATTTCCTATCGCATAGGAATTACCAGAGTTAAATCCTATGAATTTACAGATTCCTATTTGCTAAATCATTTTTGATGAGAGTCAGACCCTACCGACATAATTACAGTACTTTTACACCATTCTTTTTAGTCAAAATACTATTGCTAGATGAGATATGGTTTAAATAAAAAACTATTGTGGGTGCCTTTTTTATTGGGTGTAACCATCTTATTGGGAGGTATGCCATCGAGGGATAGGGTTTCAACTGCCTCTAACGGATTTAATGCCGCCGCTCTGGGCGAAATGCTATTCGAGGACGTAATTCTCTCAGCGGATTTCTCCATATCCTGCGCCACCTGTCACAAACCGGAATTCGCCTTTGCCGACACGGTCAAATTCAGTGTGGGTATCAATGGACATCCGGGTACCCGAAATACACCCTCAGCCATGAACGTCCTAGGCAGAACAGCTCTTTTTTGGGACGGAAGAGCATCCTCACTGGAAGAACACGCTCTGCAACCCATATCCAATCCGCTGGAAATGGGACTTCCCATACCGGTAGCAATAGAAAGACTCAAGAATCACCCCGAATACCCCACACTGTTCGACAAAGTGTACGGGGAAGCTCCCGATTCCAATTTGCTCGCCAATGCACTGGCAGAATTTCAAAGAACACTGGAAACAGTAAATACCCAATGGGACCGATACGCTATTCACGGTGAGGACATCGACCCTGCGGTATTGAGGGGAAAAGCCATTTTTGACTCTAAAGGCATGTGCCTTGAATGTCATTTCACTCCCGATTTTACCGCGGATGAGTTCAAAAACATTGGGACATTTGACGGCGGCGAATTTGCAGATCCCGGAAGGTATAAAATTACCGGAGATTCATCCGACCTCGGGAAATTCAAAGTACCGGGTTTGAGAAATGTCGCAATTACAGCCCCCTACATGCACAACGGCATGTTTGCTACCCTGGAAGAAGTACTGGAGTTTTACAACGATACCCGCTCTGTAATCCCCCACCCCATCAATCAGGATAGCCTGCTTCAGGAACCGCTCGGACTCACAGAAAAAGAAAGGGGTGATGTCGTGGCTTTTCTTCGGGCACTTACCGATGATCGCTTCCTGCATTTATTGACTGAAAGTCAAAGAGAGTGAACAGAAATTTTCCCGGGAGAAACTTTGTGGGGAGAATAAACTAAGTAGTGGACTGTTCGGTTCGCGTTTGAAAAAAATTTAAAAAATAGCTCTGAAAAATTGAGATTTTCTCAGGATTTATTAAATTTACTATTGTTATCCCAAAAAAAGCGGATAGCATACACTTCTAAAATAAAAAACCTCAATAAATGGATTTTTTAATCAACTCCAAAGAGGCCTACCAGAAGGCCTACGATAAAAGTATTAATGAACCTGAAGCTTTTTGGGAAGAAATAGCCAATCACTATCAATGGCAAAAAAAATGGGATCGTGTACTGGATTGGAATTTTAAAGATCCGGACATCAAATGGTTTTTAAATGCCAAACTCAATATAACCGAAAACTGCCTGGACCGCCACCTGAAGGAGAGGGGAAACAAACTGGCCCTTATATGGGAACCCAATGACCCCAAGGAAAAAGTAGAGCGACTCACCTATCGGGAACTGCACGAAAGAGTGTGTATGTACGCCAATGTATTGAAAAAACACGGAGCCCGAAAGGGAGACCGCATCGCCCTGTATATGCCCATGATTCCGGACCTCGCCATTGCAACGCTCGCCTGCGCGAGAATAGGGGCTATCCACTCTGTGGTTTTTGCCGGATTCAGCGCCAATGCGCTAGCCGACCGGATAAACGACGCCAGCGCCAAATTCGTTCTAACCAGTGACGGCCTTTACAGAGGGACCAAAGAAATTCCCGTCAAACGAATAGTAGACGAGGCCTTAAAAAGTTGTAGTACGATTGAAAAGGTCATCGTTTCAGAAAGAACAAAATGGGATGTCAAAATGGAACAAGGGCGGGACCTTTGGCTTCACGAGGAATTGGAAACGGTAGATAAAACCTGCCCGGCAGAGCCCATGGACTCTGAGGATATGCTCTTTATTCTTTACACTTCAGGTTCTACCGGAAAACCAAAAGGGGTCGTTCACACCTGCGGAGGTTACATGGTCTACGCGGGCTACTCCTTTAAAAATGTCTTTCAATATCACGAGTCGGACATCTACTGGTGTACTGCCGATATCGGCTGGATTACTGGCCATACCTATATCGTGTACGGCCCTCTGCTCAACGGGGCCACTACCGTGATGTTTGAAGGGGTGCCTACCTACCCCAGTCCCGGCAGATTCTGGCAGGTCTGTGACAAACACGGAGTAAATCAGTTTTACACCGCCCCCACGGCCATACGCGCTTTAATGGCCTACGGTGAAGACCACGTGCTCAGCTACAGCTTAGATTCACTCAGGGTATTGGGTACTGTGGGAGAACCCATCAATGAGGAGGCGTGGAACTGGTACCACCAAGTGGTTGGAAAAGGAAAATGCCCCATAGTCGATACCTGGTGGCAAACGGAAACCGGTGGAATAATGATCAGCGGATTGGGCAGCTTTTCTCCCATGAGACCGAGTCACGCAGGACATCCCCTGCCGGGAATTCAACCCGTACTGTTGGATGCCGATGGAAAGGAAATAAAGGAAAACGAAAAAGAGGGATACCTCTGTATCAAATATCCCTGGCCCTCTATATTGCGGACAACCTACGGAGATCACGAGCGCTGTAAGCTCACCTATTTCTCCCATTACGAGGGATATTACTTTACCGGAGACGGCGCAAAAAGAGACCAAAACGGAATGTACCGGATCATCGGCAGGGTAGATGACGTCATCAATGTTTCGGGGCATCGCTTCGGTACGGCTGAAATTGAGGACGCCATCAATACCAACCCTAAAGTGGCCGAATCGGCGGTGGTGGGATTCCCACACGAAATAAAGGGGCAGGCCATTTACGCCTACATCATTCTCAAGAATCAAATTGAAAATCCCGACCAACTCAGAGCTGAAATTATCAACAGCGTAGTGGATAAAATCGGTAAGATCGCCAAACCGGAAATTGTACAATTCGTCCCGGGGCTTCCTAAAACGAGATCGGGAAAAATCATGAGACGCATATTGAGAAAAATTGCCGAAGGGGACAGTTCTAATTTGGGCGACACCTCCACTTTACTGGATCCCAATGTGGTGGATGCCATCAAAACCAGAGCAGATGAAATCAGGTCAGGCAGTGACAAGTAACAGCCGGTCAGTACCGGAAATCGATTCAAACGGCCATTTTGTAAATTTTAAATAATGGGTTAACAAAAATTTATATAAATATGAAACGAGCATGAACTTTTTTAATCAAAAATTACCCAAAGGGGAATGATTAAAATAAGTTGCATGCGAGTTCCTGAATGTATTCAAATTTTTTGCATATTTTATGCAAGCAAAAAATTTTAAACAGATGAAAACGATTTCCTATCTGATGCTTTTTGCCTTATATCTGTCTGCTATGGCCTATCAAGCCCTTGCACAATGCGACTTTGAAGTGGAGATAGAGGGAGATCTGATGCTTTGTCCCGAGAGCGAGGGAGTGCTTTTTACCGGCACCTTTGACAGTTATGCGTGGTACAAACGCCCTTTTTCAGGTGGGGATGAAGCCGAGCCCATACCCGGGGCAACGGACAGTTTTCTGGTAGTCAACTACTACGAGGATGTCCCGGCCTGGTTCAGTGTGGAAGTGACTCTGGACACCTGTGTAGTTCGGTCGGAGGAATACCTGTTGGATGGGTACGCCTTTTTACCCCCGTTTGTTGAAACTTTAGGTGAGTTTGCAGTAGGCCCGGAGGGCGAAACCATTATTTGCAACAACGACACCGTTCAATTCATTTTTTCCATGGATACCAGTATTCAATGGTACAAAGACTTTGAGCCCATACCCGGAGCCACCGGAAAAGAACTGATCGTTTCCGAAGGAGGGAGCTACTTTGCGGAAGGTGCACCTGAGGAGTGTCCGGACTTAATCCTGCAACTCGGCCTGACTCTGGAAGTGGATAAAAGGGATGTGGATGCGGTGATTCCACAAATTGAACTGGAGGGTTACGAGCTGCTGCAACTAACCAATCCGGAGGAATTTGTATTTTGGCAATGGTTTTGCGAAGAAAACAACATGATGAATTGGATTGCCAATCAGGATACCAGCCTCATGGGGCACGATTATTTTGAAATGTGTAACTTTGGTCCATTCCTGATTCGCAGTACCGATCGCAACGGCTGCGTAGCCTGGTCTGAGGATTACTTCACTATGATCAATTCAGTGGAAGAAAAGGGACTGGAAATCGGCAGTGTGTACCCCAATCCCGCCACTCATTTTATATACCTCGAATTGCCGGAAGTTATTGAAAAAGTGGAATACCGCATCATCGATCTGAACGGAAAACAAATCCGCAGCGGACATTTAATCGGTGCCGGTAAACACCGCCTGGATCTTTCGGGCCTATCCTCAAGGCAGTATTTGATAGAATTGAAGGAGGGAAACAAATTAGCAGTGGTGAGGGTGCTCAGATTGGAGTGAGGGGTTGTGGAGGTGCATTTTTTATTTTGACAATCATTAGCAATCCACAATGGCTTGAATATTAGTTAGTATAGAATAGATTTCACCAGTATTTATATCGATAATAATAAAAATCCGATATAAAATAAACTTTTTTGTCGATTTTTCGTTTTAAGAATTGAATCATGCTCATATCCACAGAGCAATTTCATATTGCCTGTCCAAATAGGAGGTCCTCTTCTATTATTGAATAAAGATTTAAAATATTGCATTTTGACGTTGAATGTTGTTCAATCAATATTTAATGCCATTTTACATGATATTAAAGATTTATTTTCTAACTCAAAACTCATAATTATGAAAGCGATCAAATTAAAATTATTCACGGCATGTATGGCGTTGCTATTTTGCGCACTTACTGCCTCTCAGGTTTATGGACAAACCTTTACAGCCATTGCCTCAGGGGATTGGAGCAGCTCAGCTACCTGGGTGGGCGAAGCTCCCGGAACCAATGAATCCGATGTGCAGATCATTATTCCTGTGGGGATTGATGTAATTCTCGACTCCGAGGTAACACTCAGTGGTAATTCAACAGTACTGGATGTAGACGGCGAATTAAATTCAGCTGCCAACTCCTCACTTACCATGAGCGGAGGATCAATTACCGGTAGTGGTTCCATCATTTTAGAAGAACTGGTATTGGAAGGAACCGCTATAGTCGTATTTACCGGAACTTTGACAACCGATGTTCTTGAATCCGCAGTTGCCACACTTACCTTGGTAGCTGATGTGGTTGTCAACCAAGCTCTTGTATTATCCGAAGGCATTTTAAATTTGGATACCGGAGGTTCAATGAATCTGGAAAGCGATGCCGTTGTAGAGGTTTCCGGTGGTTCCTTAGCCTTACTCGGAGGCACCTTGACCTTTTCAGGTGATTACAATGTGATTTATTCAGGTAATACTTCTTCAGAGACCGGCATAGAATTATCGGGAGAGGGATTGACCGATCTGACCATTGATGTGGGATCGGATAATACGGTTACCCTAAACAGCAATGTAGATGTCGCCGGCACCCTGTCCATGGAAAGTGGGACTTTTGAGTTAAATGGAAATGACCTTGAAATCAGTGGAGATGTTTCGGCTACAGGTAACGGGGAGCTTTCAGCCAGTGTAGCGGGTTCCGACCTCACTGTTTCCTCAGGTGGTTCCGTAACGGGAACCCTGAACTTTTCATCAGAGGCAAATCAAGTAAACAATCTAAACATAGAGGTGGGCTCCTCGGGCAGCGTTGCAATTAGCGGCAATCTGGATGTTGAAGAAATGTTGACACTTCAAAGCGGAGTTCTTGCACTCAACAAGGCTGAACTCACTATCAACGGAGACTTAACCGGTAGCGGTTCATTCAGTGCCGATGCAGGTTCTGATCTTACCCTCAATGTGGACGGCGGGACCACCGCTGGTTTGAACTTTGAAG
>JAGTVA010000118.1 GCA_018224445.1 Saprospiraceae bacterium
AATTGAGGCTATTTCACGCCAATTCTGAAAAAAAACCGCTTCTCCTTCGTCACAAATATAAAAACTTAAATGTTTGCCAAATTCCGGATCAGCCCAACTCCAAAGTTCCTCACCAGTTAGAGTATTGTAGGCAAATATACTGGAGCCTACGCTAAAGTAAACCACGCCGTCCCTTACCTCAATATGTTGGGTACTGGTATATCCTCCATCAATGGCTATCGTCCATATTGTGTCCAAAATCCCAATCTTACTGGGGGGAGGATCCTCTTCACAGGGAGGGTTTTGGCACTCATCTACTGGCAAAATGGGGTCTTTTTCACATCCAGTGAATAACAGCAAGATGCTTAGAAATGAAAGGAGTAAAGACATCATATTTTTCATTGGCTTTTATTTAATTTTAATTTCCCAATTCTTATTTAACTTCAGTTCTGAAAAAATCCCCCACTCCTCCTTCAAAAATTATTTCCAACATTTCAGCAGTATGCGAGCTGTTCCTCACCTGCATATGGGTTACACCTTCCAATGGTACGGGGTCATGCGTATGCTGTGGGATATCCATTTGAGATTCCACGAGGACCACACCGTCGGAGTCTTTGTTTCGCCAGACGAGTTGATTAATTTCTTCCTGTACAATTACTTCTTCGCAATCCAAATTCCCGAATTCGGGATAATTTACTAGTAATTCACAATCGATAGGAAGGATTTCATTGCCGTACAAGTCTACACACTTACAACCTACATAACTAAAACTGGTGGTTACCAGTTCCTGATATCTTGCACCAATGACAATTCTATATAATTCATCAAACTTAGAGAGAAAAACAGACCCCTTGTCCCAGGCATCCCACTGTCTGAACCGCTGATTTATTTGATTAGTTGATTTCTCTGATTATTGGATGGAAATTTTTCAATTCTTGTCATCACTGCCCCTCATTTAATCCGGGATAAATCAATGGTACTGACATTTTTCATGTTATTCCACCCTCATCTTGCCTTACGTCTTTGGTTGGGAAAGAAAATATTCAACCACAATGGAATGAGGTTCATAAAAGCACTAACGTAACTCAATACGGAGGACAATACTATAAATCAAATCTATACCTATCGGTAGTTTCGTACAAATGAAAGGATCCGAAATTAATAAAAAATCTGCGTTTCTTGCAAGACCAAAAATGGCTACATCCATTAAGAATATCAACAGGAATAACGTATTTTTGTTTTTTTAGTGTGTTAATAGCTCTCTATGAATTCCTTTACTGCGGCTGCGCTCCCACTTCTTAATAGAATTTGACCCTGAGAATTGACAAGAATATAGGTGGGGTAAGACATGATTTTAAGATGACTGCGTATTGAGTTTTGTTTGTAAGTAAGACTTTCAAAAAAATTAGGAAACACAATCCCTTCATCCTGAACGAATTTAACAATATCAGATGGTTGCTCTGTTGAACTTAGAAGGGCTACACCGTACATTGTCAATATATCGCTAGCTTTTGCCACTCTACCGAGCTCATTAGTTGAAGGCATCGCTTTTAAACAAGGTTGACACCACTTTCCCCAAAAATAAAATAAAAATATGGACGAATCTGATCGTTGAATTACTTCTATTGGTTTATCGTGTTTCTCAAACAATTCTTCAAAATTTACATAATATCCTGCCTTGTAACCAATCGGTTTTTCGTCTATAGCCAATTCAACAAAAGTAATTTTATTGTTGTCAAGATTGGGGGAGGTAAGTTTCCAGAAGGTGCCATTAAAAAAAAATGGTTCCTCCAATAAGTAGTTTTGAATAGTAATTTTTTCGCGTTTCTCAGAAAAAGTTGGGAAAGCAAAATTTGGAAAATAAACTCCAAAATTCAAATCAATAGACATTGAGGAATCCTTTAAATTGGCAGGAATTTTGTATTTAAGAAGGGAAGTTGCCCATAAATCTCCTTTAGATGTAAATTTAAATTGAAAAGGTATTAAAAGGGAAATAGAGTCCAGCGTTAAACTCCATAGAGGTATTTCGTAATAAAAAGGGACTCCCTCTTTAATCGGGACAACCTTGTTATCTATTCTTTTTTGACTCCTATTAACATCCACATAAAAAAACAACTGTTGGTTATTTCCTTTTGTAAACACCTCCGCATTGTAAAGATTAAAGGAATCATTCTTATACTGAGGCAGATAAATCATTTGTTCCAAATCCACCATATACCTCTGAACCTCAATACTGGATTCCTCCTTTTTAAATGTATACTCAGAAGTATCCTGCGCCACCCAAGTTGATAAAATCATGGTACCCTTAGGGATTTTTAAAGGTACATCATAAGTACTTTTAATCATATCCACAATAATGGTGTCCTGACTATTAAGCGGGACAGTAGGCAGCATTAAGAAAAGTAAAAAAACAAAAATCAATCGATCTGGTTTCACCTGGTTAAATTTGTTAGTAAACGATTGACTGCCGATGAGGAATTTAAACATTCTCCTTTGTGTCCGGCAGTAAATATGGCGGTCATGGACCGTTTCACCTGTTTAAATTTTTTACTGTACCTAAAACTACCGACGAGAAAATTGCAAACCCGCCCGCTTCGCGGTTCTCTCACTTAGAGGTCCCCCGGACCTCCACCTGCTTTCAGCAGGATCGTTCGTTCTCCTTTGTGATCGGCAGAAAATATCACGGTCATGGACCGTTTAACAATGATAAGTCAAAATATATTGATTCTTCTGGTTTGGAGAGGGAATTTTAGCATTTTTTAGGAATATATATGTTAAATCAACGAGTTATGAAATCGTGAATGGACTTGCGGTTAAGGCGTGTTTGGTATTTTGTGATTTTACCTGCCGGTTCGGGAAGGTTTTTGAACCCTGGAGAAATAAATCCCCGCCAATATGAGCACCATGCCTAAAAAGTGAAACCACTCCAGGCGTTCGCCGTCCAGTACTCCCCAAAATACAGCGAACAGGGGAACCAAATAACTCACGGAGGAGGCGAAAAGCGCATCCGTCATCTGCACCAGTTTAAAAAAGATAATGGAGGCCACCACGGTGCCGAAAATTGCCAGGATAACCAAATACCCGAGTGAGGCCCAGCCGTGCGGATGTTCGGCCAGCACGGTGGTGAAGTCGGTGAGAAAAAGCATGGCAAATACGGGAACACCGGTGATGCTGAAACTGACTGTTGCAATCAGAAAGGGAGAGTAATTTTGAAAATAGTGTTTGATGAGATTGGAATTGATGGCGTAACAAACGGTTGCTAAAATGACCAGAAACCCATAAGTGAACTCTCCATCCAGGGCTCCCTGTGAATTTAAGGCTATCATAACGATCGCTCCCGCCAGGCCAATGATTACTCCCCAGAATTTTTTAACGTGGAACAGGATTCCAAAAAACAAAAGTCCAAACAGATAGGTGGCCAGTGGAGTGAAAGAACTGAGTATTCCGGCCATAGAGCTGGATATTTTGGTTTGGGCCAGCGCGAAGAGAATGGCGGGTAAGCCACTTCCCAGGAGCCCTACCCAGACCAGGCCCCATTTTTCTTTAGAGGTGAGTTTGAAGATATACCTGAAAGCCAGGGGAAGAAAGGCCAGACCCGATATTCCAAATCGGAGCATAGCCACCTGAAGAGGGGAAAAAGCGATTAAGCCTTTTTTGATTAAAATATAGCTCGATCCCCAGGTCAGTCCCAGAATAAAAAGGAACAGAAATCCCAGGATACTCTCTTTGTTCTTCAAATCAGATGGAGAATTCAAATGGGGCGGGGTGACTGTTTTTGCCGCCCGCACCCTGGTAATTATTTATGAGTGGACTCATTTATCCTTATTCGGCTTTTTGTCCTCTACTTTATCGTCCCCTTCTTTTTTCTCCTCAGGATGCACTTCTGGGATATTGACTTGTTTTTCTTCCTGAGCTTTCCCGAGGTAGGCGGGGAGGTCCATTCCCGCCATATTGAACAGATCGCTCATTGGGGGAACGGCTTTGTACAATCCACTGATAAATTTGCTGGTCGAATTGCCTTCCCCTTCTTTAGAGTTGCCGCCTTCCCATACCGTCACCTTATCTATTTTGATGTTTTTAATGGCGTCGACCTGAGTTTTTACAAGGCCTTCGAGTTTGTCTGCGATCATCAGCAATACAGCATCTCTGGAATTCCCGTTGGAGGATTTTACTATTTGCTCAAATCCATGGGCTTGCTTGGTCAGTAATTCATACATTCCTCTCGCTTCGGCTTCTTTTTTCATAAAAATAGCATCGGCCTCTCCTTTTGCTTTTCTTCTGGTTTCTTCGGCTACGGCATCGGCTTCTATTTCCAGTTTTTTCTTGGCGATTTCCGCACTCACTAATACATCTGCCTCCTGTTTTGCCGTCTCCCGGGCTCTCCTTGCATTCTCAGCTTTTACCTCTGCCTGATAGGATATTTCAAGGGCTTTGGCTTCTTCCACTTTTTCAGTGGCAATGGCCCGGTTGTTTACTTCGGCTTCTCTCTCTCTTCTCTCAGAATCGGATTGAGCAATACTGATTTGAGAGGAGTTTTCCCCCTCAATTGAGCGCGCATTCGCCTCGGCAACCCGGACTCTTTCCTGCTGCTTGGCTTCTGCTTCACCCGAGATGGCCTCGGATTCGGCATTGGCTACTTTGATACGCTGATCCCTTCTGGCTTCGGCTTCCCCAATGGAACCCTCTCGTTCTCTCTCTGCTACCCTTACTCTCGCCTCATTGATGGCATGTGCCGCAGCCTCCTTACCGAGGGCTTCAATGTACATGGATTCATCCTGAATGTCGGTAACATTTACATTGATGAGGGTCAAACCAATTTTCTTGAGCTCTGAACCCACATTGTTGGCCACATTGGTGAGGAATTTGTCCCGGTCTGAATTGATCTCCTCAATATCCATGGTTGCGACTACCAACCTCAGTTGACCGAAGATGATGTCTTTGGACAAATCAGCTATTTCAGCTCTACCTTTTCCGAGCAACCTCTCAGCGGCATTGGTCATTACTGAAGGCTCATTGGAAACCGCCACAGTAAACCTCGAGGGAACGTTCACCCTGATGTTTTGTCTACTCAGTGCACCCCTTAGGTCTACATCAATCGAAATGGGGGTCAGGTCCAGAAACTCGTAATCCTGTATGACAGGCCAAACAAAAGCGGCACCACCTGCCAGACATTTGGCCGACCCCTGCCCGGTTTTTCCATAAATAACCAATATCTTATCTGAGGGACAGCGCTTATATCTCGTAACCGCATACATCAGCATCAATAGGATTAAAAAAACCAGACCCGCGAGGATGATAATCGAAGTTTCTATCATGATTTTACTGTTTTGTTTTTAATAAATATTATTCACTTGTTTCGGTCTCGAGAACCTGAAGTGGCTCCACCACCAGCATGCCGTCTTCCTTTACGCCTACCACGGTGACCAACTCCCCGGTATTCAGACGGTCTGTCCCTATTGATATAGCAGGAGCTTCTCTCAGGACTCCGCCAATGATGACCTGGACTCTTCCCGGGTTTTCCTCACCCGATATGGGGAGGTATACCTCTGCCTCTTTGTACAATGCATTTTGAATATTAAAGTTGCCCACCTCAGTGAGATTGTTGAAAACATACAACAGGTACCCCACTACAAAGAGGGCGGCAAATCCTGCAAACAGTGCAAAGCCAATGGCTAAAATGGCACTGCCTCCTGAGTTGAGAATTAAAAAACCTCCCCAGCCGAAAAAAGTAAAAAAGGCCACAATTCCACGCACGGATAGAAGGGTGAAGTCCCCCACTTCACCTACGGAAAAACCGCTGTCTGCATCCGCATCGAAATCGAAATCCGTATCTGAATCAAAGCCAAACAAACTCGCGATGAAAATAACCACAAAGAAAAAGGAGGACACCGCAGCGGTGACGAAAAAAATCTGCTGTATCAAACTCAGGGTAATCCACCATTCTTCAAATCCGCCGAAGATCATATTCTGAATATTTTTTCTTTACTGGAAGACCGGTTCCGTTTTTTGGCACCGAGACTTCAGAAGTTAAATATAATAACTTTCTGTTTAGTTCACGTCATTTTTAATTTTAAGTTGATTATTTAACAATCAATTAGCTAACAATTTCATAACTTTGGATTTCCAATTAAATTAATAGTAAACGAAGTAACCTACCATGGAAGTCAAACTCTTCTCGGGATCCGAGTCCCGCTATTTAGCCAGTGAAATTATAAAGAACTACGGTGCGGAGGAAGGAAAATTAAAATTTCAAAGATTTAGCGATGGAGAAATCCAAACTGAAATTTGCGAATCGGTGCGCGGAGCCTACACTTTTTTAATTCAGAGTACTTTTGCACCCTCAGATAATCTTTTGGAATTGCTTCTGATGATTGATACCGCTAAACGGGCATCGGCCGGGTACATCATCGCCGTCATACCCTACTTTGGATATGCGCGACAAGACAGAAAAGACAAACCTAGAGTTCCCATATCTGCTAAACTTATCGCCAATCTACTAGAAGCTGCGGGAGCAAACAGGGTAATGACCCTCGATTTTCACGCCGATCAGATTCAGGGATTTTTTGATATTCCGGTAGATCACCTCAAAGGGAACGCTATTTTTATTCCCTTTTTAAAAGAAAAAGATTTGAGCAAGGTAAAATTTGCCTCCCCTGACGTGGGAGGAGTGAAACGCGCCAGAATGTACGCCAAATATTTTGGCAGGGACCTGGTAATTTGCGATAAGAGAAGGGAAACTGCCAACGAAGTAGCTGAAATTATTGTAATTGGTGATGTGAAAGGGGCGGAGATCATTATGGTTGATGATATTGTGGATACAGCTGGTACTTTGTGCAAGGCGGCCGACGCATTGATGGAAAAAGGGGCGGCCTCAGTTAAAGCTATATGTACACACCCTGTCCTGAGTGGAAATGCATATGAAAATATTGCCAATTCGAGAATTGATGAACTCATTGTCACCGATACCATTCCCCTCAAACAACAATCAGATAAAATATCGGTACTGACTGTAGCTCCCTTATTTGCCAAGGCCATTAGAAACACCCATGAGCACAGGTCTATTTCAGCACTTTATATCGAGTGATAAGTAGCGTTTTATCACCTAATTTTCTTTGTGCATTTTTTTTATTAAAAAAGTGCTCAATAATTTAATTACATTACCTATCTTTGCAGTCCTTTTGAAAATACTTGAAAAAACAACAATATGGAAATGGTATCCATTAAGGCGGATTTAAGAGAAAACCTGGGCAAGCAAGCCTCTAAATCAGCCAGACGAAATAAGTTGGTTCCGGCAGTAATTTATGGAAGCGATGAAAATATACATGCTCTTTGTGACCCGAGCAGCTTTAAAAAATTAATATATACCCCTGACTTCCGATTGGCAGAGGTATCCATTAATGGAAATACATACAAATGTATTTTGAAGGACGTTCAATTCCATCCCGTGACTGAGGAAATTCTTCACGTGGACTTTCAAAAACTGGTCGACAATGTGGAAACCAAAGTAAGTATCCCTCTCAAGGTGGTGGGAACTTCACCGGGGGTAAAAGGTGGAGGTAAATTGATAAAATTAGTTCGCAAGGTAAAAATCAAAGCCAAACCGGAAAACCTTATTGATACGCTTTTTGTAGATATTACAGGACTCGAGCTGGGAGATTCGAAAAGAATTAGTGACATAGAATGTCCGGAGGGAGTTCAAATACTGAATGCAAGCGGTATTCCGGTAATTTCAGTTGAAGTTCCAAGGGTGTTGAAAACCGTTAAACCCGGTGAAGTTGGAGTAGAAGGAGAAGAAGGAGAAGAGGGAGAAGAAGGAGCTGAGGGAGCAGAAGGAGGAGAATCACCTGAAGCAGAAGCCGGGGCTACTGAATAATAACAGATATTATTACTATAGAAAATTAATGGGTACTATTCCTTCGGAGTGGTACCCTTTTTTTTATCTTCGATCGTATAAACCAATTGCTTATCATGGATAATCTTTTAACCCTTACCGCTCTTCAATGGGACCTGGCGTGGTGCAATCCCTCTCTCAACAGAGAGCGGGGGGAAAGCCTGATGGAAATGCACCGGCATTCCAACGCCTTTTTTCTTCCCGAAATGTTTACCACAGGGTTTACAATGAATCCGGTGAATAATTCCGAGACCATGGATGGGCCCACTGTTGATTGGATGAGGTCACAGGCCTCTAAAAGGAATGCCTGGGTGTGCGGGAGTATCATTGTGCAGGAAGAAGAAGCGTATTACAACCGATTCCTTTGCTTTGGCCCTCAGGGGGAAGGTGTTCATTACGACAAGCGCCACCTGTTTTCCTATGCCGGGGAAAATGAGCGTTTTCAGGCCGGGAATAAAATAGTTTCTATTGAGATAAAGGGCTGGAAAATAAAACTTATGGTATGCTACGACCTTCGGTTTCCGGTTTGGAGCAGAAATAACGATGACTCCGATGTAATGGTCTACGTGGCTAACTGGCCCTCAGTGAGAAGAGATGCCTGGAATGCTTTGCTTAAAGCGCGAGCTATCGAGAATCTTTCCTTTGTGGTCGGAGTAAACCGGGTTGGACGGGATGCCAATAATATAGACTATCAGGGAGAAACCCAAATCATCGACTATGAGGGGAAATTACTCGCATTCCTCGACCAAAATGAAGGCCTGGCTACGGTCACCTTCTCCAAAGATGATCTCCTGACCTTTCGGAAGCGATACCCCTTTCTTGAAGACCGCGACCAGTTTTTTATAAAAAACATATAGATTATATTTTTTTATAATATG
>JAGTVA010000119.1 GCA_018224445.1 Saprospiraceae bacterium
CAAAGCACCTCGATGGTGTTTGAGGTAGAAATTTTTAGGGGAGCTCGGTGGGTTCCACCCTTTTTCCACTGGTACAAACCCACAAAGCCCATGACCACATAAAAAAAATGGAGCAATCCATCGGCGTACAACCCATAGGTTACCACCGTAACCCATATCCAGGCCGCACAACTCAGAATCCCCCAATACCAGCAACGCAAGTCGTTGTGGGCAGCGTAATACACATAAATGAGACCACTGAGGAAGGCCAATAACTCAGTCATCGATAAAAGTAGGGTCATGCCGATGGGTTAATCTATAATAAAGACCCTGAAGCGAGCAGACTTTACCATTGGGTTGGTGTTGGCAATGATATCTATGGTTACTTCCTGCTCCCCCTCTCTTTCTGTAGGATCGTACACTGCCTTGATTTGGCCTCGCTCTCCCGGCGAAATGGGGCTTGTCGGCCAATCCAATTCCGTGCATTCACAGGCGGTTACAAAATCAATTATCAAATCCTCCTCTCCCGTATTCACAAATTCAAAAATGTGTTCAGGGCGGTCTGTCTTTTTGATCAAACCAAAATCGTGAAACTGCTTCTCGAATTTTATATCTGCGTAACGCACTTCTTTCAATTCTTGTTGCGATTGGGAAGCACCTCCGTCGGGTACGGAGTCCAATTTAATCTCGCGATTGTTGATCCAGCTCTGCAACCCACTTTGAGGCATGGGGTGCAATTCTACCGAAGCCATCGATTGAAGATTTCGAATCCAATCCCAATTCACTGAATTTTGATCGTCCTCCATCTGGAGATTTCCCTGAGGGGCGTCTCCGCGCAGTTCGATTCTCTCTTTGCGAATTTCAATGGTCGTGGGGCCCTCCAATATCTTAAACTCTGTTCTTCTGTTGAGGCGGTGTTCCTCTTCGGTACACTCCACATTGGGGACACATTGGTTTAAAATTTTGGTCTCTCCGTATCCAACTGCCTGGATTCTGTTTCTGTCGATGCCTTTGTTCACGAGATACTCCTTGGCGGAATTGGCCCTTCTCTGTGACAAATTCATGTTGTAGGAGGGATTTCCCCGTGCGTCCGTATGAGCGGATAGTTCAATAACCATATTGCTGTAATCAATCATGAGCTCGTACAGATAATCGAGGTCTTTTTCAGCCTCGGGCAGAATTTGATCGTCGTCAAAATCGTAGTAAATATTGTTCAATCGGATGGGCTCGTTAATAGAAATAATTTCTATAACAGGATCTCTCTCAAGGAGGAAAAACTCTCTTTCAAATGTGGTATCCTCTTCCAATCCCACTGTATTTACAGCAATGGAATCGCTGTGGTATTCGTCTCTGTCGATAATGATTCGATAGGATTTTTCCGGTTGGAGAGGTACATTGAAGGTATTTCCGTCTTCATTGGTGGCACTGATTTCGTTTACCACTTCTCCACGTCGTATTTCCTGAAGTTTGATGGTGGACCCGAATAGGGGTTGATTGTTTTCATCCAACACGGTAGCCACGTAATTGACTTTGACATCTTCCACTTTTACCCTGAAAATATCGTCGCAACAACTCTTGCTTCTGGAAGTTCTCTTTCGGTCGTAGGGGCGATTGGAAACCATAAAACCATTTTTCTCATTTTCATCCAATCTTAGATAGAAATCGTCGTAGGGAGTATTAATCCCGGGACCTTTGTTGACCGGATCGCTCCACCTTGTGCCGTCCCATGTACTCGCAAAGGCATCGAGGCCACCCATACCCGGATGTCCATCGGAGCTAAAAAATAGTTTTCCATCGATGTAATGTGGAGTAACTTCATTTCCGGCGGTATTTATGACTCCTCCTAAATTCACCGGAATGCTGTATCTGTTCCCGCCCTGATGGGTAGCGTAGTAAATGTCAAATCCACCTCTACCTCCATCCATATTTGAAGAAAAATACAAAACCTGATTTCCGAATAGTTCACCCGGTGCGGGATGGGTTGCAATCCATTCTCCATTCACTCCTTCCAAACGCTGTGGGGCTCCCCAGTCATTGCCGTCGTAGGAGCTCATGAAGATTTCACTTTCTATCAACTCTTCTCCCTGAATTTGAGACCGGGTAAAAAACATCGTCCTTCCATCGCTTGATATTGATACATTGCCGGTGTGGTAATTTTCTCTGTTGATACGATGTCGCATGCGTTCCCCGGCTGCCCAGTCGTCCTCGTTGGGAGCAGCGGAATAAATTCTCAAGAAATGGGGTTGTTCATCTTCGGTATAGGTAATTCTGCTACTCCTGTTAAAGGTGGCGTAATACAATTTACCATCCGGGCCAACCGCAGGGGAAAGATCGGTCAGGCCACTGTTGATGTTTTGGCTGATTGCGGTAATAAAAAGATCCTCCGGTTGTTCCATTCCGCGGGTCACTTCCATACCCAACAATTCTACTTCAGCTCTATTGTTTAGCTCCTCATTGTCGGATAAATCCATGAATTCCAAAAACATTTCTCTCGACTCTTCCATTTTTCCAAGTATTCTCAATATTCTGGCGTAATAGAAGCGATCTTCCACATATAACTTTTCCTCGTCTTTTGAAATATAGCGATCGTACCAACGCTCTGCCCGTTCGTAATCCCTCAAAAGGTAATTCAATTTCGCCAATTGGGGGAGCAATTGCACGTCTCTGCTGTCGCGGTAGCACTCCTGAAACATATCGAGTGCATTATAATAGTCTTTCTCTGCGTACAATTCGTAGGCATACTCCAACTTCATCTCGTAAGTGGGCTCAGAAAGGGGTTGTGCATTCGCAGGGAGGGAAGCCAGCAGAAAAATACCGGCGACAAGGGTGATTTCAAATATTCTTCTCATGAAAAAATAGTTTTAAAATTAATTTTACCCGGCTTAAAACCTCGGACAAAATATAACGGGGTCGACCTCCGGTTTTTTATAAATTTTTACAATATAATTGGCAGCAATTTCAAATCCTCCAAAATAGTTGGCAGCGCTCGCCAGGTCGGAAACCGTAAAATCATAAGCCACTCCCACCGTCAAATCTCCAAACTGCATACCCAAAAGTACATGCGCTGAATCATCAACACGAAATCCCACTCCTCCGTTCACATAAATGTCGCGCTCTTCATTTACCAGTAGTGATCCCCTCAGTTGGGCTACCGCAAGAGATGCGGGTTCATAGTTTTCATAAAGAAATCCAGGTGTTAAGGTAAACTGGTCGGATACTTTATAATCCAAATATCCGTGAGCGGTATATCGCATGGGAAGCCTACCTGCACCTCCCTGCCCCAAACTCAATCTGGGGCGATTCAGGTGTTTGATACTAAAGCCCAGCTCCATAAAGGTTCTCTCGCTAAAATTGGTTTTGAAAATAAGTCCTCCGGCGTATTCCTGGGCATTTTCTGCCTGATCAGTCAGTGTCCCTTGAGTGGGATCGTCCATACCCAAAATATTCGCCTCGCTGTTGTAGGCATCAATATCTCTGATTCTCTTGGCAAAAGCCCCTGTTTGAAATCCAAATACCAAATACGTATTGGCGGCCTTACCTATGGCCAGGTGGTATGAACCACTCAGTAAAAAAGCACCGGTTTGTAACCCCAGAGCACCTGCTCTATCGACAAATATGGTCCCTCCGGCCCCCACCCAATCGTTGTCTCTGAATCCCTTGATCACAGGGGCATCTACATATATGCCGGGCGTATTAAAGGCGTCGGGGGTAATTGAAGAAAATTGATTGCGGTATATGCCTCCCACTCTGAAGGTACCGTTAAAATCACCAGTCTTGGCGGGATTGAGCAACAAGGGCATCATTTCGTATTGAGTCCAATGGACTTCCTGAGCGTCAAGGAATTGAAAACCCAAAAAAAATGAAATGGCGGAAATGAGTAAATATTTTTGCATGTCTCCTGAAGTTACGTTCAAATAATAAAGGTAATAACTTTTAACCGAGTCGTGCAAAGGTAAACATTCTTTAACAAAAATTTGGTTATAGTGACAACTGAGCAACAGTCCATTAGTTATTTAAATCCGTTCAGTCATTACTGAGTGGTAAATCGACAATGTCCGGCCTGCCATTTTTTCCGGAGAAAAATGATCACGGGCTTTTCGGTACCCATTGCCTACCATTTCATCTGTCAAATCCAGGTTATTTAAAATCGTTGTAACTCCTTCCTTCAGTCCGGACACATCTCCCAATTCAGCGAGATAACCGGTATCCAAATGAGATATTAACTCCGTCACTCCTCCAGCTGCTGTAGCCACTACCGGTACTTTTCTTACCAGTGCATCGAGGACGGTAGTGCCCAAACCCTCCGTAGCACTTGTGAACAGGAATACATCAAAATCGACCAGGTGTTTTTTGGCATTGTCCACATAGCCCGGAAAATGGATTTTACCCTTCAATCCCAACTTAATAATCAATGCCCCCAAATCCTCTCTGAGTTTGGTCTTTCCGGTTCCTATCCACACAAAACTAAGGTCCCTTCGCTCCTTTAATAAAGCCGCTGCAGTTTTTATAAAAGTAAAGGGATCTTTGTGGTGATCAATTGCTGAAATATTTCCTATCACTTTATCC